>NZ_CP080090.1:0-375000 GCF_025642995.1 Pseudomonas sp. YeP6b | reverse complement strand
CCCACGCGCCTTGACCTGCGGATCGGCGAATACCTGCGCCAAGTCATTGATAGGCCCACACGGCACGCCCACTCGCTCCAGCTGCGTCACCCATTCAGCCGTCGTCTTGAAGACCGTAGCTTGGCGAATCAACGGAATCAGCTCCGCACGGTTAGCCACCCGCACCTTATTAGTAGCAAAGCGCGGATCGTCCGCCCACTGCGGCTGCCCAGCCGCCTCAGCGAACTTGCGAAACTGCCCGTCATTACCCACCGTCAGGATGAAGTCACCATCGGCCGTGGGGAAATCCTGATAAGGCACAATATTCGGGTGAGCATTGCCCAGCCGCTTGGGCGACACACCCGTCGTCAGGTAATTCATCGCCTGGTTAGCCAGGCAGGCCACCTGCACGTCCAGCAACGCCATATCAATATGCTGCCCGCCGCCGTCATGGTCCCGGTGCGCCAGCGCTGCCAAGATCGCCACAGTCGAGTAGAGCCCCGTCAAGATGTCCGTCAGCGCCACTCCAACCTTTACCGGCCCAGCGCCATCATCACCCTCAGGCCGACCGGTCAAGCTCATGAGCCCGCCCAACCCCTGAATCATGAAGTCATAGCCCGCGCGCGCCGCGTAGGGCCCGGTCTGACCAAAGCCGGTGATAGAGCAATAGATCAACTCCGGATTGATCTCCTTCAGCGACTCATAGTCCAGCCCATACGCCGCCAGGCCACCCACTTTAAAATTCTCGATCAGGATGTCGGACTTCGCCGCCAGGTCACGCACCAGCTTCTGCCCCTCCGGCCGCGTGAAGTCGATGGTCACCGACTCCTTGTTTCGGTTGGCCGACAGATAATAGGCCGCCTCACTGGTGTTCTCGCCATACGCATCCTTAAGGAAGGGCGGCCCCCAGGCGCGCGTGTCATCGCCATTACCCGGCCGCTCGACCTTGATCACCTCAGCCCCAAGGTCCGCCAGGATTTGCCCGGACCAAGGGCCCGCCAGCACTCTCGATAAATCCAATACCCGCAGATGTGAAAGCGCGCCCATGCCGTGCTCCTATTAATAGAACGCTTGAAGACCGGTTTGCGCACGCCCAAGAATCAGGGCGTGCACGTCATGCGTACCTTCATAGGTGTTAACCACCTCCAGGTTGACCAAGTGACGCGCCACCCCGAACTCATCAGAAATACCGTTGCCCCCTAGCATGTCCCGCGCCATACGCGCGATATCCAGGGACTTGCCGCAGGAGTTGCGCTTCATGATCGAAGTAATCTCAACCGCAGCCGTACCTTCATCCTTCATACGCCCCAAGCGCAGGCAGCCTTGCAAGGCCATCGTGATCTCGGTCTGCATATCGGCCAGCTTCTTCTGGATCAGTTGCGTCGCCGCCAATGGACGCCCGAACTGATGACGATCCAGGGTGTACTGGCGAGCGGTGTGCCAGCAGAACTCGGCGGCCCCCAGCGCCCCCCAGGAAATGCCATAGCGCGCCGAGTTAAGGCAGGTGAAAGGCCCTTTCAAGCCACGCACATCCGGAAAGATGTTTTCTTCCGGCACAAACACGTTATCCATGACGATCTCACCGGTAATGGAAGCGCGCAGGCCGACCTTGCCGTGAATCGCCGGAGCACTCAGGCCTTTCCAGCCTTTCTCCAGGACAAAACCACGAATATCACCGGCATCGTCCTTGCCCCACACCACAAACACATCGGCGATCGGGCTATTGGTGATCCACATCTTGGCGCCGCTCAGGCTGTAGCCGCCGTCCACCTTACGGGCCCGCGTAATCATCGCGCCTGGGTCGGAGCCGTGATTAGGCTCAGTCAAGCCGAAGCAGCCGATCCACTCGCCAGAGGCCAGCTTCGGCAGGTACTTCTGCTTCTGTGCCTCAGTGCCAAATTCATTGATAGGCACCATGACCAGTGATGACTGCACACTCATCATCGAGCGATAGCCGGAGTCGACACGCTCGACCTCACGGGCAATCAGCCCATAGCTGACGTAGTTCAAGCCACTGCCACCGTACTGCTCGGGGATCATCGCGCCCAACAGGCCCGTTTCGCCCATCTCGCGGAAGATCGCAGGGTCGGTCTTTTCATGGCGAAAGGCTTCGAGCACACGCGGCGCCAGCTTGTCCCGGGCGAATTGCTCAGCACTGTCACGCACCATGCGCTCTTCTTCGGTGAGCTGTTGATCCAGCAGCAGTGGATCGATCCAGTTGAAGCTTGCCTTACCAGCCATGAATAAGTCCTCGCGGAAAAAATCAGAAGTCGTGGATGCAGCCTAGGCCGGGCAGTCGCAGAGGGCAAACGAGGCTTCTGCATAGGGTTGTGCTAATTTCTCACTTCGAAACGACTGAGAAGGGCGCAGACGCGCTTTATAAGTGAGTACTACGTACATGCGCAGAAAAATTCCCAGCACCACCGCCCTGGTCAGTTTTGAAGCCGCGGCCCGCCACGAGAGCTTTACCAAGGCGGCGCAGGAGCTTTCCATCACCCAAGGCGCCATCTGTCGACAGATCGCCAGCCTTGAGGAGTTTTTAAGTGTCGAGCTGTTTCGGCGCTCACGGCGCGGAGTAAAGCTGACCGAAGCGGGGTTGTCCTACAGCCGTCGCGTCGCTATGCAGCTGGACGCGGTAGAGCGAGACACCTTGTCAGTAATGGGACAGCAGGGCGCCAGCGTCATCGAGCTCGCCGTGGTGCCAACCTTCGGCACCCAATGGCTGATCCCGCGCCTCAAGGACTTTCAACGCCAGCACCCGGAAGTCACCGTCAATCTCACCAACCGCACGCGCCCGTTTCTATTTGCCGATACCGAATTCGATGCCGCAATCTACTTTGGCGATGCCGACTGGTCTGGGACCGAGTCCCACCGGCTGATGGGGGAAAACCCGGTTCCGGTGTGCAGTCCGCGATTACTGGGCACCCGCACCCACTTCAGCCCCCAAGAGATCGCAGAACTGCCGCTGCTGCAGCAAACCACACGGCCTTACGCCTGGCGCCAATGGTTCAACGCGCAACAACTGAACATACCCCGCGACATGACAGGCCCGCGTTACGAGCTATTCTCGATGTTGTCTCAGGCCGCCATGCATGACATGGGGATCGCGCTGATACCGCCGTTCCTTATCCAGCGCGAGCTGGAGGAGAACCAACTGATGATCGCAAGCCCAGAGGCGCTGAGCAGTTCGAAGGCCTACTACTTGATGATTCCCGAGAGAAAAGTCGAATCTGCATCGCTGCACGCATTCAGAGACTGGTTGATTGATCAGTCGCAGCGCTATAGCCCCAGCGTTTAAAGGCAAAAACCGAGCCGTTGACTTTGTAGTCAGATAATTATTGGCACTACAGATATACGTATATGTCGCATTTAAGCAGACTGTACTTCTCTGCAATAGATAAGGCTCAAGGCCATGATTCACTTGGCTTGTAGCGACTATCACTGGCCAATGCCCGACTATTCACAACCACGATTGTAAAACATACGTAAACCGCCTAAATCCCTTTAAACACCTGTATTTAAAGAGGTTATTTCGAGGCGTTGCGACAATCAGTCACAGGGTGACTTGTAGTTAATTTTTCGTCACCCGTCATAATCCCTTGAAGGCCGTAAAGTTCGCCTGCAAAATGCCGCGCCCCGCTGTCATTTCAGCGGGATCGTGCTGATCGGCCGCCCCAGTTGCGCCACTCACGGTGCACTGGCCTTTTTACAAAAAGATCAAAAGCAAAAAGATCATGCAGGAGATTTGACGTGCACATTGGTGTTCCTCTCGAAACCCAGACCGGTGAAACGCGGGTGGCTGCCACCCCGGAAACCATCAAGAAGCTGATCGGCCAGGGCCATAAGGTCACTGTTCAAAGCGGCGCAGGCGTTAATGCCAGCGTCGTCGACAGTGCCTACGAAGCGGCAGGCGCAACCATTGGCAGTGCCAGCGAGGCGTTTGGCGCCGAGCTGATTCTCAAGGTGGTCGCCCCCAGCGACAACGAACTGGGGCTGATCAAAAGCGGCACCGTCGTTGTAGGCATGCTCAATCCGTTCAGCAACGAAACCATTGCCAAGCTGGCCGAGCGCGGCATCACTGCCTTCGCGCTGGAAGCTGCGCCGCGCACCTCACGGGCCCAGAGCCTTGATGTGCTGTCGTCGCAAGCCAACATCGCCGGCTACAAAGCAGTGCTGCTTGCAGCCCATCACTACCCGCGCTTCATGCCGATGCTGATGACGGCTGCTGGCACCGTGAAAGCTGCCCGCGTGCTGATCCTCGGCGCTGGCGTCGCAGGTCTTCAGGCCATCGCCACGGCGAAACGCCTGGGTGCGGTGATCGAAGCGTCCGACGTGCGCCCAGCGGTGAAAGAGCAGATCGAATCCCTCGGCGCCAAGTTCGTCGACGTGCCGTACGAAACCGATGAAGAGCGCGAATGCGCCGTCGGTGTTGGCGGTTACGCACGCCCGATGCCAAGCAGTTGGATGCAGCGCCAGGCCCTGGCCGTGCACGAGCGCGCCAAGCAGGCCGACATCGTCATCACCACCGCGTTGATCCCGGGCCGCAAGGCGCCGACTCTGCTCAGCGCCGAAACCGTCGCACACATGAAGCCAGGCTCGGTGGTCATCGACCTCGCCGCCGCCCAAGGTGGTAACTGCCCGCTGACCGTGGCCGATCAGGTCGTCGTGGCAAACGGCGTGACCATCTGTGGCCCGACCAACCTGGCCGGTGCCGTCGCTGCCGACGCTTCAGCTTTGTATGCACGCAACCTGCTGGACTTCCTGAAGCTGGTCTTCAACAAGGAAGGGCAGTTTGAAATCAACCTCGAAGACGACATCGTCGCCGCGTGCCTGATGTGCCGCGACGGCCAAGTCATCCGCAAAAACGCCTAAGCAGGGATTCAGACGATGGAAGAGCTTATCTCCCCCGGTATCTACAACCTGATCATCTTTGTGCTGGCGATTTATGTCGGTTACCACGTGGTCTGGAACGTGACACCTGCGCTGCACACGCCATTGATGGCGGTGACGAACGCAATCTCAGCAATTGTGATCGTCGGCGCCATGCTGGCTGCAGCGCTCACCGTTACACCATTGGGCAAGACCATGGGCACCCTGGCCGTGGCCTTGGCGGCAGTTAATGTGTTCGGCGGTTTTTTGGTAACCCGCAGAATGCTGGAAATGTTCAAGAAGAAAGCCCCGAAAGTAAAAGCAGAGGCGCCATCGTCATGAGCATGAATCTGGTCACGACGCTCTACTTGATCGCGTCGATTTGCTTTATCCAGGCCCTCAAAGGCCTGTCGCACCCAACTACCTCGCGGCGCGGCAACCTGTTCGGCATGCTCGGCATGGCGCTGGCGGTGCTGACCACCGTGGGCCTCATCTATAAGCTTGGGGCTGAACTGGCCACCGCCGGTATCGGCTACGTGATCGTCGGCCTGCTGATCGGCGGCACCGCCGGTTCGATCATGGCCAAGCGCGTAGAAATGACCAAAATGCCTGAGCTGGTCGCGTTCATGCACAGCATGATCGGCTTGGCCGCAGTATTTATCGCCATCGCCGCCGTGGTCGAGCCGCAATCGCTGGGCATCGTCAAGCACCTGGGCGACTCGATCCCTGCCGGCAACCGCCTGGAACTGTTCCTCGGTGCAGCCATCGGCGCAATTACCTTCTCCGGTTCGGTAATCGCGTTCGGCAAACTCTCGGGCAAGTACAAGTTCCGCCTGTTCCAAGGCGCACCGGTACAGTTCGGCGGCCAGCACAAGCTAAACTTGGTGCTCGGCCTGGCCACCCTCGGCCTCGGCCTGGCGTTCATGTTCACCGGCAACCTCAGTGCCTTCGCATTGATGCTGGCCTTGGCGTTCGTGCTCGGTGTGCTGATCATCATCCCGATTGGCGGCGCCGACATGCCGGTAGTCGTGTCGATGCTCAACAGCTACTCAGGCTGGGCAGCGGCGGGTATCGGCTTCTCGCTGAACAACTCGATGCTGATCATCGCCGGCTCCCTGGTGGGCTCCAGCGGCGCGATTCTGTCGTACATCATGTGCAAGGCGATGAACCGCTCCTTCTTTAATGTGCTGCTCGGCGGTTTCGGCAACACAGCGGATGCAGCCGGCCCGGCGGGCTCTAAAGAAGCGCGCCCGGTGAAGTCCGGCTCCGCCGACGACGCTACCTTCCTGCTGACCAACGCCGACACCGTGATCATCGTGCCGGGCTATGGCTTGGCGGTGGCACGCGCGCAACATGCGCTTAAAGAGCTGACCGAGAAGCTGACCCACCGCGGCGTGACCGTGAAGTACGCGATCCACCCGGTGGCGGGGCGCATGCCTGGCCATATGAACGTGCTGCTGGCTGAGGCGGAAGTGCCTTACGACCAGGTGTTTGAGATGGAAGACATCAACTCCGAATTCGGCCAGGCTGATGTGGTGCTGGTGCTGGGCGCGAACGACGTGGTCAACCCGGCCGCCAAAAACGACCCTAAATCACCCATCGCCGGCATGCCGATCCTGGAAGCATTCAAAGCCAAGACCATCATCGTCAACAAGCGCTCGATGGCCAGCGGCTATGCAGGCCTGGACAACGAGTTGTTCTACCTGGACAAGACCATGATGGTCTTCGGTGATGCCAAGAAGGTCATCGAAGACATGGTCAAGGCCGTCGAATAACACTGCGCTAGCGCAATACCCGAAACCCTGGCCTCCAGTAGGCTGGGGTTTTTTCGTTCCACTGCTCTGCGTGGGAATGCAGCCAGGGATGCTCTGCGTCCCGCTCTGCACACTCACATGAAACCCGACCAAAGGCTCTAAATCGCCGCCTGGCATTCGACCATGGTAGCGGGCCGAATTTTTTTGAAATCACTACACTGCCCACCTTGCTTCCGTAGCCTGAGATAACAATTCATGTACCGTGATCGTATCCGCTTGCCTTCGTTGTTGAACAAGGTCATGAGCGCGGCAGACGCCGCTGCACTGATCGAGGACGGCATGACCGTCGGCATGAGCGGCTTCACCCGAGCCGGTGAAGCCAAGGCCGTCCCTCACGCACTTGCCGAACGCGCCAAGACTTCGCCGCTGAAAATCACCCTGATGACCGGCGCCAGCCTGGGCAATGACCTGGACAAGCAACTGACCGAAGCCGGCGTGCTGTCCCGCCGCATGCCATTCCAAGTGGACAGCACCCTGCGCCGCGCGATCAACGCCGGCGAGGTGATGTTTATCGACCAGCATCTGTCGGAAACCGTCGAGCAACTGCGTAACAACCAGCTCAAGCTGCCGGACATCGCCGTCATCGAAGCCGTCGCTATCACCGAACAAGGCCATATCGTGCCGACCACCTCCGTGGGCAACTCGGCCAGTTTCGCGATTTTCGCCAAGCAAGTGATCGTCGAGATCAACCTCGCGCACAACCCGAACCTGGAAGGGCTGCACGACATCTATATCCCGACCTACCGGCCGACCCGTACGCCGATTCCGCTGGTCAAGGTCGACGACCGCATTGGCAGCACCGCGATTCCGATCCCGCCCGAGAAGATCGTCGCCATCGTGATCACCAACCAGGCTGACTCAGCCTCCACCGTGACGCCGCCAGACGCCGACACCCAAGGCATCGCCAATCACCTGATCAACTTTCTCAAGCAGGAAGTGGACGCCGGGCGCATGACTAACAAGCTCGGCCCGCTGCAGGCCGGTATCGGCAACATTGCCAACGCAGTGATGTGCGGCCTGCTCGATTCGCCGTTCGAAGACCTGACCATGTATTCGGAAGTGCTGCAGGACTCGACGTTCGACCTGATCGACGCAGGCAAGCTGAGCTTCGCCTCGGGCAGCTCGATTACCTTGTCGGAACGGCGCAATGCCGATGTGTTCGGCAACCTGGAACACTACAAGGACAAGCTGGTACTACGCCCGCAGGAAATCTCTAACCACCCTGAAGTCGTGCGACGTCTGGGGATCATCGCTATCAACACCGCGCTGGAGTTTGATATCTACGGCAACGTCAACTCCACCCACATCTGCGGCACGCGGATGATGAACGGCATTGGGGGCTCCGGGGACTTCGCACGCAATGCGCACCTGGCGATCTTCGTCACCAAGTCGATTGCCAAGGGCGGCGCGATTTCCAGCGTGGTGCCGATGGTCAGCCATGTGGACCACACTGAGCACGACGTGGACATCCTAGTGACTGAGGTTGGCCTTGCCGATCTGCGTGGCCTGGCACCGCGTGAGCGTGCCCGGGTGATCATCGACAACTGTGTGCACCCGGCGTACCGCGATGCGCTGAACAGTTACTTCAACGCCGCCTGCGCTATCGGCGGGCATACCCCGCATATCCTGCGTGAAGCACTGAGCTGGCACATTAACCTGGAAGAAACCGGGCATATGCTCAAGGCCTGATTGATACAGATTCGGGCTGATGCAAAGACAGTTGCATCAGCCCGAAGGCATACCCGTCACTTCTGTAAAAAACTGTACTGCTGTACCGGTCTTTTCCTACATGCATATCCCATAACTTCGGCCGAAACCGTCCATTTCGCACCGTTTAAGTGCAGACAGGTACAGTTGCCCCGTTTCCGTACAGTACAGCCGCTATAAACAGTTAACTGGCCCCTCACAATACAGGTGAACTGTATCTAGTGAGTCTTGCGTCGGAGGAGGATCATTGGCATCAGTTAAACCACTACCTAATCCCGCCACAAGCGGAAGGATGTCACCATGGAACGTACACTCAGTTCCGATCTGTTCTTCGAAGAAAAAGCTGTAAACACCCAGGCTTCCCTGCCTTTGCGCGTTCTCGCTAACCTGATGTTGTGGCAGCGCCGCATTTCCAGCCGCCACCAATTGGCTCGTCTGGACTCGCGTCTGCTGGCTGACGCCGGTATCAGCGAAGCTCAACGCTACGAAGAGCTGAGCAAGCCGTTCTGGCGCTAATTGGCGCCCGCTGGCCCTGACCCACCGGGTCCACCGCCAGCACTCTGATTTGTCAAAATAAAGCCCGCCCCGGGAAACCGGAGGCGGGCTTTGTTGTTTCTGGGATTCAGCTTTTTTCACCGCTGAACAGAAGGCTTACGCAGCAACCAGTACAGTTCAAAAAATACTACAGTTAAGCGGTACAATTTAACCTTGGTGTATCTGTATCGGTAGAAATGAGGCGCCCAACATGGAGCTCCAAGACCTCATGAAAGGCTCCAGCCATGAACACGCAACGCTCGTCCTTTAAACAGCTGCTCGTTCGCACCGCCAATGCATTAGCCAGATGGGCGCGACAGGCCCATGAGCGGCATCAACTGGCACAGCTTGACCCGCGCGAACTCTCAGACGCGGGCATCAGCCAGGGCGACCGAATCGCCGAGCTGTCCAAGCCGTTCTGGCGTGAATAGACACCCGCGGGACTTTCCGAACAGGTAAACGGCAGCTTAAGATCCCACTAATACGTGGCGAACCTTGTAGAACCGGCGTCTGATGCTCAATCGCAACACTGTCGGTTTCACAGTGGCCGCTTTGCGCCGCTTTATTTGTTCATCTACAGGAGTCACTCCATGTCCCGTCTTCGCCTGCTCAGTGCCGCCGCCCTGTTGGCCGTGGCTGCCAATGCCAACGCAAGCAGCTTCATAGTGACCACCGATTCAATCGTCGGCGCGCTGAAAGCCACCTCCGACGCCAGCTCGGATGCCACCTCCTCACTGCGTGACAATAAAGTCGTGCAGGCCGCGCGTGACGACGCCGCCAGCTTTGTCGCCAGCGAAGGTGCCATCCGCGGTGTGAAACTGGAGAGCGCCCTGGCGCAGATCCGCCAACAGGCACCCCAACTCAATACCGCTACTGACGCACAGCTGGCCCAAGCGATCCTGGCCATCTGACCAAGGCAAATGCAAGAGGGCGCCAGCCGCTACCAAATGTGTCAGCGCTGGCTCTCGCCCGGGCATTGCGCTAGCCTTGGCGCTCGCTTTCAGTTGTCGAGTCCCATGGTTTTTTCATACCGCTTGTTGATCGTTCCCGTGTTGTTTTCCGCCTGTTGGTCGCCATCGGTGTTTGCCTTTGATGTGACCACCCAGAGCACCGTTATCAGTGCGTATGCCACCAGCAAGGTGACCTCCGCACCTTTTGACAGAAAGTTGATAGTGGCCGCCCAGGATGACGCTGCCGCTTTTATCGCCACTGACGGCCAATGGCGGGGCGCCCGTCTGGAATCTGCGCTGGATTATCTGCGCCGCACCCAGCCAAAACTTAACGCCAGCGACCTTGAACTGGCGCAAGCAATTCTCGTCCAATAATCATCTTTGTAATTCGGAGTTTTTCCATGCGTAGTCCGCTGATCGCCGCCGCTCTCGGCTTGCTGTTGTTGGCCGATGTTGCCCACGCGCAAACCCTGAAGGCCACCAGTAACATCATCGTGCGTGCATCGGCCCGCACCATTGACTTCACCTCGGACACCACCACGTCTATCCGTGATTCCAAAATCGTGCGCGAAGCCCACGATGACGCCGCCAGCTTCGTAGCCACCAACGGCGAGATCCGCGGCGCACAGCTCGAAGCTGCCTTCGACACCCTGCGAACCCGCGTGCCGCAAGCCCGCGACGCCAGTGACCAGACCCTCGCCGAAGCCATTCTCGCTCTGTGAGGCGCCTAGTCGCCTGGCTATTGGCTGGGACTGTGCTGCTCTGTGCAAGCGCAGCTCAGGCCGGCCTGCAACTGCGGCTCAAGACCGATGGCTTGAGCCCGGCCGAACAGCAGGCCAGCCAGGCATTGCTCGATGAAGCGATGCGCGCCTTGCCGCCGCGTTTTATCGAGCAGTTGGACCGGCGCATTGATGTCGGCTGGACCGACAAAATGCCTGAAAACGCGTACGGCCAGGCCTCACTGGTGTCCGAACTGGACCTCAACCAGAACCTGCTCGCCAGCCTGACCGACGGCAGCGCCGCCACCCAGAAGACCAACCGCCCCCACGGCACCGTGCGCCGCGAAATGCTCGCCACCGTGCTGCATGAACTGACCCACATCTATGACCGTGCGCGCCTGTGGTCCAAAGACGAGCGCACACTGATCCGTCGCTGCAGCCGCCAGAACAACATCACCGGCCTGATCGGCCTGACCGATCAATGCCGCGGCCAGAATGACCGCCGCTTTACCCTAAGTGACGACCCGCGCCTGCTGGACCTTGCCGGCTGGCCGCAATACGTTGGCCGTCGCGGCGAACGTGAACAAAACAACCATCAAGTCGCCCGCAGCCCAGATATCTACGAAACCACCAGCCCGCTGGAGTTCGTGGCGGTCAACATGGAGTACTTCCTCCTCGACCCAAGCTACGCCTGCCGCCGCCCCTCGCTGTTCCGCTATTACAAGGAACACTTCGGCTGGGCGCCGCCTGAGCAAGAAACCTGCGCCCAAACCTTTGCGTTCCTCAACGCAGGCAACGATTTCGCCAAGACGCCGCTGGGCCAGGTCGACCCGGAGCGGGTGTATGAAATCGACTACCTGCTCGCCGAAGCCAACCAGAACCTGGTCAGCCGCTGGGGCCACAGTATGTTGCGCCTGGTGATCTGCGCGCCCGGACGCCCACGCGGCCCGGATTGTCGGCTGGACCTGGACCAACACCTGGTGTTGTCCTACCGCGCCTTCGTCGGTGACGTACAACTATCAAGCTGGGATGGACTGGTGGGTAAGTACCCGTCGCGACTGTTCGTGCTGCCGCTGGCCCAAGTGATCGACGAATACACCAAAACTGAGCTTCGCGGCCTGGCATCTGTTCCGCTCAAACTTACGCGTCAAGAGATCAACGACACCGTCGAGCACGCCGCCGAAATGCATTGGAGCTACGACGGCAACTACTTCTTCATTTCCAACAACTGTGCGGTAGAGAGCCTGAAGCTGTTACGTAGCGGCAGCGCCAACCCCCAATTGACCGGCCTGGACAACATCACCCCCAACGGCTTGCTGGAAGTTCTCAGCGCGCGCGGCCTGGCTGACACCAGTGTACTCAACGACAAACGCGAGGCGTTGCGCCTAGGTTACCACTTCGACTCGTTCCGCGAGCGCTACCAGGCGATGTTCGATGTGCTGCGCAAACACTTGCCGATCAAACAGACTCAGGTCGAAGACTGGCTGGCCCTCAGTGCCGAAGAGCGCCGCCAATGGTTCAGCCAGGCCGACCTGCGCACCAGCGCAGCACTGTTGCTGCTGGAACAGGCCAGCTATCGCAGGCAACTGATGTTGGCCCAGGACGAAGTCAAACAACGCTACCTGGGTGCTCGCGAGCTGAAAAACGGTGGCATGGAAAAAGCCAACAACACGCTGCAACAAATCCTCGCCAACAGCGGCTTCCTCAGCCGCCCGGCGGAACTGCTTGGCAGTGGCGGCTACGGCCTGCCGCAACCGTCGGAATCCAAACGCCTGGAATCGGAAAGCGCCGAACGCCAGAAGCAGCTGCAATCCTTGACCGGCGAGCTGGATAAAGAGGTGAGGGTGCTGCTGGAGCCTTCCCGCGCCGCCGAGATTGCCGCCTCCGAAGCCAACCTCAAGCAGGTGGGCGAGCACCTGCGGGCGCTGCACAAAGCGGCCGGGGGCCTTGAGCTTCCCTGATTCGCCAGATACAAGCTGACTCTTCCTACATAAAAACAGGATAAGCCTCTCATCATCTGATTACACAGCGAAAGCTGGCTGAAAGCTTCCACGTCTAGGATCGCCCCACTGCCGGCAACAGACCGGCTGCTAACAACAACAATGGTGATTCCTGATGTCCGCTCGTAACCGCCTGTCCGCCCCCATTCCAACCGTACGCTACGTGCCTTTCGTACTGCGCTGACCCCACTCGGTTCGCCATTTCCTAGCCGCGCTACGCCTGGAGTATTCCTATGCTGACCTTCCTTGGCTTTGCCATGGTCATCACGTTCATGTTCCTGATCATGACCAAGCGCCTGTCTGCGCTGATTGCCTTGATCATCGTGCCGATCCTGTTCGCCCTGTTTGGTGGTTTTGCACCCGAAATCGGCCCAATGATGCTTGCGGGCATCACCAAACTTGCGCCGACCGGCGTGATGCTGATGTTCGCCATTCTTTACTTTGCCCTGATGATCGACTCCGGCCTGTTCGACCCGGCCGTGCGCAAGATCCTCAAGATGGTCAAGGGCGACCCGCTGAAAGTGTCGGTCGGCACCGCCGTGCTGGCTCTGGTGGTGTCCCTCGACGGTGACGGCGCCACCACCTACATGATCTGCGTCGCCGCCATGCTGCCGCTGTATCAGCGCATCGGCATGAGCCCGCGGATCATGGCCGGCCTGATCATCCTCGCCGGCGGCGTGATGAACATGACCCCGTGGGGTGGCCCCACCGCCCGCGCCGCCAGTGCGCTGCATGTGGACCCCTCAGATATTTTCGTACCGATGATCCCGGCCATGGCCGCCGGCGTGGTGGCGATCCTGGTGATCGCCTACATGTACGGCAAGCGCGAACGTGCGCGCCTGGGTGAACTGCACCTGCAAGGTGATGAAATCGACCACAGCGAGATCAGCGTTTCGCAATTCCCGGACGCCCGCCGTCCGAAGCTGATCTGGTTCAACGGTGCCCTGACCTTCGCCCTGATGTGCACCCTGATCGCCGGCCTCTTGCCGCTGCCGGTGCTGTTCATGGTGGCGTTCAGTATTGCGATGATCGTCAACTACCCGTGCCTGCAACAGCAGAAAGACCGCGTCGCCGCCCACGCAGGCAGCGTACTGGCGGTGGTGGGGCTGATCTTCGCCGCCGGTATCTTCACCGGCATCCTGTCGGGCACCGGCATGGTCGACGCCATGTCCAAAAGCCTGCTGGCGGTCATTCCGGAAGCCATGGGCCCTTACCTGGCGGTGATCACCGCGCTGGTCAGCATGCCGTTTACCTTCTTCATGTCCAACGATGCGTTCTACTACGGCGTACTGCCCGTACTCGCCGAAGCCGCCAGCCACTACGGCATCACCGCCGTGGAAATGGCTCGCGCGTCCATCGTCGGCCAACCCGTGCATTTGCTCAGCCCGCTGGTACCCTCGACGTACCTGCTGGTAGCCCTGGCCGGTATCGAATTTGGCGACCACCAACGCTTTACCCTCAAGTGGGCAGTGCTGGTATGCCTTTGCATAATGTTCGCCGCTTTGCTGATGGGGATTTTTCCGCTGTTCAGCACTCTATAGTCGTACCCGCTCACCCGCGCGGCGCTGCAGCTTGCGCGGTTTAACATTTGCTTAAAGGAATACACATGGAATGGCTGACCAATCCGGAAATCTGGATTGCCTTTTTCACCCTGACGGCCCTCGAGATCGTCCTGGGCATCGATAACATCATCATGATTTCGATCCTGGTCAGCCGCATGCCCAAGCATATGCAGGCGCGCACTCGGATCTTCGGCCTGGCCCTGGCCATGGTCACGCGAATCCTGTTGCTGCTGTCGATCACCTGGGTCATGCAACTGACCGCCGACCTGTTCGTGGTCTTCGGCCAAGGCATTTCCGGTCGCGACCTGATCCTGTTCTTCGGTGGCCTGTTCCTGCTGTGGAAAAGCTCCCAGGAGATGTACCACGCGCTGGAAGGTGAAGACGAAACCCACGACGAACCAGGCGGCAAGGGAGGCAAATTCATCTACACCATCATCCAGATCGCGATCATCGACATCGTGTTCTCCCTGGACTCGGTGATCACTGCGGTCGGCATGGTTTCCCACGTGCCCGTCATGATCGCGGCGATCGTGGTGGCCGTACTGGTGATGATGCTGGCGGCCGGCACCATCAGCGAATTCATCGACAAGCACCCGTCGCTGAAAATGCTCGCACTGTCGTTCCTGCTGGTCGTGGGTACGGTGTTGATCGCCGAATCCTTCGGTGTGCACGTGCCAAAAGGCTACGTCTACTTCGCCATGGCGTTCTCGCTGGCGGTGGAAGCGGTCAACATCAAGATGCGCACCGCCATCGCGAAAAACAGGAAACAGCAGGATCCGGTGAAACTGCGCAAGGACATTCCGGGTCAATAACACACACCCGCTGCTGAAATGGGGCGTTCGCGCCCCATGATCATTCCCACGCTCTGCGTGGGTATGTCGCCTACGGAGACGCTCCGCGTCCTACCCTCAACGCGACGCAGAGCGTCACGGGATGCATTTCCACGCAGAGCGTGGGAACGATCTTCATGACAGTTTTATTTCAAACCCTACTTTAGCTATGCGATGCTGGCGCGCAGCCCATTCGCCAACTACAGCTTAAGTACAAGACGTAGAGCGGCACGCGGCAATTCTTATTTGCTCTTTTTGAGCTAAACCACACGGGGGGCCGAGCATGCTGACCTTGCTCAATCTGCTTTCCGCCGTGACCCTGCTTATCTGGGGCACGCACATCGTTCGTACCGGCATCTTGCGGGTCTACGGTTCCAACTTGCGCCAAGTCATCGGGCAGAACATGTCCAAGCGCTGGCTGGCGTTTATCGCCGGTATCCTGGTGACGGCCATGGTGCAGAGCAGCAACGCCACGGCGATGCTGGTCACCTCATTTGTAGGCCAAGGCCTGATGGGGCTGATGCCCGCCCTGGCGACCATGCTCGGCGCCGACGTCGGTACGGCGTTGATGGCGAGGGTGCTGACGTTTGACCTGTCCTGGCTGTCGCCGCTGCTGATCTTTCTGGGGGTGATTTTCTTCCTGTCGCGCAAACAGACGCGGGCCGGGCAGATGGGCCGCGTCGGGATCGGCCTGGGCCTGATCATTCTGGCCCTGCAGTTGATCGTCGAAGCCGCCGGGCCGATTACCCATGCCCAAGGCGTCAAAGTGCTGTTCGCCTCGCTGACCGGCGACATCTTGTTGGATGCCTTGGTCGGCGCACTCTTCGCCATGATTTCCTACTCCAGCCTGGCCGCCGTGTTGCTCACGGCAACCCTGGCCGGCGCCGGCGTGATCGGCCTGCACGTGGCGATCGGTCTGGTGATCGGCGCCAATATCGGCAGTGGCGTGCTGGCTTTCCTCAGCACCAGCATGCAGAACGCAGCCGGTCGGCAAGTGGCACTGGGCAGCCTGCTGTACAAACTGATTGGCTTGCTGTTGATCATTCCGGTACTCGACCCGCTTGTCGGCTGGATGGACGGTCTGGACTACAGCGCCCAAGGCATGGTCATTACCTTCCACCTGCTCTACAACGTCAGCCGCTGTCTGATCCTGTTGCCGACCATCGGGCCGATGTCACGCCTGTGCGCCTGGTTGCTGCCGGAACAAGCCGAGACCAACGGCAAAGCCAAACCACGCCACCTCGACCTTGCGGCACTCGCCACCCCAAGCCTGGCCCTCGCCAACGCTGCCCGCGAAACCCTGCGCCTGGGTGACCTGATCGACAACATGCTCACCGCGATGCTCGAAGTGTTACGCGGCAAGCAGACCGCCATCACCCAGGAAATGCGCAGCCTCAGTGATGACGTCGAAGCGCTGTACAGCGCGATCAAACTTTACTTGGCGCAAATGCCCCGCGAAGACCTCAGCGAACAAGACAGCCGCCGCTGGGCCGAGATCATCGAACTGTCGATCAACCTGAAACTGGCCGGTGACCTGATCGAACGCATGCTGCGCAAGGTCCAGCAGCAGAAAACCTCGCAGCGCCGGCAGTTCTCCGAAGTGGGCCTGGAAGAGCTGGCGGGCCTGCATACTCAGCTGATTGCCAACCTGCGCCTGGGCCTGTCGGTGTTCCTCAGCGCCGACCCGGAAAGCGCCCGCCAATTGCTGCGCGAGAAGCGCCGCTTCCGCGCACAGGAACGGCGTCTGGCGCACGCGCATGTCAGCCGTCTGCAACGCAAAATCGTACAGAGCCTGGAAACCAGCTCCTTGCACCTGGAGCTGATTGCCGACATGAAACGCCTCAACTCGCTATTCTGCAGCAGCGCCTATGTGGTGCTCGAAACATCCGACACCGGCGCGCTCTCCGCCGAAGATATCGCCGACATCACCCATTCACCCTGAACGTAAGACGGCGAGTGAAGTCAGTTAACAGTGGACCCCACTCGCCAGGAAGCTGTTATGCGTCGCCTGTTATTCGTCTGCCTGCTCATGGGCTCTGCACACGCCTTCGCTTTTGACCGCTTGCAAGTCGAGGGCTACACCTTGCCCAACGGCCTGCAATTGCTGCTCAAGCCGGGCACCGAACGCGGGCACGTGGCCATCCGCTTGGTGGTAGGCGTAGGCCTGGATGACTTCCCCTGCGAAGAAAAGGAGCTGCCGCACCTGCTCGAACACTTGTTGTTCAGCGGCATCGACGGCGGTGGCGAAGGCGACCTCGAAGACCGCATGCAGGCCTTGGGCGGCGAGTGGAACGCCTACACCAGCAACGCCGACACCACCTTTGTGATCGAAGCCCCGGCGCAGAACCAGCGCAAGGTGCTCGACCTGCTGCTGGCGATCCTCACCCGCTCCGAGCTGACCGACGCCAACATCAACGCGGCAAAGCAAGTGGTCGAACGCGAAGACGGCGGCCATTACTCACACCTGCAACGCCTGCTCGACCGCCAGGACCTCGGCCACACCGCCAGCAACCAATTGGCTGTTGAGTTGGGCCTCAAATGCGCCGAACGCGCCGAGGTCGACCACCTGACCCGCGATCAGCTGCAGACCCTGCGCAAAAACTGGTACGCGCCCAATAACATGACGCTGATCATCGTCGGCGACCTCGACAAGCTGTTGCCGGCTTACCTGGAACGCACCTACGGCCAACTTGATCCCATCGAACCGAGCGAGCATTTGCCGCTACCGCAAATCCAGCACGCCGCCGCCAGCCACCGTGACCTGATCCACGGCTGGGTCGGTGACAGCGCCAAACTGCACTGGCTGTTCCCCGAACCGGTGCTGGACGACCAGCACGATGAAACTTACGACTTGCTCAAGGACTACCTCGACTGGGCGCTGTACCGCCAACTGCGCCTCAAGCACGGTTTGTCCTACGGCCCATGGAGCGAGCGCGAAGTGCTCGGCGGCGTAGGTTTCCTCAGCCTGAATGCCGACCTCGAGCGGGATAACCTGCCCGAAGCCGAACAAGTGCTGCAGGACCTCAAGGCGCAACTGCTCAAGGACGGTCTCGACGCAACGACATTCGTGCGCCTGCAGCAAGCCGCCATCGCGCGCCAAGCCTGGGCCGTGCAGGGCAACAGCGCGTTGGCCGATTATTACTGGAGTGCCTCCGGCGACTACGCCGACGGCCACTTCAGCGACCCAGTCAAACGCATCAAGGCCGTGAACCTGAAACAGGCCAACCAGGCCATGCGCCAGGTTTTCGAGCAGCCGGGCTATTGGCGCATCGAAAAACCACTGCTGAGCTACGACAGCCTGACCTGGATCGGCGCCGGCGTGCTCGGGTTAATCGCGATTGTGCTGGGCGGCTTGCGGCTTTATCGCAAACGGACCGCGCAATGAGGCACCGAACACAGGGCTAAGACGTTATTCTGTCTGGGTTTTTTCCTACATACACTGTGAACCGCCCATGCCAAACCTGCCGCCCCTTATCCAGCGCATCCTCGTATTGATCAAGCGCTACCCTGGGGTGATTGCGCTCGGCGGCTTTATCTCGGGCGTGTGCAGTTTCATCTTGGTGGACCGCCAGCAAGGCATGGCCAGCTGGATCGCGGTGATCATGCTGGTGAGCTGGCTGTGGCTGATGCTGGAAAACAGCTTTACCCGGCTGTTCACCAAAGTCTTCAACCGGGAAATCCCCGAGCCGCTGCTGCGCTACGCCACCCAGATGATCCACCAGGAAAGCCTGTTCTTTGTGCTGCCGTTCTTTTTTGTCACCACCGCCTGGAACAGCGGCCAATCGGTGTTCACCGGCCTGCTCGGCGCGGCGGCGCTGGTGTCGATCACCGACCCGCTGTACTACAAGTGGCTGGCGCCGAAACGCTCGCTGTTCCTGGCGCTGCACACTCTGACCCTGTTCGCCGCGCTGCTCACCGCGTTGCCGATCATCCTGCACCTGACGACCGCAGAGAGCTACAAATTGGCGCTGGGCGTAGCCATGGCGCTGTCGATCCCGAGCCTGGCCGCAAGCCTGCCGCTGCGCAGTATCAAAGGCTGGGCGATGCTACTGGGCGTGACGGCCGCCATTGGTTGCGCGGGTTGGTTCCTGCGCAGCTGGGTGCCGCCCGCCACGTTATGGATGACCGAAGTGGCAATCAGCACGCAGCTGCAAGACCGCACGCCCGGTGACGACCTCAAGGAAGTCAGCGCCGCCCAATTGCGCAGCGGCGGGCTGTACGCCTACACCGCAATCAACGCACCGCGCGGGCTGGACGAGCGGATTTACCACGTGTGGAAATTCAACGGCCAAGAGGTCGACCGCATCGCCTTGGATATCCACGGCGGGCGCAAGGAAGGCTACCGCGCCTGGACCCACAAGCAGAACTTCCCCGCCGATGCGGTAGGCCGCTGGCAAGTGCGAGTGCTGACGGAAGACGGCCAGGTCATCGGTGTGCTGCGCTTCAAAGTCACTGACACAGCACAAACGGACAACCCAAAGTAGGTTGTATCGTGCTATTACGTAGGGATTCTGGATAGCCAAACAAGCTCGGAGCTTATGACCACCCGTACAACAGCCGGCGCAGCCCACTTGGATACTTCTTCCGCCCCCCCGTTACTCAGGATTACGGGGGACTGGACGCTTGCCCACTACGCAAACCTGAAGAAGCTGTCGGACACGCTCGACGGCCAATACGACGCCGGCGCGCGCATCGACCTGAATGGCTTGGGCGCCCTGGATACCGCCGGCGCGTCGCTGCTGGTGGAGCTGCTGGGCCCGGAGCGTATCGAGCAGTCCGCCGAGCAAACCGATTGCAGCTTGTCTGCCGCCGACCGCGCGCTGCTCAAGACTGTCTACCGCTCACTCAATGATTTCTGCGTACCGACCAAAGAGCCGGAAGAGGCGACCGGCATCCAAGTGTTGGCGCGCATCGGCCGCGCCGTAGATACCGTGTGGCAAGACGGCATGAAGCTGCTCGGCTTCATCGGCCTGATCCTCGAAACCTTCGCCCGTGGCATGTTCCGCCCCAAGCGCTGGCGTCTCACACCGATGGTCGCGCACATCGAACAAACCGGCCTGGATGCCGCGCCCATTGTGGCGTTGCTGACCTTCTTGGTCGGCGCGGTGGTGGCGTTTCTCGGCGCCACGGTGCTCAAGAGTTTTGGGGCGACCATCTTCACCGTGGACCTGGTGGCGTTCTCGTTCCTGCGGGAGTTCGGCGTACTGCTCACCGCCATCCTGATCGCCGGCCGCACCGCCAGCGCCTTTACCGCACAAATCGGTTCGATGAAGGCCAACGAAGAAATCGACGCGATCCGCACCCTGGGCCTGGACCCGATGGAGCTGCTGGTACTGCCACGGGTGATGGCGCTGCTGGTGTCGCTGCCGATGCTGACGTTCCTGGCGATGCTCTCGGGGATTGTCGGCGGCGGTGTGGTGTGCGCCTTGGCCTTGGATATTTCCCCGGCGATGTTCCTCTCGCTGCTGCAATCGGACATTGGTGTGCAGCATTTCCTGGTCGGTATGGTGAAAGCGCCGATCTTCGCCTTCCTGATTGCCGCGATTGGCTGCCTCGAAGGCTTCAAGGTCAGCGGCAGCGCCGAGTCGGTCGGCGCCCACACCACCTCCAGCGTGGTGCAATCGATCTTTGTGGTGATCGTGCTGGATGCCGTCGCCGCGCTGTTCTTTATGGAGATGGGCTGGTGAGTCGTCTACACCGTTCGCCCACTGAGGCGGTGATCGAAGTGCGCGGCCTGTGCAACCGCTTTGGCAGCCAGAGCGTGCATGAAAACCTCGACCTGGAGTTGTATAAAGGCGAGATCCTGGCAGTGGTCGGCGGCTCCGGCAGCGGCAAGTCGGTGTTGCTGCGCAGCATCGTCGGCCTGCGCCGCCCCAGCGAAGGCGAAGTGCGGGTGTTCGGCAAGAACCTGCCAAGCCTGTCCGAACATGAGCGCTCACTGGTGGAACGGCGCTTCGGCGTGCTGTTCCAGAAAGGCGCGCTGTTTTCCTCGCTGACCGTCACCGAGAACGTCGCGCTGCCATTGATCGAACACGCCGGCCTCAGCCGCGCCGATGCCGAACACCTGGCTGCGGTCAAGCTTGCCCTTGCGGGGTTGCCGCTGTCGGCGGCGGACAAGTACCCATCGTCACTCTCCGGCGGCATGATCAAGCGCGCGGCCTTGGCGCGGGCGTTGGCATTGGACCCGGACATCCTGTTTCTCGACGAACCCACCGCCGGCCTCGACCCGATTGGCGCCGCGCAATTCGACCAACTGATCCTGACCCTGCGCGATGCGCTGGGCTTGAGTGTGTTCCTGGTCACCCACGACCTGGACACGCTGTACACCATCACCGACCGCGTGGCGGTGCTGGCGCAGAAAAAAGTGCTGGTGGCCGATGCCATCGATGTCGTCTCGGAAACGGACGACGCCTGGATTCACGAATACTTCCACGGCCCCCGGGGCCGCGCGGCATTGAATGCCGCTCAATCGCTCAACGAGGTATGACATGGAAACCCGAGCCCATCATGTGATGATCGGTCTGTTCAGCGTGATCGTGGTAGTCGGCGCGATGCTGTTTGGCCTGTGGCTGGCCAAGTCCAGCGTCGATAGCGCCTTTCAGGACTATGAAGTGGTGTTCAACGAGGCCGTCAGCGGCCTGTCCCAGGGCAGTTCGGTACAGTACAGCGGGATCAAGGTCGGCGATGTGATCAGCCTGCGCCTGGACCCCAAAGACCCGCGCCGTGTACTCGCACGCATCCGCCTGTCCGGGCAGACGCCGATCAAGGAAGACACCCAGGCCAAGCTGGCCCTGACCGGCATCACCGGCACCTCGATCATCCAGCTCAGCGGCGGCACACCGCAAAGCCCGGAGCTCAAGGGCAAAGACGGCAACCTGCCAGAAATCATCGCCTCGCCCTCGCCGATCGCACGCCTGCTCAATAACAGCAACGACCTGATGACCAGCATTAACCTGCTGCTGCACAACGCCAACCACATGTTCTCCCGCGAGAACGTCGAGCGTCTGAGCAACACGTTGGACAACCTGCAGCAAACCACCGGGGCGATTGCCGAGCAGCGCGGCGACATCAAAGTGGTGATGCAGCAATTGATGCAGGTGAGCAAACAGGCGACTGCCGCCCTGGAGCAAACCACCGTGCTGATGCGCAACGCCAACGGCTTACTCAACGAACAAGGCAAGCAAGCCTTCGGCAGCGCCGAGCAAGCGATGAAATCCCTCGAGCAAAGCACCGCGACCATCAACACCTTGCTGACCAACAACAAGGACTCAGTGAACAGCGGCATGCAAGGCCTCAACGAACTGGCGCCGGCCGTGCGCGAGCTGCGCGAAACCCTGGGTTCGCTGCGCGCCATCTCTCGCCGCCTGGAAGCCAACCCCAGCGGTTACCTGCTGGGCAGCGACAAGAATAAGGAGTTCACGCCATGAAGCGCGCTTACCAACTGATCGCCCCCGTGGCCCTCGCGCTGATCAGCGCGTGCTCGATTCTGCCCAAGGCCGACCCCTCCGACGTGTACCGCCTGGCTTCGGCCCAGACAGTCTCCCAAGGCACACCGGTCAGCTGGTCGTTGCGCGTGTCCAAGCCGCAGAGCAGCGAATTCCTCGACAGCCCGCGCATTGCCGTGGTGCCCAATGGCAACCTGATCAGCAGCTACGCGAACTCACGCTGGAGCGACCCGACGCCGGTGTTGCTGCGCAATCGCTTTATGGACGGCTTCCAGCGCGATGGGCGCGTGACGCTGCTGAGCACCGACGAGACGAACCTGCAGGCCGACTATGAGCTCGGCGGGCAGTTGCAGGCGTTTCAGAGTGAGTATCGCGCCAGTGCGGTGGAAGTAGTGATCCGCCTGGATGCGCGGTTGGTGCGCGGGAGTGATCAGCGGATTATCGCCAGCCGGCGGTTTGAGGTGCGCCAGCCGGTGGGTGACACCAAGGTACCGGCCGTAGTGGCTGCGTTTGGGCAGGCGGGGGATCAGTTGAATAAGCAGGTGGTGGATTGGGTGGTGCAGCAGGGCAATACTGCTGCGAAACGCTGAGGGCCTCATCGCAGGCAAGCCAGCTCCCACATTTTGATGTGTAAATACATTCAAACAGGTGGGAGCTGGCTTGCCTGCGATAGCAATCTAAGCCTTAACCAAAGAACCAGTAGCACACCGAAATCGCCGCCACGACGCCAGCAAACTCAGCCAGTAACGCACATCCCACGGCATGCCGTGCCCGCTGGATCCCCACCGAGCCAAAGTACACCGCCAACACATAGAAGGTGGTCTCCGTACTGCCTTGGATCGTCGCCGCCACCAACGCCGGGAAGCTGTCCACGCCCTGGGTCTGCATGGTCTCGATCAGCATGGCCCGCGCGGCACTGCCGGAGAACGGCTTGACCATCGCGGTCGGCAACGCGTCGACAAAACGCGTGTCCATGCCCGTCCAGGCCACCACGTGGCGAATGCCTTCCAGGCCAAAGTCCAAGGCGCCGGATGCGCGCAACACGCCCACCGCGCAGAGCATCGCCACCAGATACGGCAGCAGGTTCTTGGCAACGTCGAAGCCCTCTTTGGCGCCTTCGACAAACGCTTCGTACACCTTGACCTTACGCAGCGCACCAATCACTAGAAACAACATGATCAGGCCGAACAGCGTCAGGTTGCCGAGGATCGAAGACAAGCCGGCCAACGCCGTGGCGGACAAGGTCGCCAACAGCGCCATAAAGCCACCGAGGATCAGCGCGCCGGGAATCAGGTAAGCCAGCACCACCGGGTCCCACAGCCGCAGGCGCTGCATTACCGCCACCGAGAGCAGACCCACCAAGCTCGAAGCGCTGGTAGCCAGCAGGATTGGCAGGAACACCAGCGTCGGGTCGACGGCGCCTTGCTGAGCGCGGTACATGAAGATGGTCACCGGCAACAGCGTCAGCGAAGACGCGTTGAGCACCAGGAACAGAATCTGCGCGTTACTCGCGGTGTTGGGGATGGGGTTGAGTTCCTGCAGCGCCTTCATGGCTTTCAGGCCGATAGGCGTGGCGGCGTTGTCCAGGCCCAGGCCATTGGCGGCGAAGTTAAGGGTGATCAAGCCAATGGCGGGGTGGCCGGCCGGTACTTCCGGCATCAGGCGGCGAAACAGTGGGCCCAGAGCCTTGGCCAGCCAGTCGACGATCCCGGCTTTTTCGGCGATGCGCAAGAAGCCCAGCCACAAGGTCAGGGTGCCGAACAGCAGCACCATCACTTCCACCGACAGTTTGGCCATGGCGAAAATGCTTTCCACCATTGCCGCAAAAATCCCGGCATTACCGCCAATCAGCCATTGCGCCAGTGCTGACACCATTGCCACGACAAAAAAGCCAAGCCACAGGCCATTGAGCATCAGTTAAATCCCCCGAAAGATGGGCGAATGATAGCGGGGCTGGCAGAAACGACAAACCCCGGATTTCCCGGGGTTTGTCTCAAAGCAGTCGTGCTATCAGCCGCGGGTAGCTTGCGCGGTTGGCGAAGCTGGCTTGCTGCGCCAGTGCGGCAGGGAGTTCCAGTAGCGCTCGCCCTTGGCGTCGTCGTACATGCCTTCCCAGCGAGAGATGACCAGTACGGCCAACGCGTTGCCGATCACGTTCAAGGCGGTACGCGCCATGTCCATGATGCGGTCGACACCGGCGATGAACGCCAGGCCTTCCAGCGGGATACCCACGCTGCCCAAGGTGGCCAGCAGCACCACGAAGGACACGCCCGGTACGCCAGCGATGCCTTTGGAGGTGACCATCAGCGTCAGCACCAGCATCAGTTGCTGGCCGATCGACAGGTCGATGCCGTACAGCTGGGCGATAAAGATAGCGGCGATGCTCTGGTACAGCGTCGAACCGTCGAGGTTGAACGAGTAGCCGGTCGGCACCACGAAGCTGCAAATGGCTTTTGGCGCGCCGTAGGCTTCCATCTTCTCGATCACACGCGGCAGCACGGTCTCGGAGCTGGCGGTGGAGTAAGCCAGGACCAGCTCGTCTTTGAAGATGCGTATCAGCTTAAGGATCGAGAAGCCGAACAGGCGCGCGATCAAGCCCAACACTACAAACGCGAAGAACAGGATGGCGACGTAAACCAGGATCACCAGCTTGGCCAGCGGCAGCAAGGAGGCGAAGCCGAAGTTGGCGACGGTCACCGCGATCAGGGCAAATACGCCGATGGGGGCGTACTTCATGATCATGTGGGTGACTTTGAACATGCTCTCGGACACGCCCTGGAACATGGTTACCAGCGGCTCGCGCAGTTCCGGCTTGAGGCTCGACAAGCCCAAGCCGAACAGTACCGAGAAGAAGATGATCGGCAGCATATCGCCACGGGCGACGGCGGCGAAAATGTTCGAGGGAATCAGGTTGAGGATGGTCTCGATGAACGCATGCTCATGCTGCACTTCGGCGGCAGTGGCCGTGTACTTGGAGATATCGACGGTACCCAGGGTACTCATGTCGATGCCGGCACCTGGGTGGAACAGGTTGGCGAGCAACAGGCCGACCACGATAGCGATGGTGGTGACCACTTCGAAGTAAAGGATGGTTTTGACGCCGATTCGACCGAGCTTCTTCGCGTCACCCACACCGGCGATGCCGACGATCAGCGAGGAAATCACAATCGGGATCACGATCATCTTGATCAGGCGGATAAAGATATCGCCCGCCGGCTGCAACACATTGCTGATCCACCAGGCTTTTTCAGCACTGAAATGGTTGAGCACTGCACCGATTGCGATCCCCAACACCAAACCGATGAGGATCTGCCAGGCGAGGCTTAGCTTTGCCTTCTTCATGTCATTACCCTTACTTCAAGTGGACTTAAGGCAAATGCGCCATCTGGAACGCTCGGAAGCGAAAAAGTGTGTGCATCTGCCTCCGTAGAAGGTCACCGCCGCATGGCCGAAATGGCTTACTGGCAGGCGAAAAAAGGCGCAACTATTCCCATGCAAGAGAGCGACGTCTAATGCCGTAAACGCCTACCCTATGCCGAATCGGCATGGCTTTTTTTGTAAATAACTGTCCGAACGGTCAGTTCAAATACGCCATTTAGGCAGGTGAATATGCCGTTAACCGGCCAATACCGGCTCGCTCAGAGATTTTGGACGACCTTCAGTCGCTGGCAAAAATGCCTGGGATTTGATGAGCTTGGCGTCGGATATGTCCTATGGCACGCGCAAAATTTTCTCGATAGAAGGTCACCGCGACACACCAAGTAATGTTTGCGAAGAGACAGAAAAGAAAATAGCGGCTATGGACAACATACAAGATGGGCAATGGGTGCCATAAGCCCGCCGCAAGTTCAGCAAGCTTGAGGACTTGTGAACTTGCGTCGCAGCTTTTTGCCTGACCCGGCCCTTGCGCAGGCACTCCCTGTACCCGTAGGTCACGCCGATCTCGATGGATCAGAGCAACCCGGCCCCCTGGTCATGCATCACCCTTGGCGGGCGATGCAGACAGAAAGAAGCGAAGGAGCTTCTTTCTATGGACGCCGGCCCCGTTGACGACAGAAGCGTCAGACGGAACCTAGTACCAATTCGGATCTTTCTTAAGCTGCTCCATCAGCAGCTTTTGCATGCCTTCGTTCGGCTTACCGATGAAACGGTAGTCGGCATGCCGTGTCGGGGACTTGTCTGCCGGCAGACCGGCCGGGACTTGTACCAACATGGCGTAGGCATCTTCCTTGTCGTAGCTGAAGGCAACGATCAGGCGCTTGTTCAAGCAGGTATCTGCTGTTTCGCAGAGCGGCCCGACCAAGTATTTCTCGCCATCTTCTTCCAGCGCATTCATTTGTTCGGCCGTACCCGACAGGTTCATCACCCATTCCGGCAGGCGCTCTTCTTTCTTCACCACGCTTTGCCAGGTTTCGCGGTACTGCTTGTCCGCACTGAGCAACTCGTTGGCCCGGGATTGGCCGTCATTGGCGGCCATCACCAGGCCGCTACCGCCCAAGAGCAGGGCGGCAGCAATGGCTTTGATAGACAAAGTGGTCATATTCAGCCTCGGCCGCGACGACCAAAGAAGAACGAAGCGATGAACATCACCAGGAAGACCACAAACAGAATTTTTGCGATACCCGTGGCGGTGCCCGCGATACCACCGAAGCCCAGGACTGCAGCCACAATGGCGATGATCAGAAATGTGATTGCCCAACTCAACATGGTAATTCTCCTTACGCTTCTAGAGGGGTAACAGCGGTAGTGCAGTGCGCCGCTCAACACAAGCGACCTTTTGTTGCCTAGAACACCCAACGCTCTTGAGCGGGCAATTCGCCCAGGGTCGAACCCTGGTCAGCCACTCTCAATTGCGGGGCGGTTACATCGGCAGTCGCGCTGCCAACGGAACGGAAATGGGTCTGGGTCATCATCGGACGTTCAAATTGGGGGGCTTGCTGCTGACTCTGCTGCCAATGCTGCATCTGCTGGCCGGCAATCAACGTGACCATCAAGGCCAGGCTGGCGAACAGACCTTGCTGCAAGCGCAGTGGCGATACACGCAATTGGCTGAGGCTTTGGCGAGTCATGCTGCATTTCTCCCGCATTCTGAATATTCGGTCATGACACTGTTGGGAGAGGTATTGCAGGGTGCATGCCAGATCTTTTACAAAATAAAACTCAATAGAATCAGATGGTTATAAATACATTACAGCCGCTGAGCCCAGCATCCTGCACGATGCCCCTATCCAGGCCGTGCGAAATGCACGATGGTCAATGGTCGGGTCAAGGGATCGAAATCGGATATCGAGTTGCCGAAGTGGCAAGAGGGCATGAAAACGCCATCAACCAGCGCGTTTGTAGAGGGGTGTGCAGATACCTGCGCGAAGGTGCTTTTTATCAATCAGAATAAACCATGCAACTTGCCCGATTATTCCGGGACTAAACACCATCATTCATATTAAGGAGCGCGGGACAGATGGAATCAGCCAAGGAACTTCAAGGCCGTATTCTTTTAGTGGATGACGAATCCGCGATCCTTCGCACCTTCCGTTACTGCCTGGAAGATGAAGGCTATACCGTAGCCACCGCCAACAGCGCCGCCCAAGCCGACGCCCTGATGCAACGCCAGGTGTTCGACCTGTGCTTTTTGGACCTGCGCCTGGGCGAAGACAATGGCCTGGACGTACTGGCCCAGATGCGCATTCAGGCGCCGTGGATGCGCGTGGTGATTGTTACCGCGCATTCCGCCGTGGATACCGCGGTCGACGCGATCCAGGCCGGTGCCGCCGACTACTTGGTCAAGCCATGCAGCCCTGACCAATTGCGCCTGGCCACCGCCAAGCAGTTGGAAGTGCGCCAACTCTCGGCACGCCTGGAAGCGCTGGAAGGCGAAGTGCGCCAACCCAAAGACGGCCTCGATTCCCACAGCCCGGCCATGATGGTGGTGCTGGAGACCGCGCGCCAAGTCGCGGGCACCGACGCCAACATCTTGATCCTCGGCGAGTCCGGTACCGGTAAAGGTGAATTGGCCCGGGCTATTCATGGCTGGAGCAAGCGCTCGAAGAAGTCCTGCGTGACCATCAACTGCCCGTCACTCACGGCCGAGCTGATGGAAAGCGAATTGTTCGGCCATAGCCGTGGTGCGTTTACCGGTGCCAGTGAGAGCACCTTGGGCCGCGTCAACCAAGCGGACGGCGGCACGCTTTTTCTCGACGAGATCGGCGATTTTCCCCTCACCTTACAACCCAAGTTATTGCGCTTCATTCAGGACAAAGAATATGAGCGCGTAGGCGACCCGGTCACCCGGCGCGCCGATGTGCGCATCCTGGCGGCCACCAACCTGAACCTCGAAGACATGGTGCGCGACGGCCGTTTCCGCGAAGACTTGCTCTATCGCCTCAACGTCATCACCTTGCACCTGCCGCCGCTGCGTGAACGTAGCGAAGACATCCTGACCCTCGCCGACCGCTTCCTGGCGCGCTTCGTCAAAGAGTACGCGCGGCCCGCTCGCGGTTTCAGCGATGACGCCCGAGAAGCGCTGCTCAACTACCGCTGGCCAGGGAATATTCGAGAGCTACGAAACGTTGTAGAGCGAGCCAGCATTATCTGCCCACAGGAAAAGGTTGAAATCAGCCACCTCGGCATGGCCGAACAGCCGACCAACAATGCACCGCGTATTGGCGCGGCGTTGAGCCTGGATGAGCTGGAGAAAGCCCACATCGGCGCGGTACTTGCCACCAGCGACACCCTGGACCAGGCGGCCCGTACTCTCGGCATCGACGCGTCGACCCTGTACCGCAAACGCAAACAGTACAACTTGTGAGCTGTACCTTATGAAGCTAGCGATGAAACTGCGCACTCGTTTATTCCTGAGTATCTCAGCGCTGATCACCGTCGCCCTGCTGGGACTGGTCCTGGGACTGGTCAGTGTTATGCAAATGGCCAAGAGCCAGGAGTCGCTGATCCGCAGCAACTTCATCACCCTGGACCTTGGCCTCAAGCTGCGCCAGACCTTGGGCGACCAGTTGATCCTGATGTTGCAGGAGAAACCGGACCCCGAGGTGCTGAAAACCTCAAAACAGCAATACTTCGCCTTGCTGGATGAGGGTATCGCCCATGAACAGCAAGACGGCAGGCTCAGCGGGTTCAGCCAGGCACGCGTTGACTACCTGAATTTTATCAAGGCATTTGACGAGGCCCAGCAAAGCTCGCTGATCAACAATAAAAACCAAAAGCTGACCGAAACCTTTAATGCGTTGCGCAACGGCCTGATCTCCGAACACAAACAAGCCTTGGAGAATATCAACGCCAGCGAACACAAATCCCGCGACCGAGCGCTGTTGATTGCCGGTCTTCTGGGCCTGGTGGGCCTGGCGGTGTTGATCATCGGCTTCATCACCGCCCATGGCATCGCCCGGCGCTTTGGCGGGCCGATCGAAGCCTTGGCCAAAGCCGCCGACAAGATCGGGCAGGGCGATTTCGAAGTGACGCTGCCGATCTCTTCAGCAGCGGAAATGAACCTGCTGACCCGGCGCTTCGGCATCATGGCCGAAGCGTTGCGCCAGCATCAGGCGACCAATGTCGATGAATTGCTGGCTGGCCAGCAGCGCCTGCAAGCGGTGCTCGACAGCATCGACGACGGTCTGTTGATGATCGACCGCCAAGGCCGCCTGGAGCATCTCAACCCCGTCGCTCAGCGCCAGTTGGGCTGGGACGAGGCACGTTTAGGCCAGGGCTTGGGCGAGGCGCTGGGCCGCGCGGAAATGGATGAACAGTTGCAGCTAGTACTGCGCGGCGGCAACCTCGAGCGGGCGCCGGAAGATCTGGAAGTGGAGGTTGAAGGCGAACTGCGCCTGCTGACCTACAGCCTGACGCCGGTCAGCCACACCCAGGGGCATATCCTCGGGGCAGTGATGGTGTTGCATGACGTCACCGAACAGCGTGCCTTTGAGCGCGTGCGCAGCGAATTCGTGTTGCGTGCCTCCCACGAACTGCGCACGCCGGTGACCGGCATGCACATGGCCTTCGGCCTGTTCCGCGAGCGGGCAAAGTTTCCGGCGGATTCCCGTGAAGCGGACTTGCTGGATACGGTCAATGAAGAAATGCAGCGCCTGATGCAGTTGATCAACGACTTGCTCAACTTTTCGCGCTACCAGAATGGCCTGCAAAAACTCACCTTGGGGCCCTGTGATGTCACCGACCTGCTGGAGCACGCACGGGCGCGTTTCACTGAGCTGGCGAGTGCTCAGAACATCGAATTGCTGGTGGAAGCCCAACCTGATTTGCCCAGGCTGTATGCAGACCAGGCTCAGCTTGAGCGTGTACTCGACAACCTGTTAGGCAACGCATTGCGCCATACCGCCGATGGCGGGCAAATTCGCCTGCAGGCACGCCGCCATGGCGAGCGCGTGATTATCAGCGTCGAAGATAACGGCGAAGGCATCGCCTACGGCCAGCAGGGGCGGATTTTCGAACCCTTCGTGCAGGTGGGCCGCAAGAAAGGCGGCGCCGGCCTGGGGCTGGCACTGTGCAAAGAGATCGTGCAACTGCACGGTGGCCGCATGGGTGTGTATTCGCGGCCGGGGCAAGGTACGCAGTTCTATATGGCGTTGCCGCTGTAGTCTGACGACTCGGGTTACCTACCGGCCGCGCCGAACGAAATGTGGGAGCGGGCTTGCTGTGGCGGGCCCGCTCCCACATTTTGAATCGGCTTACACGCTTAACTGCGGTTCAATGCGCGCAATATCGCAGCACTTTCAGCATCCGGCGTGCCATCAAACAGCGCTGGCCGGAAGTGCATCTGGAACGCCGCGATCACATGCCGTGTGGCGACATCCAACTCGCCGGTCTGCGGTGTCTGGTAGCCCAGGCGTGCCAGCTCTTCCTGGAACCAGGTGACGCTCGGCAGGTCAGCCGCGTACTGCACTTGGAATCGAGCAACGACTTGCGCGTCCGGCCAGATCCCCAAACCCTCAGCCGCTAAACGCTTCCACGGAAACAACGGGCCCGGATCGAGCTTGCGCAGCGGCGCGATGTCGCTATGGCCGATGATGTTCTTGGGATCGATGCCATTGCGCTTGCTGATGTCCTTGAGCAACACCACCAACGACTGCACCTGCGCCTCGGAATACGGGTACCAGACACGGCCCGTCGGTGTGTCGCGATAGCCTGGGTTGACGATCTCGATACCGATGGAGCTGGAGTTGAGCCAGGTACGGCCCATCCACTCGCTTTGCCCGGCGTGCCAGGCACGCTGGCTCTCGTCCACCAATTTGTAAATGGTGCCAGAGGCGTCGTCACCGATCAGGTAATGACTGCTGACCTGGCCGTGGGTTAACAGCGCCAGGGAGCGTTCAAGGTTGGTTGCGGTGTAATGGACGACCACGAACTGCACGCGGTTATCGTGGTTGACCGACGGGTGGCTGGTGTCCAGGCGCGGGCCACTGGCGCAGCCGGCGAGCAGGAGGAACATAAAGGCGATGCAAAAGGATTTCATAGCAGAAGACATTACGCTGAAGACGATAATGCAATAGTGTAACGTACCGTTCGTGGCTGAGCGGCCAAATTACAAAAATGGAACATATTTTAGGCCGCCTGCACTTGATTACGTCCCGCCGCCTTCGCACGGTAAAGCGCCTCATCGGCGCGCTTGAGCGCCAGGTCACTGCGCTCACCCGGCTGGAACTGCGCCACACCCATGGAGACCGTGATCGTTACCGGCTCGCCCTTGAAGTGGAAAGGGCACGCTTCGATCGCGGCACGCAGCACTTCGCCCACGGCGAGGGCATCCGTCAAGGCTGAGTCCGGCATCAGCAACACAAACTCTTCACCACCGAAACGCGCGATAAAGTCAGTGGGGCGCAGGCGTTTGCGCAACACATTAGCGATGATCTTCAGCACCTTGTCGCCCGCCAGGTGACCGTAGCCGTCGTTGATGCGCTTGAAATGGTCCAGGTCCAGCATGGCCAGCGACAGGTTATTGCCGCTCTGGTGCCAGGTATTCACTTCATGATCCAGGCGCTCGCTCCAGGCCGCACGATTGGGCAGGCCGGTGAGCGGATCGATCAAAGCCTTCTGGCGCTGTACTTCCAGATGCTCGCGATAGCCTTGGGCTTCTTGCTCCATGCTCGCCACCCGCTCAGCCAGACCTTTGAGGCGCGCTGCCACTTCCTGCTCGCGCTGGTCACGCTGCTGCTGGTGCGCGTCCATCGTGCCGAGCAGGCCTTCGAGGTGGCTCTCCAGCACGTGCTTGAGGCTGTCCAGATCGGCCGCGTCCTGCACGCTGCTTTGCAGACCGTCGACCTGTTCACGAATCTGCGTGTCCAGCTCCTGCGCGGCCGAGCGGCTGTCGGCATGGCCTTCACTGGCTACCTGCAGGTGGCCCTGGAATGCCTCGAGGCGCTCGTTGAGCTGCTTGAGGTAGGCTTCGAACTCGTGCTGGCCACTGTCGGTGATCGCCAGCATCAGCACGGCCAGGTCGTCGAGGATCGGCAGCAGCTCGTACCAGTTCAAGCCGTGGGCCAGGCGCTCGCGCATGGCTTCGGCCTGGGGCCGGTGACGCTCAGGCAGCGACAGGTCTTCCAGCAGGCCGAGCAAAGTGTCTTCAATATGCTTGGCGACGGAGCTGTAGGAAGGCTCCGGCGAGTCAGGCAGAGCGTAGATGCCGTCCGATTGCAGTTCATCCGGATCGGGCTCGGGGCTCTCCAGCACCGGCGGCAGGGACAGACTGCCGATGGTGGTTTGCTCCGGCGTGTCGACCGCAGCCTGCGGCTCTTCGATAAATGCGGCGAGCGCGCTTTCGGGAGCAGCTTCCTCTGTCGGCGGCACAGGCGTCTCGGGTTCAGGCGCCTCGACAGACAGGACGGCAGCCTCCACTGATGCCGGAGCTTCGAACACAAATGTTTCACCAGCGGCCTCTGCCACTTTGACGGGCGCAGCGGGTGCAACACGTTCAGGCTGCGAGGGTGTCGGTGCTTGCGGCAACGGCGCGAAGGCGCGCAAAGCTTTTGTCAGTTCTTCGGATTGCGCCGGCTCTTGAGGCTCAGGCGCGGGTTTGGGCGCAACGGGCTTTGGTGCAGCCAGCTCTGGCGTGGCTTCGACCAGCGGCGCGTCATTTGAGACTTCCTTCGCGCCAAACAGGCGTTGCAGCAGGCCTGGCCCAGGGCGCGTGGTTTCGCCGTCCGGCTCCAGGTTATTGAGGGCTTGCCCCTGCAGGCTGCTCAGCTCACTGAGTAGCAGCGGAATCTCCCGCGCCTGTCCGACTCGGCTATCCAGTTGCTTGGCGAAGGTTTTCAGCGGGCGGGCCACCTCACGCGGCAGCGGCAGCTTTTGCAGCTGCGCGACCAGGGCTGTGAGTGCAGTGCTCATCTGGTCGACGCGCGTTTCGCGGCGCTGCTCCGAATCCAGCACGGCTTTTTCCAAACGCGGCAGCAAGGCGGCGAGGGCGGCGTCCATGTCGTCGGTACGCACCACGTCGCGCATCTCCTTCATGCATCGGTCGACCGCGCGGTCGGTCCCTTCCGCCGCCAGCGTGCTGCGCACCAGACCTCTGCGCAGCAGGTCGAGGCGGGCAGCCCAGCGGCGCTCGAGCTTGTCTTGCTGCTCGATGCTTTTGAGGTATTTCTCTTTCCAGCGCTGGGTGTCGTCGCTCATGCAAGGGGTCCGCGAGGGCCTGGGCTCAACGCGGGTAATGCATCAGCCGTGAGCGAACCCGGCAGACGAATCTCTACCGCGACCGGCAGGTGATCGGAGATGGGCTGCGCCAGCACCTGCACGCTTTCGAGCGTGAGGGTGGGACTAAGCAGGATATGGTCAAGACAGCGTTGCGGGCGCCAGCTGGGAAACGTGGCTTCGACTTGCGGCGCCAGTAGCCCGAGGTCCCGCAACGGGGAATTCTGCAGCAGGTCGTTGGCATGGGTGTTCATGTCACCCATCAGTACCTGGTGTTTGTAGTTGCCAATCAATTCACGAATATAGGCGAGCTGCAGGTTGCGCGTACGCCCCCCGAGCGCCAGGTGCATCATCACCACGACCAAGGCTTCAGGGCCTTCGCCGAAACGCACAAGGATCGCCCCCCGGCCCTTAGGGCCTGGCAAGGGGTGATCTTCGATGGCAGTCGGCTTCAAGCGGCTGAGCACACCATTGCTGTGCTGCGCCAGGCGCCCGAGGTTGCGGTTGAGTTGCTGATACCAGTACGGGAACGCGCCGAGCTGGGCCAAGTGTTCCACTTGGTTGATGTAGCCGGAGCGTATGCTGCCGCCGTCGACCTCCTGCAGGGCGACCAAGTCGAAGTCGTTCAGCAGATGGCCGATCTTTTGCAAGTTAACGGCCCGCCCGTTGTGTGGCAGCAGGTGCTGCCAACCACGGGTGATGTAGTGCCGATACTTCTCGGTACTGATGCCCACCTGAATATTGAAGCTGAGCAGGCGCAAGCGGCTGTCTGCCGGCAGGCCTGTGGTTTCCAGGTGGTGCTCGTTGACCTGCGGGTCGTGCAGGCCAACGACGCGTTCAGTACCCCAGCGGCGCATGGTAGGCCCCTTACTTGGCTGCGCGCTCTTTGGCGATCAGTTGGTCGGCAACGTTGAGGGTTTGCTCAGGACCACCGGTAGTGCCCAGGTCGAAACGGTATTTGCCGTTGACGACCATGCTCGGTACGCCTTGCACGCCGTATTTCTGCGCGAGTTCCTTGGCCTGCTTGATCTGACCTTGGATGGCGAAGGAGTTGAAGGTAGCCAGGAACTTATCCTTGTCGACGCCTTGAGTGGCGACGAAATCAGCCATTTCTTCAGGCTTGGTCAGGCGCTTACCTTGCTTCTGGATAGCTTCGAACACGGCGTTGTGGACTTTGTGCTCCACACCCATGGCTTCCAGGGTCAGGAACAGCTGACCATGGGCATCCCATGGGCCGCCGAACATGGCCGGGATGCGACGGAAATTAACGTCAGACGGGAGTTTTTCGGCCCATGGATTGATGGTCGGCTCAAAGGCGTAGCAATGCGGGCAGCCATACCAGAACAGCTCCACCACTTCGATCTTGCCTGGCTCCGAAACCGGGACCGGGTTGGCCAATTCAACGTAGGTTTTACCGGCTTCAAGCGGCACGTCGGCAGCTTGTGCGGTCATGCCGAAGAGGCTGACAGTGACGAGAGCGGCGCTGAGGATCAGATTACGCATGCTTTACTCCTGGACAAATAAAGTCGCCTCACGCGACCTTTAGTTGTGACAGGTCTACGCGGGCATGAGTTCGTTAGTGTACCGGCACCTGCCACAAAAAAGGGCGGCCTAAGCCACCCTTTTTATGCTTGCATCGATGGATTAATCGAGCGTTAACGTCGCCGGACTCATCAGTGCAGGCCCTGGATATAGCTGGACAGTGCTTCAATATCTTTATCCGACAGCTTTGCCGCAATGTCAGTCATCATTTTGTTGCTGGCATCGCCATCGATGTAGCGAACCTTCTCGCGGAATTCCTTCAATTGCTTGGCGGTGTATTGGGCGTGCTGACCACTCAGGTGAGGGAAGCCAGCCTCTGCCAGGCCACTGCCGCCTGCGATGTGGCAAGCCTTACAGGCGGGCATGCCGCCGATGGGCTGGTCTTCAGCGAGCTTGCCACCCTGAAACAACGCCTGGCCTTTGTCGACCAGCTTCGGATCGGCAGCTCCCACACTGCCCTTCTGGCTGGCAAAATACGCCGCGATGTCCGCCAGGTCCTGATCGCTGAGGTTAGTCAGCAGGCCGGTCATTTCCAACACCGTGCGCTTGCCGTCCTTGATGTCGTGCATCTGCTTGGTCAGGTAACGCTCACCCTGGCCGGCCAGTTTGGGGAAATTCGGCGCCGGGCTATTGCCATCCGGTCCATGGCAAGCACCACACACGGCGGCTTTCGCCTGGCCCGCTGTAGCGTCGCCTGCAGCATGGGCAACACCGGTGATGCCCAAGGTCAACAGCAGACTCACGATCAGTTTGTTCATCAGCTAATCCAACTACGGCTAAGGGTTTAAGAGTTATCTACCGGGTTTACTCACCATCAACTCAATGATGGCCTGGTAATCCTCAGTACTGCAGTCCATGCACAAACCACGCGGCGGCATTGCCTTGAAACCCTGGGTCACGTGTTGCACCAGCGTGTCCATACCTTGCGCCAGTCTGGGCGCCCAAGCTACCTGGTCACCCCGTTTAGGGGCATTGGGCAGTTGGCCAGCATGGCAAGCCACGCAAACTCGGTTGTACACCGCCTCCGGATCCTGTGTAGCCTGAGCGCCGTAAAGCGGAATCAGGACACCAAAAGCGAGCAACCATCGGGTCATACATCGACCTTTTCAGGGTTTGAGAGCGTTTTGCGTTCTAATGCGCAATGAAGGTCTTTCGCTCCCGTGAACTTCATCCTTCGCTGGGACAAAGCACACACAAAATCTGCGGCATTATATACTGGCGCTACTGAAACGGAAACGACACCGCTTGCCGCACCCTTTTTCGGCACCGCCCACATCGGAAATCTCATGCAACTCAAGAACCCCATCCTCGGCCTGTGCCAACAGTCCACGTTCATGCTCAGCGCCGCCAAAGTGGACCAATGCCCCGATGACGAAGGCTTTGAAGTCGCCTTTGCTGGCCGTTCCAACGCCGGCAAATCCAGCGCGTTGAACACCCTGACCCACGCCAGCCTGGCGCGCACCTCGAAAACCCCGGGCCGCACGCAACTTCTCAATTTCTTCAAGCTAGACGATGATCGGCGTCTGGTCGACCTGCCGGGCTACGGTTATGCAAAAGTACCCATCCCGTTGAAGCTGCACTGGCAGCGTCACCTGGAGGCTTATCTGGGTGGTCGCGAGAGTTTGAAGGGGCTGATTCTGATGATGGACATCCGTCATCCAATGACCGACTTCGACCTGTTGATGCTCGATTGGGCCGTCGCCAGCGGCATGCCGATGCATATCCTGCTGACCAAGGCCGACAAGCTGACCTACGGCGCGGCCAAGAACACGCTGCTCAAAGTGCAGTCCGAAATCCGTAAGGGTTGGGGTGATGCGATCACCATCCAGCTGTTCTCAGCGCCTAAGCGCATGGGCCTGGAAGACGCCTACACTGTGCTGGCCGGTTGGATGGAGTTAGCCGACAAAGGCGCGGAAATCGCGGAATAACTTTTCTGCAGGCAAAAAAAACCCCGGACTTCGTATGGGGAGGGGAAGTTCGGGGTCCAAGTTCCGGACCGCTAGGGCGGGGTCCAGATATCTGCCAACACTTAACACAACATAGGAGCATTGAAGGGCTTCACCACCCATTCAGTAACTCTGAGTAGCAGTTCACGGGTTAAGTTCCGGCAGGTCCAAAAAACTATTGGAAATAACTGGCGCCCGCTTCTGATCTAAAGCGCTCTGCCACCACGCCCGGTGACGGCAGAGCCGCGAAATCAATGCGCCTCGTCCCAGTTATCGCCAACGCCCACGTCTACTACCAAAGGCACATCCAGCTTGGCCGCCGCGCTCATGTGCTCGCGGATCTTCTCGCTGACCTCTGCAACCAGATCCTCACGCACCTCCAGCACCAGTTCATCGTGCACTTGCAGGATGACCTTGGCATCCAGGCCCGACTCAGTCAGCCAATTATCCACCAACACCATGGCTTTCTTGATGATGTCCGCTGCGGTGCCCTGCATCGGCGCGTTGATCGCCGTGCGCTCGGCCGCCGCTCGCTCCTGAGGCTTGTTGGAATTGATATCCGGCAAGTACAGCCGGCGCCCGAAGAAGGTTTCGACATAGCCTTGATCGGCCGCCTGGGCGCGCGTGCGTTCCATGTACTCGCGAACGCCGGGGTAGCGCGCGAAGTACACATCGATGTAGGCCTTGGCGGTCTTGGTATCGACGCCAATGTCTTTACCCAGCTTCTGCGCGCCCATGCCGTAAATCAGGCCAAAGTTGATCGCCTTGGCACTGCGACGCTGGTTGGAACTGACTTCAGCCAATTCAACCTTGAACACCTCGGCCGCCGTAGCGGTGTGCACGTCCAAATCGTTACGGAACGCATTCATCAAGCCCTCGTCCTTGGACAAGTGCGCCATGATCCGCAGTTCGATCTGCGAATAGTCCGCCGCCAGCAGCTTGTAGCCTTTTGGCGCGACAAACGCCTGGCGAATCCGCCGCCCTTCAGCGGTGCGTACCGGGATGTTCTGCAGGTTCGGATCGCTGGACGACAAGCGCCCGGTCGCGGCCACAGCCTGATGATAAGACGTGTGAATGCGCCCGGTACGCGGGTTAATCTGCTCCGGCAGGCGGTCGGTGTAAGTGCTTTTCAGCTTGCTCATGCTGCGGTACTGCATCAGTACCTTGGGCAGCAGGAAATCGTCTTCGGCCAACTTGGCCAGCACTTCCTCAGCCGTGGACGCCTGGCCCTTGCCGGTCTTCTTCAGTACCGGCAAGCCAAGTTTTTCATAGAGAATCGCCCCGAGCTGCTTGGGCGAACCCAGGTTGAACTCTTCACCAGCGATCTCGAACGCCTGGCGCTCCAGCTCAACCATCTTGTTACCGAGTTCGATGCTCTGGATACCCAGCAGCTCTTTATCCACCAGCGCACCCTGGCGCTCGATACGCGCCAGCACGGGCACCAGCGGTATTTCGATGTCCGTCAGCACACTGGCCAGGCTCGGTATGGCCGCCAGCTGTGCATGCAAGGCCTGATGCAGGCGCAGGGTCACGTCGGCATCTTCGGCGGCATACGGGCCAGCCTGCTCAAGCGCGATCTGGTCGAACGTCAGCTGCTTGGCGCCTTTGCCGGCGATGTCCTGGAAGCTGACGGTGTCGTAGTCCAGGTACTTCTTGGCCAGGCTGTCCATGTCATGCCGGGTCGCGGTGGAGTTCAACACGTAGGATTCAAGCATGGTGTCGAAGGCAATGCCGCGCACGGTGATGCCTTGCGCAGGGTCGCCACCGATGGCGCAGTTGGCCAGGATGTTCATGTCGAACTTGGCGTGCTGCCCGACCTTGAGCTTGGTCGAGTCTTCCAGCAGCGGCTTCAACGCCAACAGAACCGTGTCGCGATCCAACTGCTCCGGCGCGCCGATGTAGGAATGGGTCAGCGGGATGTAGGCTGCTTCATGCGGCTGCACGGCAAAGGAAACGCCTACCAACTGCGCCTGCTGGGCGTCGATCCCGGTGGTTTCGGTGTCGAAAGCAAACAGTTTTGCGGCATTCAGCTTTTTTAGCCAAGTGTCGAACGTGGCCTGGTCAAGGATGGTGGTGTAAGACGCTTCCACCGGCGCAGCCGCCTCAATCACTTCTTCAGCAGCCGGAGCAGCCTCAGTCGACGCCTTGAGCTCAACACGCTTGGCATCGCGCTGAATCTCGTCAATCCAGCTCTTGAACTCAAGCAGCGTATACAGCTCCAGCAACTTTTCGCGGTCCGGCTCGATCAGGTGCAGATCGTCCAGCCCCACATCCAGCGGTACGTCGATCTTGATCGTCGCCAGCTGATAGGACAGGAATGCCATCTCCTTATGCTCTTCGAGCTTGGCCGGCAGATTCTTGGCCCCGCGGATCGGCAGGGTCGGTACGATATCCAGCTGCTCATAAAGCTCTTTGAGGCCGCCGTTTACGCCCACCAGAAGGCCGGAAGCAGTCTTCGGCCCAATGCCCGGAACGCCTGGGATGTTGTCCGACGAATCGCCCATCAGCGCCAGATAATCGATGATCTGCTCCGGAGCGACACCGAATTTCTCCTTCACGCCCTCAATGTCCATCGCGCTACCGGTCATGGTGTTGACCAAGGTAATGTGCCCGTCGACCAACTGCGCCATGTCTTTGTCACCGGTAGAAATCACCACCGGGCGGTCCGCCGCCGCACTGCTGCGGGCCAAAGTACCGATTACGTCATCGGCCTCCACGCCTTCGACGCACAGCAACGGGAAGCCAAGGGCGATCACACTTTGGTGCAGCGGCTCGATTTGCAGGCGCATGTCATCGGGCATACTCGGGCGGTTGGCCTTGTATTCGGCGTACATGTCATCGCGAAAGGTCCCACCCTTGGCGTCGAATACGACGGCGAACGGGCTGCCCGGATACTGCTTGCGCAGGCTTTTGAGCATGTTCAACACGCCCTTGACCGCACCGGTCGGCAGGCCTTTGGAGGTGGTCAACGGTGGCAGCGCGTGAAAGGCGCGGTACAGATAAGAAGAACCGTCCACCAGGACGAGGGGGGCTTGGCTCATGAGCAGGATCAACCTTTTCGGCGGGTCAGGCGCTAGAATAGCCGGACCAATGACGACAAAGGGACAAGGTTATCATGCGTACAGTAAATCGCCTGTTGTTGACCGGCTTGATTGCGTTCTTGCCGCTGGCCGCCACGGCAGCTGACACCGCGCCCTCAGGAGACCCGGAAGTCACGATCCGCACCGAGGGTGACAGAACCATCCAGGAGTACCGCCAAAACGGTTTCCTGTACGCGATCAAGGTCACCGTGAAGGGCGCGCCACCGTATTTCCTGGTGCGCGCGGACGGAACCGATGCGAACTTCATCCGCTCTGACCAGCCGGATATGCTGATCCCGTCATGGAAGATTTTCGAATGGAAATGATTTCTTAACTTAAATTGGCGCCGCACACCACGGCGCCCGTACTGGCAGTTTTAACCATGTCTGTGTTCACCCCGCTGGCTCGGCCCGAGCTGGAAACCTTTCTCGCCCCTTACGGGCTCGGCCGCCTGCTTGATTTCCAGGGGATTGCCGCCGGTAGCGAAAACACCAATTTCTTTATCAGCCTGGAACAGGGCGAGTTCGTCCTGACCCTGGTTGAACGCGGCCCGGTCGCAGAAATGCCATTCTTCATCGAACTGCTCGACGTACTTCATGACGCCGACCTGCCGGTGCCTTACGCGCTGCGCACCACCGACGGTGTGGCGCTTCGCGAGCTGAAGGGCAAACCGGCGTTGCTGCAACCGCGCCTGGCCGGCAAGCACATCAAGGACGCCAACGCCCAGCATTGCGCCCAGGTTGGCGACCTGCTCGGCCATCTGCACCTGGCCACTCAAGGCGAAAAGGTGCTGGAGCGCAAGACCGATCGCGGGCTGGATTGGATGCTCACTGAGGGTGCGCAGCTTATTTCGCACCTGAACGACGCGCAGCAGCGCCTGCTACAAGATGCGCTGACCGAGATCGAAACCCACAAGGCCGAGATCCTCGCCCTGCCACGCGCCAACGTTCACGCCGACCTGTTCCGTGACAACGCAATGTTCGAAGGCACGTATCTGACAGGGTTGATCGACTTCTACAACGCCTGCTCAGGCCCAATGCTGTATGACGTGGCGATTGCCTTGAATGACTGGTGCTCGGATGCGGACGGGGTGATCGATGGGCAACGCGCCCGTGCGCTGCTGGGCGCCTACGCGGGTCTGCGCCCGTTTACAGCCAAGGAGGCCGAGTTGTGGCCGACCCTGTTGCGCGTGGCATGCGTGCGGTTCTGGCTGTCACGCCTGATCGCCGCGGAGTCGTTTGCCGGGCAGGATGTGTTGATTCATGACCCGGCGGAGTTTGAGCATCGGCTGGCGCAGCGTCAGCAGGTAACCATCCACCTGCCGTTCGCGCTCTAAAAGGCCTACTCGGTCAAAAAAATGTGGGCGCTGGCTTGCCTGCGATAGCGGTGTCGACTGACACGCCGCCATCGCGGGCAAGCCCGCTCCCACATTGGTTATGCGGCAATGGTTAGAGCGAGTCCAGGCACCCAGCCAGATCATTCCCCAATTTCTCCAGCACCTGCTCATAACCCTGAGCCGTCGCTGGCGTGTAACCACCCAACGCATCCAACTCCGCCAACTTCACCGGCAAACCAGCCACCAGTGTCTCAGCCAAACGCGGGCGCAACGGCGGCTCGCTGAACACACAGGTCTTACCGACTTCCTGCAACCGCGTACGCATCGCCGCTACATGCTGGGCGCCTGGCTGCACTTCGGCGGCAACGCTGAACACGCCGGTATGCTTGAGCCCGTAAGCGTCCTCGAAGTAATCGAAGGCTTCGTGGAACACGAAGTAAGGCTTGTTGCCCACGCTCGCCAAACGCGCTTTCAAGCGCGCGTCCAACGCATCCAGACGCTCATCGAACGCCTTCACATTGCTCTGATACCGCGCAGCATTGGCCGGGTCGGCAGTGCTGAGGTCAGCCGCCATGCGTGCAGCAATCACACGCGCGTTAACCGTCGACAGCCACAAGTGCGCATCCAGGCTGCCTGGGCGGTGATCGTGGTCGTGTTCGTCGGCATCGTCGGCATGCGAGTGGCTATCTTCACCGAAACGACGCAGTTTCATTCCCGCAAGGTCCTGTACCGCCACGGTGGGCAGACTACGCCCCTTGAGCACGCGCGGCAGGAAGCTCTCCATGTCCGGGCCGATCCAATACAACAGGTCCACCGACTGCACGCGCCGTACGTCGGATGGGCGCAAGGCATAGTTATGCGGTGACGCGCCGGGCGGCAGCAAAACTTCTGGAACGGCCACGCCGTCCTGCACCGCCGCGGCGATCAACTGCAACGGCTTGATACTGGTCAGCACCTTGACCTCGGCTTGCGCCGCCCCGGCGACGAACAAACTGGTGACAAATACGACAAAAACAGGAAAAAGTCGGGACACGATGACCACTCAATGACGTAGGAACGGGTAACATAATAACGTCTCTATCAAATGTCTGTCGCCGCTCATGCCTAAAACACCGCTTGCCAGCCGTCCCCACGACCACTCTCACTGCGTGCACACCGCGCTGTCGGAGGCCGATACCCTGTGCGCACAAAAGGGCCTTCGCCTGACCGCGTTGCGTCGTCGGGTGCTGGAACTGGTGTGGCAAAGCCACAAGCCGCTGGGCGCCTATGACATTCTGGGCGTGCTCAGCGAGCAGGACGGCCGCCGCGCCGCGCCGCCAACGGTGTACCGCGCGCTGGATTTCCTGCTGGAAAACGGCCTAGTGCACCGCATTGCCTCGCTCAACGCCTTCGTCGGCTGCAACCACCCGGAACACGCGCACCAAGGCCAGTTCCTGATTTGCCGCGAGTGCCACGCCGCCATTGAGCTTGAACAAAAAAGCATCAGCGACGCCATTATCAAGAGCTCGGCCGAGGTCGGCTTCAGGGTCGAAGGGCAAACGGTCGAAGTGGTCGGGCTCTGCTCGGGTTGCCAGGGGGCTTGATGAGCAACGCGTTAATCCGCCTGGAACAGGTTGGGGTCACGTTCGCCGGGCAAAACGTGCTGGATAACATCGCGCTCAGCGTGGAGCCCGGGCAGATCGTCACCCTGATCGGCCCCAACGGCGCCGGCAAGACCACCCTGGTGCGTGCCGTGCTCGGCCTGCTCAAGCCTGACACCGGCAGCGTGTGGCGCAAGCCGAAGCTGCGCGTGGGCTACATGCCGCAAAAACTGCACGTCGACCCGACATTGCCGCTGTCCGTGCTGCGTTTTTTGCGCCTGGTACCCGGTGTAGACCGCGCCCGCGCGCAGGCTGCGCTCAAGGAAGTCGGTGCCGAACAGGTGATCGACAGCCCGGTGCAAAGCATCTCCGGCGGCGAAATGCAGCGCGTGCTGCTGGCCCGCGCCTTATTGCGCGAGCCCGAGTTGCTGGTGCTTGATGAGCCCGTGCAAGGCGTCGACGTCGCCGGCCAGGCCGAGCTGTACAGCCTGATCACCCGCCTGCGCGACCGCCATGGCTGCGGCGTGCTGATGGTCTCCCACGACCTGCACTTAGTGATGAGCACCACCGACCAAGTGGTGTGCCTCAACCGTCACGTATGCTGCTCCGGCCACCCGGAGCAGGTCAGTAGCGACCCGGCGTTTGTCGAACTGTTCGGAAAAAACGCCCAGAGCCTGGCGATTTACCACCACCATCACGACCACGCTCATGATTTGCATGGCGCTGTAGTCGACGATCCCGCCACACCCCATACCCACGTCCATGGAGATAGCTGCAAGCATGGCTGATTTTCTGCTCTACGCCCTGCTGGCAGGCTTGGCTTTGGCACTGGTGGCGGGCCCATTGGGCTCGTTCGTGGTCTGGCGGCGCATGGCTTACTTCGGCGACACGTTGTCGCACGCCGCGCTGTTGGGCGTGGCCATGGGCTTTTTGCTGGATGTGAGCCCCACCATCGCCGTCACCGTCGGCTGCCTGCTGCTGGCGGTACTGCTGGTGACCCTGCAACAGCGCCAGCCGCTGGCCTCCGACACGCTGCTGGGCATCCTGGCGCCGAGCACCCTGTCCCTGGGCCTGGTGGTACTGAGCTTCATGCATGAGGTGCGCATCGACCTGATGGCTTACCTGTTCGGTGACTTGCTGGCGATCAGCCCCACCGACCTGGCCTGGATCCTCGGCGGCAGCGCCGCGGTGCTGCTCTTGCTGGTGGCCCTGTGGCGCCCATTGCTGGCGATCACCGTGCATGAAGAGCTGGCCACGGTGGAAGGTTTGCCCGTGCCGGCCCTGCGCATGACCCTGATGTTATTGATCGCGGTGGTGATTGCTGTCGCGATGAAGATTGTCGGCGTATTGTTGATTACTTCGCTGCTGATCATTCCCGCAGCCGCCGCCCAGCGCCACGCCCGGTCACCGGAGCAAATGGCGATCGGCGCCAGCCTGTTGGGCATGCTAGCAGTGTGCGGGGGCCTGGCGCTGTCGTGGTTCAAGGACACGCCAGCCGGTCCGTCGATTGTCGTCACGGCGGCCGCCCTCTTTCTGCTGAGTTTTGTCCTGCCCCGTCGAGGGGTGTAGACTTGCTCGCTTTTTGCGCAAATAGAGAGTCGCAGGAATGAAGCTGTTCAACGCCCGTTATCTGCTCCTTGCCGCATTTTCCCTGCTGCTGGGCGCCTGTCAAAGCACACCGCCCGCTACCCCCGAGGTACTGGACGCACGCGCTGCGGCCATCGCGCAGCTGGATCAAAACCTGGCCAGCAGTGAGCTAGCCACTGCCGAGGATGAGCTGGCCGCTTTGCAGGCCCAGTCGCCCAACGATCCGGCTCTGGAAGCTTACCAGCGCCAATTGGCCGAAGCCTACCTGCAGCGCAGCCAGATCGTGCTGCAAAAAGGTGACGTCAACGCCGCCGCCACTGCCCTGAGCCGTGCCCGCGCACTGATGCCCAAGGCCCCGGCGCTGACCGGCGGCGTAAACAGCGCCATCAGCCACGCCCGCAAAGCCGAGTTGGATAAAGCCGAAGCCGCCTTAAAAGCTGCCGAAGCCAAACCACAAGCCAAGGTCATCGACCCGGCCGCTGAAAGCACCACGGTTGCGCTGAACCTCACCGATATCGAAGAACTTCGCCATCAATTGGATGCGATCGCCACCGATGTGGTGAATTACCAATGCGACGTGACCATCCAGGCGCCGCGCACCCAGGATTACCCATGGCTGGCCACGTTGCTGAGCAAACGGGTGAAGCGAATTGATTCGGGATATGACCTGAAAATTCACCGGCAGGTTGTGAAACACATCCCGGCGCAGATTGTGCTGACGCCGCGCAAGGCGGAATAAAGCATCGCGGGCAAGCCCGCTCCCACATTTGAACTGTGAATACATCCAAGTGTGGGAGCGGGCTTGCCCGCGATAGCGGTCTAACGGTCAACCAATAACTTAAGCCGGAATCGCCTTAGCCTTAGGCTCACGATCCCAAACCCGATGCTGTGCAATCGCGGCGAAAAACGCCTTAAATGCTTTGGCATCCGACCCAACGATCAACCCCGCATCCACTTCCAGCTTCAGCAGATCCAACAACGGCTTGGCATCACTGGCAACCGTAATCGCCTTCAAATGCTTGTACGCCTCCAACAGGAAGTGCAACGCCACGCCATCGCCACTCAATGCCTGCACCGACTTGGCGCCGCCCGGTACAAACACCGCATCAAACGCAATCGACGGAATACCTTCCATTGACGCATCCACCTTCAGGCTCTTGCCATCGGCGGTGGTCACCGGTGCCGACGTCGGCCCCAGCAGCTTGGCGTGTGCGCCCTCAGCCTCCAGCGCCTTCTTCAGCGCGGCAATCGCTGCACCCTCTACACCGTTAGCCGCCAGGATCGCGACTTTGCGCGTCTTGATATCGCCCGAGAGCAGGTTCACCTGGCTCAATGCCGGCGACTCTTTCAGCGAGGACTTACGCGGCGCCACAGTGCCTTTGGTCGGCGCCGGTAAACCGAGGTTCTGCGCAACGCGCTTGGCCAGTTCCAGGTCGATATTGGCCAAAATCTCATTGACCTGACGGGCACGGATAAACTCGCGCTCCACCTTGCCCAACTCGAAGCTGTAGGCCGCAATGATGTGCTCTTTCTCGTGGTGGCTCATGCTGTGGAAAAACAGCGTGGCTTGCGAGAAGTGGTCGCCAAAAGACTCACTGCGCTCACGCACCTTGTTGGCGTCGACGCGCTCGTAGTAGGTCTCGAAACCGCCATCCTGAGCAGCCGGAGGGGTTTCTTTCGGCCAGCCGCCATCAATCGAGTTCGGCTCGTAGGCCGCACGGCCTTTGTCGATCACGGTGCGATGCTGGGCGTCGCGCTGGCCGTTATGGAACGGCGTCACCGGCCGGTTAATCGGCAGCTCATGAAAGTTCGGGCCACCGAGACGGCTGATCTGTGTGTCCGTGTAGGAAAACAGACGGCCTTGCAGCAGCGGGTCGTTAGTGAAGTCGATACCCGGCACGATGTGGCCTGGGCAGAAGGCGACCTGTTCGACTTCGGCGAAGAAGTTGTCCGGGTTACGGTTCAGCACCATCTTGCCCAGCGGCGTAATCGGCACCAGCTCTTCGGGGATGATCTTGGTCGGGTCGAGCAGGTCGAAGTCGAACTTGTGTTCGTCCTCTTCCGCAACGATTTGTACGCCCAACTCCCACTCAGGGTAGTCGCCGCCCTCAATCGCTTCCCACAAGTCGCGACGGTGGTGATCGGTGTCTTTACCGGCAAGCTTTTGCGCTTCGTCCCACACCAGCGAGCAGGTGCCGACTTTGGGATGCCAGTGGAACTTCACGAAGCTCGACTTACCTTCGGTATTGATCAAGCGGAACGTGTGAATACCAAAGCCCTGCATGGTGCGCAGGCTTTTGGGGATGGCACGGTCGGACATGGCCCACAGCACCATGTGCGCCGATTCCGGCTGCAGCGAGACAAAATCCCAGAACGTGTCATGGGCCGAGCCGCCGGTAGGAATCTCGTTGTGGGGCTCAGGTTTTACTGCGTGCACGAAGTCGGGAAACTTGATCGCGTCCTGAATGAAAAACACCGGCATGTTGTTGCCCACCAGGTCGAAGTTGCCTTCGTCGGTGAAGAACTTCACGGCAAAGCCGCGCACGTCACGCACCGTATCGCCCGAACCACGCGGGCCCTGTACGGTGGAGAAGCGCACGAACACCGGGGTTTTATGCTCAGGGTTACGCAGGAAACCGGCCTTGCTCAGCGCCGAATGGTTCTCATAGGTCTGGAAGTAACCATGGGCGCCCGTACCGCGGGCATGCACGATGCGCTCCGGGATGCGCTCGTGGTCAAAGTGCGTGATCTTTTCACGCATAATGAAGTCTTCCAGCAGCGACGGGCCACGGGCGCCAACTTTGAGGGTGTTCTGGTTATCGGAAATCTTTACGCCTTGGTTGGTGCGCAGCGCCTGGCCGGTCGCGTCGGAACGGAATTCCTCCAAGGCCTGCAGCTTGGCGTTGGTGTTGCCACGGTCCAGGGTGTCGGTGCCCGCAAGCTCACTCTTCGGCGGGGTAGCTGGCTTCTTGGTACTCATCAGTCAAAACTCCTTATTCAAAGTGGCCAGAGCGGTCCCCGGCTCGTTTGAGCAAACACCCAGGCACGGCACCTGGGAAATTGAGTTGCTTAAGTAGTGACTGACACGGTTTTGCACCGTTCCTTTTTTATGACCTTTGATCGCGTTATTGCCAAATCGCTGGTTGAATGCGAAATAAATGCTAAGAAACACTATACGGACAGGCTAAAATGCGCGCCCGGCTAACAGCTGATCCCTTTTCCATGCGCCCCACAAGGTTCGCTACGTGATCGAGTTTCATAACGTCCATAAAACCTACCGCGTCGCCGGTAAGGAAATCCCCGCCCTGCACCCCACCAGCCTGCGCGTCGAAAACGGCCAGGTGTTCGGCCTCATTGGCCACTCCGGTGCGGGTAAAAGCACCCTGCTGCGCCTGATCAACCGCCTGGAGCAACCCAGCGGTGGGCAGATCCACGTTGACGGTGAAGAAGTCACCGCGCTGGACGCCAACGGCCTGCGCCGCTTCCGCCAGCAAGTCGGGATGATCTTCCAGCACTTCAACCTGCTCGCCTCCAAGACCGTTGCCGACAACGTGGCGCTGCCGCTGACCCTGGCCGGTGAGCTGTCGCGCAAAGAAATCGACCTGCGCGTGGCTGAGTTGCTCGCCCGCGTCGGCCTGTCGGACCACGCCAAGAAGTACCCGGCGCAGTTGTCCGGTGGCCAGAAGCAACGCGTCGGCATCGCCCGCGCCCTGGCGACCAAGCCAAAAATCTTGCTGTGCGACGAAGCCACCAGCGCCCTCGACCCGCAGACCACCGCCTCGGTGCTGAAACTGCTGGCCGAAATCAACCGCGAGCTGAAGCTGACCATCGTGCTGATCACCCATGAAATGGACGTGATCCGCCGCGTGTGCGATCAGGTGGCTGTGATGGATGACGGCGTGATCGTCGAGCAAGGCTCAGTGACCGATGTGTTCCTGCACCCCAAGCACCCGACCACCAAGCGCTTTGTGCAAGAAGCCGAGCAGGTCGACGAAGGCGAGCAGCATGACGTGTTCGCCCATGTGCCGGGGCGTATCGTACGCCTGACGTTCCAGGGCGAATCGACTTACGCGCCGCTGCTGGGCACCGTCGCCCGCGAAACGGGGGTGGACTACAGCATCCTTGCCGGTCGCATCGACCACATCAAAGACACCCCCTACGGGCAACTGACCCTGGCCATCACCGGTGGTGACATGGAAGCGGCGTTCGCCCGCTTCACTGCGGCCGATGTGCACATGGAGGTCCTGCGTTAATGGACGTGTTACTGCATTACTTCGACAAAGTTGACTGGGCTGATATCTGGGTTGCCACGGGCGACACCATGCTGATGCTCAGCACTTCGCTGTTTTTCACCGTACTGGTGGGCCTGCCGCTGGGCATTCTGCTGTTCCTGTTCAGCCCACGTCAGTTGCTCGAGCAGAAAGCCACTTATGGCGTGCTGGCCTTCATCGTCAACGCTATACGCTCTCTGCCGTTTATCATTCTGCTGATTGTGATGATCCCTACTACGATCTTTATCACGGGCACTTCGCTTGGCGTGGCCGGCGCGATTCCCCCGTTGGTGGTAGGCGCTTCGACGTTCTTCGCGCGGCTGGTCGAAACCGCCTTGCGCGAGGTGGATCGCGGCATCATCGAAGCGACCCAGGCCATGGGCGCCACCACGCGGCAGATCATCGTCAAGGCACTGCTGCCCGAGGCAAAGCCCGGCATCATTGCTGCAATCACTGTCACCGCAATTGCCCTGGTGGGCTACACCGCCATGGCGGGCGTGGTGGGCGCCGGCGGGTTGGGTGACCTGGCGATCCGTTATGGCTACCAGCGTTTCCAAGACGATGTCATGGTCGTCACCGTCGTCATGTTGATTGTGCTGGTACAAATTCTGCAAACCATCGGCGACAAGCTGGTGACACACTATTCTCGAAAATAACGGCCATTGCCCGGCCCCCGCCGGCACATGCCCGAACAAGGAGCTTGTTGGATGAAAAAACTACTGGTTGCTTTCGCCGCCGTTGCCGCGTTTTCCGCCCACGCTGCCGAGACTATTACAGTCGCCGCATCGCCTGTGCCTCACGCGCAAATCCTCGAATTCGTGAAACCTGCACTCGCTAAAGAAGGCGTGGATTTGCAGGTCAAAGTTTTCACCGACTACGTGCAGCCAAACGTCCAGGTGGCTGAAAAGCGCCTGGACGCTAACTTCTTCCAGCACCAGCCGTACCTGAATGAGTTCAACAAAACCAAAGGCACTCACCTGGTGAGCGTCGCCGCTGTGCATCTGGAGCCACTGGGCGCCTACTCCAGCAAGTACAAAAAGCTGGAAGACCTGCCTGACGGCGCTAACGTCGTGATCCCGAACGACGCCACCAACGGCGGCCGCGCATTGCTGCTGCTGGCCAAGCACAACCTGATCACCCTGAAGGACCCGACAGACATCCTGTCGACCATCAAGGACATCTCCGGTAACCCGAAAAAGCTGAAATTCCGCGAACTGGAAGCCGCCACCCTGCCGCGCGTGCTGACCCAGGTCGACCTGGCGCTGATCAACACCAACTACGCGCTGGAAGCCAAACTAGACCCGTCCAAGGACGCCCTGGTGATCGAAGGCAACGACTCGCCTTACGTCAACATCCTGGTGACCCGCGACGACAACAAAGACTCGGACGCCGTGAAGAAGCTGGTAGCAGCCCTGCACTCGCCGGAAGTCAAAGCGTTCATTCTTGAGAAGTACAAAGGCGCGATTCTGCCGGCGTTCTGATCTGACCCGATCTCCAAAACACTGAAGATCAAAAATGTGGGAGCGGGCTTGCCCGCGATAGCAGAGTGTCAGTCACCGAAGATGGTGACTGGCCCATCGCTATCGCAGGCAAGCCAGCTCCCACATTTGTTTTGTGTTGCTCCGATCGTTCCCACGCTCTGCGTGGGAATGCAACCCAGGGCGCTCTGCGTCCGCTCTTCAGGTCGTGACGCGGAGCGTCACCAGAGGCATTCCCACGCGGAGCGTGGGAACGATCAGCGCCTACGTGCTTACTTACGCTGCAACAACCCTGGCAACTGCGCCACCAGCTTTTGATTGTTCAACGGCGCACGAATAAACCCGCGCTGCGTACCATCCGGCCCGATCAGCGCCAGGTTGCCGCTGTGGTCGACGGTGTAGTTGGGCTTGCTGGTATCCGCCGGAATGAACGGAATGCTCACCGCATTCGAAACCTTCTGCACATCGTCCACATTCGCGCCGGTCAGGCCTTCGAACTGCGGGTCGAAGTAGCCCAGGTACTGCTTGAGCTGAGCCGGGGTATCGCGGTTTGGGTCAACGCTGACCAGGATCACCTGCAACTTATCCACAGCCTCTTTGGGCAGTTCGCTCTTGATCTGACGCAGTTGAGCGAGGGTGGTCGGGCAGATGTCGGGGCAGAAGGTGTAGCCGAAGAACAGCAGGCTCCATTTGCCTTTCAACTCATTGACCACCACCGGCTGGCCGTTCTGGTTTGTCATGGTCACTGGCGGCAACTGGCGGCTTTGCGGCAGCAGGATGATGCCGGCGTCGATCAGCGCGGTGGGGTCACCCTGGCCCTTGCCGCTGAGCACTTTGTTAACGGTCAGGCCCATGATCAACGCGACGATGGCCACCAGGATAAAGACGGTTTTTTGAGTTCGAGTCATAGGTTCAACAGTAAGTAGTGGTCTACGAGCAGCGCGATAAACAGCAGGAACAGGTACCAGATAGAGTACTTGAACGTGTTGATCGCCGCGTGCGGCTTGCTGCCACGGTACAGCACCCAGGCCCATTGCAGAAAGCGCCCGCCCAATACTAACGCGCACGCCAGGTACAGCAGGCCGCTCATGTGGATCACATACGGCAACAGGCTTACCGCCAACAGGGCGAAGGTGTAGAGCAGGATATGCACCTTGGTGTAATGCTCGCCGTGGGTGACCGGCAGCATGGGGATGTCGGCCTTGGCGTATTCCTCCTTGCGGTGAATGGCCAGGGCCCAGAAGTGTGGCGGGGTCCAGGCGAAGATGATCAACACCAGCAGCAGCGGCTCGGCGCTGATATGCCCGGTAACCGCAACCCAACCCAGCAGCGGCGGCGCGGCGCCAGCGAGGCCGCCGATGACAATATTTTGCGGCGTCGCGCGCTTGAGAAACCCGGTGTAGATCACCGCATAACCGAGCAGCGAGGCCAGCGTCAGCCACGCCGCCAAGGGATTGGTAAACGCCAGCAGCAGGGCCAAACCTGCAACAGCCAGAAACAAAGCAAAGGCCAGGGCGGCCACCGGCGACACGCGCCCTTCTGCCATTGGCCGTTTATGCGTGCGCGCCATGACTGCATCAATGCGCCGATCCACCACATGGTTGACCGCCGCCGCGCCACCGGCACAAAGGGCAATGCCCAAGTTGCCGAAAATCAGCACCGCCCACGGCACACCGGCGCGGGTCGCGAGGAACATGCCCACCAGCGATGTGATGAGCATCAGCACCACCACTTTCGGCTTGGTCAGCTCCAAATAGTCCCGCCAGATCGCCTGATCGTGACGCGCGCCGATCAAGGTCGCCATGGCATCTCTCCTTTAAGGGTGATGAGGCCCGAAACGTGTTTGCGTGGAATGAAGCGCCAGCCGAACGGCAACTGATGGCGCACCCGGACCAGGCTGGTGCGCGCGTGGTAATTGACCAGCACCAGCGTCAGCAACAACGCCGCACCGCCGGCGTTATGGCCGACTGCAACCGGCAGCGGCAGGTGAAAGTAGACGTTGCTCAAACCCAGACAGAGTTGTGCCGCCAGCGCGATCAGCAGCAAGCCCGCGAGCCGGGTCATGCCCACGGCGCGCAACTGCCAGGCCAAGCCCAACAGCACCAGCGTGACCAGCACCGCGCCGATCCGGTGGGTCAGGTGAATGGCCGTGCGCGCTTCACTGTCGAGCTGCCCGCCGAGGTAATTGGGGCCGATGTGTTGGGTGAGGTGGAAGCCATTAGCAAAGTCCGCCGCAGGCCACCACTCGCCATGGCACGTGGGCAAATCGATACAGGCCACCGCTGCATAGTTGGAACTGACCCAGCCGCCCAGCGCGATCTGGCCGATCACCAACACCAACCCGGCGGTTGCCCAATATTGCAGGCGTTTGGGCACGATCAACGCAGGCAGCACGCCGGACAGCCGAAGGGTCAGCAGAAACAACAAGCTCAAGGTGGCAAAACCACCGAGCAGATGGCCCGTGACCACTTGCGGCCACAGCTTCAACGTCACCGTCCACATGCCGAACGCTGCCTGGGCAAACACTACCGCCAACAGGAACAACGGCAACTTCACCGGCTGGCCCGGATCACGCCGATGGCTCCACGAACGCGCCGCCAGCAGCACGATCAGCACACCCAAGGTGCCGGCAAAATAGCGATGGGTCATCTCCGCCCAACCCTTGTCAGCCTCCACCGGCGCATCGGGGAAATGCAGCTCGGCGTGCGCCAGCTGGGCTTCGCTTTGCGGCACGCTGATAAAGCCGTAGCAGCCCGGCCAGTCTGGGCAACCGAGGCCCGCGTGGGTCAGGCGGGTATAGGCACCGAGCAGCACGACGATCAGCGCCAGCAAGGTGGCAAACAACGCGAGGCGAAATCCAGGTTTGGCCATGACGATGCCCTTATCCGATGTTCGACAGTTTCAGCAGCAGGCGCAGGTCGTTGAGCAAGTCCTTGCCCTTGACCTTGGCGTCGTAGCGCAACACCAGGTTGCCGTGCGGGTCGACGATCCACAGTTGCGCATCGCCAGGTGCGGCGGCGTCTTTACTGAAGGTCGACAGGTCCAGCGGGTAGCGTTGCAGTTGCGGGTATTCGGCTTTGAGCTTGGCCTCGTAATCGCTGCTCACCGGCTGCGCACTGGCCAAGGCATGGCTGGCGCGGGACGCATCGCGGCCCAGGCTGATTTGCAGCTGGCGCGCCAGGTACACCAGTTGCTGGCAGTCGGCGGCGCAGGCAGCGGGCGCGGTGACCAGCAACTGCCAGCGATCCTCATCGGCCTGCACGCCGATGTCGGCGCGGGTCTGGCCATTGCCGATCAGTTCGCCATGGTAGCTGCGGTTGTCCGGCACCCAGAACTGCAGTTTGTACATAAAGGTGGCCAGCGCCATCGGGCCGATCACCATCATCAAAATCAAAATCAGCTGCCAGCGGCCTTTGCGCCGGTCGGGCGCCTCAGATGCGCTGGGTGGATTCATGGCCGCTCCCATGGGACTTCTCCTTTTTGTTGTGCCAGCCGAGGTAGAGGTAAAGCGCAAGCAACGCCAGCGCCATGGCGAACCACTGCACGGCGTAGCCGACGTGTTTTTCCGGGCCCATGGCGACCACCGGCCAGGTGGTGTCGTACGTACCGGGGCCGGGTTCCGCGCGTAGCTCGTAGGCAAAGCCGCTACGGCCCAATTCAGCCCAGAGGGCGGTGGGGTGAAGCGCGGTAAGCAGGCGCGGCCATTGCGTGGTCGCGGGGTCGGCGTGCAGTTGGAAGGTTTCGCCGGGGGCGACATACACCCAGGCGTCAAGATTCAACGGTTGCTCGGGTGTGCTGAAGACCGGTGGCGTGCGTCGGTCCGGCCACGGCAACCAGCCGCGATTGAGCAACAGCCACAGGCCGCTGGCCTGGTCGTGAAAGGGTTGCAACAACTCGACACCGGCCTTGCCATCGCGCATGCGGTTGTCGAGCAACACGCTGTGCTCGGCGTCGAACTGGCCACGCAGGCGTACGCGGCGAAAGGCCGGGTCTGCCCTGCCATTGAGTTGCACACTGTCGATGGGCTCGGCCACGCGCCGCTCGGCATAGCTGTCCACCAGCAGCTGTTTTTCATGGCCGCGCGCCAATTGCCAGAACCCCAGGCCCACCATCAACGGCAGCAGCACCAGCACCACCAACGTGGGTGCGAGCCCTGGGCGAAAGTCTTTTATGGCGCTGGCTATACTGGTTTTCATTGCCCGCCCATCCGAATGGAACCTGACCATGCTCAAAGCAGCTATTGCCCTGATGCTGATCGCGACTGTCGTGAGCCTGTTCAGTGGCTTGTTTTTTCTGGTCAAGGACGAGGGCAACTCCAACCGCCTCGTCACTGCCTTGACCGTGCGTGTCGTACTGGCCGCGATCACCGTAGGCTTGATCGCCTGGGGCTTTTTCAGCGGCCAGTTGGTGTCTCATGCGCCGTGGTAAGGCGCCTCACAGCACATAAACGAAGAAAAACAGGCCGATCCACACCACATCCACAAAGTGCCAATACCAACTGGCCGCTTCGAAGCCAAACTGGTGCTCGGCATTGAAGTGCCCGCGCAGGATGCGCATCAGCATCACAAACAGAATGATGGTGCCGATGGTCACGTGGGCGCCGTGAAAGCCGGTGAGCATGAAGAAGGTCGCGCCGTAAACGCCCGAGCCGAGGGTCAGGCCCAGTTCTTTGTAGGCGTGGATATATTCCTCAGCCTGGAACCCGAGAAACGCCAGCCCCAGCAGCACTGTGATCGCCAGCCAGATTTTCAGCGCGCCGCGATGGCCTTTGCGCAAGGCATGGTGGGCGATGGTGATGGTCACACTGGAACTCACCAGCAGGATGGTATTGACCAGCGGCAGGCCCCACGGGCTGATAGTGCCCTCCGGCGCTGGGTACAGTTTGGGGTCCGGGTTGTTGAGCAGCGGCCAGGCGAACTCGAAGTTCGGCCACAGCATATGCGCGACGCCTTTGGAGCCTTCACCCGCCAACCACGGCGCCGACAGGTGCCGCACATAAAACAACGCGCCGAAGAAGGCGATAAAGAACATCACCTCGGAAAAGATGAACCAGGTCATGCCCCAGCGAAACGAGCGGTCCATCTGCGGGCTGTACAAACCGGCACGGCTTTCCTTGATCACCGCGCCAAACCAGCCGAACAGCATGTAGGCCAATAGCAGGCCACCGACGAAAAAGATCCACGGGCCGTGGGATTCCGGGCGCGCCGCCTTCAGGTCGTTGAACCACACGGCCAGGCCGTACACGGTGATCAACATGCCAAACGTAGCAATTATTGGCCATTTGCTTTGTGCTGGTACGTAGTACGTATCATGAGACGACATGTATTCGCTCTCCTGATTGAGGGGGCAAACAGTAGCTAGCCGCCGGTGTGGACAGCCACCGGCGGTTGGCGCGCAGTGATATCAAACAGGGTGTACGCCAGGGTCAAATGCTTCACATCCTTGGGCATGTCACGGTCGACAATGAAACGCACCGGCATTTCGATGCGCTGACCTGGCTGCAGCACTTGCTGGGTGAAGCAAAAGCACTCGGTCTTGTGGAAATACATCGCCGCTTCGGCCGGGGAAATGCTCGGCACCGCCTGTGCCGTCATGGCCTTGTCGGTGGGGTTGTAGGCGACGAACAGCATCTCGGTGACTGCGCCGGGGTTGACCACTACCTCGTCAGCCTTGGAATGAAACTCCCAGACCATGTCGATGGCATTGGTCGACAGGAACTGCACGCGCACCTGGCGCGTAGGGTCGACCATCTGCTCGCCCTCGTACTGCCCGGCGGTTTTGCCGTTGATGCCGAACGCCTTGCACATCACGTCGTAGATCGGCACCAAGGCGAAACCGAAGGCGAACATCGCCACCACCAGGATCAGCAGGCGGGTGACCAGGCGCTTGATGGGCACGGACTCAAGCATGGCAGCCACCCCGCTTTTGACTTTCTGTGGGCGCTGGCTTGCCTGCGATGAGGGTTTGGCAGTTCACACCGCTATCGCAGGCAAGCCAGCTCCCACAGGAGAGCGAGGTAGCCTGGGCCAGAGTGTTCACTTGACCTCCGGCGGCGTGGTGAACGTGTGGTACGGCGCAGGCGAGGGAATGCTCCATTCCAAACCTTCGGCGCCATCCCACGGTTTGGCCGGGGCTGGCGGGCCGCCGCGGATGCATTTGATGACGATGAACAGGAAGAAGATTTGCGTGGCGCCAAACATGAATGCGCCAATCGAGGAAACCATGTTGAAGTCGGCGAACTGCAGGTTGTAGTCCGGCACCCGGCGCGGCATGCCGGCCAGCCCCACAAAGTGCATCGGGAAGAACGCCATGTTCATGCCCACGAAGGACAGCCAAAAGTGCAGCTTGCCCAGGGTTTCGTCGTACATGTGGCCGGTCCATTTCGGCAGCCAGTAGTAGGCAGAGGCGAAGATGCCAAAGATCGCCCCGGGCACCAGTACGTAATGGAAGTGCGCCACCACAAAGTAGGTGTCGTGGTACTGGAAGTCCGCCGGAGCAATCGCCAGCATCAGCCCGGAGAAGCCGCCGATGGTGAACAGGATCACGAAGGCCACGGCGAACAGCATCGGCGTCTCGAAGGTCAGCGAGCCTTGCCACATGGTGCTCACCCAGTTGAACACCTTCACGCCCGTCGGCACGGCGATCAGCAGCGTGGCGTACATGAAGAACAGCTCGCCCACCAAGGGAATGCCGACCACGAACATATGGTGCGCCCACACGATGAACGACAGGAACGCGATACTCGCTGTGGCGTAGACCATCGAGGTGTAGCCGAACAGTGGCTTGCGCGAAAAGGTCGGGATGATCGAGCTGACGGCGCCGAAGGCCGGCAGGATCATGATGTACACCTCGGGGTGGCCGAAGAACCAGAACACGTGCTGGAACAGCACCGGGTCACCGCCGCCGGCCGCACTGAAGAAGCTGGTGCCGAAGTGGATGTCCATCAGCATCATGGTCACGCACCCGGCCAGCACTGGCATCACCGCGATCAGCAGGAACGCGGTGATCAGCCAGGTCCAGACGAACAGCGGCATTTTCATCAGGGTCATGCCCGGCGCGCGCAGGTTGAGAATGGTCGCGACCACGTTGATCGCGCCCATGATCGAACTGATGCCCATCAGGTGGATGGCAAAGATAAAGAACGTCACGCTTTCCGGCGCGTAGGTGGTGGAGAGCGGGGCGTAGAAGGTCCAGCCGAAATTCGGCCCGCCGCCCGGGGTGAACAAGGTGGAGACCAGCAGCAGGAACGCCGCCGGCAGCAGCCAGAAGCTGAAGTTGTTCATGCGCGGCAGGGCCATGTCCGGCGCGCCGATCATCAGCGGGATCATCCAGTTGGCCAGGCCGACAAAGGCCGGCATCACCGCACCGAACACCATGATCAGGCCGTGCATAGTGGTCATCTGATTGAAGAACGCCGGCTGCACGATCTGCAGGCCGGGCTGGAACAGCTCGGCGCGGATCACCATGGCGAACGAGCCGCCGAGCAGGAACATAGTGAAGGCGAACCACAGGTACATCGTGCCGATGTCTTTGTGGTTGGTGGTCAGCACCCAGCGCATCAGGCCTTTGGCGGGGCCGTGGGCATGGTCGGTGTGACCATGGTCATCGATCACAGTGCTCATGGCCGTTCTCCTGCAGGCAAGTGGGCGAGGCGTTTCGTGGCATACGCAGTAAGGGCTGTCATTTGCTTTGCGCCTGCTTGATGGCCAGCACGTCTTTAGGCGTGACCATGTCGCCTTTGTTGTTGCCCCAGGCGTTGCGCTCGTAAGTCACTACGGCGGCGATATCCACTTCCGACAGCTGTTTGCCGAAGGCGGCCATCGCGGTGCCGGGCTTGCCGAAGTACACGCGGTGCAGGTGGTCTTCCTTGGGTCCGATGGCAATCGGCGAGCCTTTGAGCGCCGGGAACATCGGCGGCAAGCCTTGGCCTTCTGCCTGGTGACAGGCCACGCAGGTGGTGTGGTAGACCTTGTCGCCACGTGCCACCAGCTCTTCGAGGGTCCACTCTTTGGAGGTCAGCTCCTTAAGCTTGGCCGCTTCTGCCTTACGCTCGCCGAGCCAGGTGTCGTAGTCGGCCTTGGATTTGACCTCGACCACAATCGGCATGAAGCCGTGGTCCTTGCCGCACAATTCGGCGCACTGGCCACGGTAGATGCCGGGTTTCTCGACCCGAGTCCACGCCTCGTTGACGAAGCCGGGGATGGCGTCGCGCTTGACTGCAAAGGCCGGCACCCACCAGGAATGGATCACGTCGGCGGCAGTCACCAGGAAACGCACCTTGGCGCCCACCGGCAGCACCAGCGGCTGGTCGACTTCGAGCAAGTAGTGCTCGCCCTTGGTGGCCTGGTTGTGGATCTGCTCGGCGGGTGTGGCCAGGTTGCTGAAGAACTCCACGTCCTGGCCCAGGTATTTGTAATGCCACTTCCACTGGTAGCCGGTGACCTGGATATCGATATCCGACTCACTGCTGTCGTAGATATTGATCAGGGTCTTGGTCGCCGGAATCGCCATCGCCACCAGGATCAGCAAGGGCACCACGGTCCAGAGGATTTCCACGGTCGTGCTCTCGTGAAACTTGGCGGCCACCTGGCCCGTGGACCGACGGTGCAGGATCATCGACCAGAACATCGCGCCAAACACGACAATGCCGATCACCACACAAATCCAGAAAATGGTCATGTGCAGGTCGAACACGGCGTGACTGACTTCAGTAGCCCCTGGCGTCATATTCGTTGTCCAGGCGGCGTGCGCCTGGCCGAATACTGACCACAACAGTGGGCCCATCCAAACGTGTGGATGTCGCGTCATTGCGGGTTCCCCTTTATGTTTCTTGTTATCCCGCCGGTTTGCACCTGCGGCGAAGGGAGCGGCTTCCATACTGCTTACAACCGCCAAGCCTTGCCTGCGTCATGCAGTTGGGCGTCATCAGCTAATTGCGTACAAAACCGAGTATAGACAGCCGCACCAACCCCGCAATGTGTAAGGCCAAATGAGCAAAAACAGACGGGCGGACCTAATAACTACGGGGCCGCAAACGTTTATCCGACGAACGATGGCAATTCGATATAACGCATGCGCATAACCATGAAATAATTATGACAAACGCGTCTTAGGCTCTCGTATAAACGAGCTACCTTGTCCTTTCCCTTTTCCTACGCCTGTTTCACTGGAGTTTTCATGAACACCGCCGCATTGCGCGAGCAGATTTCCCGTGCCCATCAACACGAAGCCAGCACTGGCCAGCTTGCCCAGCAACTGGAAAAACAATTGCCGCACCTGCATTCGGCCATTTCCCTGACTGACGGTGATCGCAACATTGTCATGACCCGTTTTGTTACTGCCTACATCGAACTCGTCCCGGACTTGCTCGAAGCCGCCAATGACGTGGCCCGCGAAGCCGGCATCGAAAGCCAGATCAAACCGGTGCTGAAAATCGCCGAGCATTTCTTCCTGCAGCCGCCCGCGATCCTGGCCGGCCATGAAGGCCTCGACAGCCTGCTGGACGAGGCTTACCTGGCTCACCGCTTGGTGGAAGAGGTCAACGATCTGTACATCAAGCATTTCGGCCAGCCGCTTATTCCGGCGGACACCACTGTGGCTAACGTGATTGCCCATCAGCTGATTGGTGAAACATTCGCCAATAAGCTGGATGAAGCCGTGCACCTGGCAGTGGATGAGATGCTCAACGAGGAGAGCTTTGCGCTGGAGTCGGTCGAGGCGTATCGCGAACAGCTGAAAAGCCCGGAAACGGAAGCGGCGTGGAAGCGCTGGCCGTGCCTGTCGCGGCAGTTGGGGGTTGAGTTGGCGTTGGATCAGCCGGCTTAAACTTCCGATCGGACGCGAGCCAAATGTGGGAGCCGGGCTTGCCCGCGATGGCAGTGGGTCAGTCAGCTAATGTGTTGACTGACACTCCCTCATCGCGGGCAAGCCCGGCTCCCACATTGTTTTGTGGTGCTCAGACAGGGGCCGAACCAATCCCCACCGTCGTGCGCACCCGGCCTTCCAGCCGGCGCTTCAACCCGCGCGCCTCGATCATCAGCTTCGAGCCCTTGGCCGCATTGGCCCGGCCCCATTCCTCCAGCAACTCCAGGCAGGAATGGTCGATGTAACTCAGGTTGCTCAGCGGCACATGCAACGTAGTCCCCGCAGGTACCGAGGACAGCACTTGGGTCAGCGCCGGCACTTTCAGAAAGGTCGCCGCACCGGTCAGACGCAACTCCATCTCACCGTCCTGGGGCAGGTCGATCAGGCTGATTTTCAGTCGCGACGCCTTGAAGGCGAGTTTGACCAACGTCAGCCCGAAGCCCACCAACACGCCGGTCAGCAGGTCGGTAAAGATGATCGCCAACGCCGTTGCGGCATAGGTGAACATCGGCATCCGCCCATAGCGGCCCAGCGCTCGGAATGCTTTCACGTCCACCAGCTTGATCCCGGTGTACACCAGCACACCCGCCAGGCTCGCCACCGGAATGCTTTGCAGCACACTCGACAGCAGCAGCACGAACCCGAGCAGCCACACACCGTGGAACATCGCCGACAAGCGCGTGGTCGCACCGGCCTGCACGTTAGCCGAGCTGCGTACGATCACGCCGGTCATCGGCAGCGCGCCGACCAAACCACAGAGCATGTTGCCCACACCTTGAGCAGACAATTCTTTGTCGAAATCGGAACGCTGACCGCTGTGCATGCGGTCAACCGCTGCGGCAGACAGCAGCGTCTCGGCACTGGCGATGAACGCCACAGCGAACGCGGCGATCAACAGCTGTGGGTCGGCCAGGTTCAGCAGGTCGCTGGGGCGCAGCCAGTCAATGGCATCGGCGAGGTTTTCCGGGACTTCCACGCGCTTGACCTGCAACGCCAGCACCAGGCTGGTGACGGTTGCCAAGCCCACGCCCAACAAGGCGCCGGGCACGAAACGCAGTTTTTGCGGGCGGAATTTATCCCACAGGTACATCACCAGCATCGTCGACAGGCCGAGCAACCCGGCTTGCCAGCCAAGGCCGCCGCCGAGGGTCGGGATCGCCTCGATCACTGCTGCCGGGAAGCCCGCCAGGTTATCCAGCCCTGAAGGCTTGGGTGCGCCGTCGAGCATCACGTGGACCTGGGACAGCACGATCAACACACCGATCCCCGCCAGCATGCCGTACACCACCGCCGGCGCCGTGACACGGAACCAGCAGCCCAGGCGCAAACGCCCGGCCACCAGTTGCAGGAACCCCGCCAGCAGCAGGATCGGCCCGAGCATCATCATGCCGTGCTGGCGCACCAGCTCGAACACCAACACCGCCAAGCCCGCTGCGGGGCCGCTGACTTGCAGCGGCGAACCCGCCAGCCAGCCCACCACCAAACCACCGATAATCCCAGTGAGCAGCCCTTTGGCCGGCGGCATACCGGAAGCAATCGCAATGCCCATGCACAAGGGCAGGGCAACCAGAAACACAACCACGGAGGCGAGCAGCTCCCGCGGCAATACAGCTTTTAATTGAGCAGCACGCATGATGACTCTCCCGAGGCATTCGCCGGGCGCGGCAATGCCTGGCTGCATCCATGACAGCCACCGCATTACCCGGCAGGGAAGTGTTTAGAAGCGCGCTTTAGGCGTCGCGCAAGGGATTGGCCCGTCGCCGCTCAGCGGTCGGAACGCCGCTTGATCCGCATCGTAAGCGCGGATTTCACTGGTCTCGATGTTGTAGATCCAACCATGGATAAACAACTGACCATTGGCCATGCGCGAAGCCACGGAAGGGTGGGTGCGCAAATGCTGCAACTGGGCGATGACGTTTTCTTCGGTCAGCACCTTCATGCTTTCGCCTTCATTGGCGCAGTCGCAGTTGTCCTCGACCATGGACTTGGCGACCTCGGCGTGTCGCAGCCAGGCCCGTACCGTCGGCATCTTTTCCAGGCTCTGGGGGTTGAGCACCGCCCGCATGGCGCCGCAATCGGAATGCCCACACACGATGATGTGCTGCACGCCCAGGGCAAGTACCGCGTACTCGATGGCCGTGGAAACACCGCCGTTCATCTGGCCGTAGGGCGGCACCACGTTACCCACGTTACGGGTCACGAACAGGTCGCCGGGGGAGCTTTGGGTGATCAGCTCCGGCACGATCCGCGAGTCGGCGCAGGTGATGAACATCGCCCGTGGGCTCTGGGCCGTGGCGAGTTTCTTGAAGAGTTCTTCCTGCTGGGGGAAGACGTCGTGATGGAAATGCAAAAAGCCGTCAACAATGTGCTTTAGCGCTGCATCGGCGGTTTCCGCCACCTGAGAGGCTGAAGCCGACGCAGCCGACGGCTGTTTATCCTTATCACTCATGATTCATCCTCTTGATTAATGCAGGGAGAGTGTTCAGATCAATTCGACGCTGAGCCAGTGGAATAGTTGTGAACGCCAAAGACCCAGGTTTCGACCCGTCAGTCACTCACTGAACAAGGTAGCCGTCTAAACTTAACTCAAACTGAATGAACCGCTCTAAATCGCGGGTTTAGGTGATATCAATACGCGACTATTCCTACAAAATCGAACGGCATTGCCTCTTCAGTTTACAACAATGCCATCTGCCTGCCCGGTGGACAGAACGCGCTGCAATCCAGATTAAACCCTTCCCGCCGGTTCAGCCCCAGGCGCTTGATGGCTTTGCTGAAACGCTGCGCCAACAGATCGGCAAATGGCCCCTCGCCACGCATGCGCACACCAAAGCGGCTGTCGTAAACCTCACCCCCGCGCACCTGGCGCACCAGGCTCATCACATGGGCCGCACGCTGCGGGTAATGCGCCGCCAGCCACTCCTCGAACAGCGGCGCCACCTCCAGCGGCAGGCGCAGCATCATATAGGCTGCACTTTGCGCACCGGCGGCGTGGGCTTCGGTCAGCAGGCTTTCCAGCTCGCTGTCGTTGATCATGGGGATCATCGGCGAGCACAGCACGCCCACCGGGATGCCGGCCTCACGCATCACCCGAATCGCCCGCAATCGCGCCTTGGGCGCCGCCGTGCGCGGTTCCAGGATGCGCTTGAGCTCGTCGTCCAGGCTGGTAAGGCTGATCATCACCGCCACCAGCCGTTGCCGGGCCAGCTCGGTCAGCAGGTCGAGATCGCGCAAAATCAGCGAGCCCTTGGTGATGATGGTCACCGGATGGCGGTAGCGCAGCAGCACTTCGAGGGTTTGCCGGGTGATCTTGTATTCGCGCTCGATGGGCTGGTACGGGTCGGTATTGGAGCCCAGGTTGATCGGCGCACACACATAGCCCGGCTTCGACAGCTGTTGTTCCAGCACATCGGCGGCATTGGTCTTGGCGATCAGTTTGGTTTCGAAATCCAGCCCCGGCGACATATCCCAATAGGCATGGCTGGGCCGCGCGTAGCAGTAGATGCAGACGTGCTAGGCTATACGTTCCATAGTCTCTGGCTGTTCAAAAAATGACCAAAAAATGTTATCCCTACGTTCGATTCTCATCTAAACGTCAAGAGGATGGCAGCACCAGAACACGCCAGAATGAGCTTATAGACGCTTTCGTGTCCAAGCATGGCTTGGAGGTAGATCGACACCTTGAAGACGCTGGAACGTCTGCATACCACGGTAAAAATGCCAGTGCTGAGGGTGTGCTCGGTCAGTTTCTTCAAGAAGTCAGAAAAGGTGCAATTGAGCGAGGTTCATACCTGCTCATTGAAAACTTCGACCGCCTGTCAAGAGACAAGATGGTTCGTAGTAATAAGATTTTTACAGACCTTTTATTTTCCGGTATCAAGATTGTCATCCTTGATAGAAACAAGGTCTATGACGCAGATAACCTTGATGTCGGCGACTGGATTAATGCACAAGTAGAGTTTGCACGAGCTAACGCAGAGAGTAAGCGGAAAAGCGATTTTTCAAGCAAGGCTTGGAAAGACAATCGTAAAAAAATGCGTGATGGTGAAATCGTCACTAAAAAAGTTCCGACGTGGTTAAAAGTTGAAAATAACACCTTCATAATTGACGAGGAAAAAGTAGAAAGAATTAGAACACTCTTCAAGCTTTCTTTGTCAAAAGGCCTACAAGAAGCAACCAAAGAATATAATCAGCTATTCATTGATAAAATTGCCATTCATCAAGCTCAGTATCTATTGAGCAATCGAAAGCTTATCGGAGAGCATAGCCCGCAAAAAATCCATTATGACGAAAATGGAAAGCTCATAAGAAAAGATGAAGGGGAACCAATCCCTAACTATTACCCAGCCGTTATTGATGAAGAGCTTTTTTTAAAAGCTCAGTCAGTCATAAAGTCAAGAAAGCCTTTCTCCGGCAGATACTCAAATCAACGATATAACGTCTTTCGTGACCTTATCTATTGCAAGTGGTGTGGTGGAACCATTAGATATATGAATAAAGGAGAAAGGGACTATTTCATTTGCACAAACTCGATGACCGGCAAATGTGATTTGAATAGCCATTTTGGTCAGCAATCCATTCGCGGCAAAAAACTTTTCAATATGTTTTTTCGCTTCACCGATGGAATAAATATCGGCACATTATTAGAAGAAAACTCCAATGCCGACGAAGTCAAAAACTCGATTATGAAGTTGGAGAACAACAGAAACAAAATCAACATCAGGCTTCATGATTTCAAATCTAAAATCAAAGCAATGATTATGGATGGCGAAGCCATTTCAGAAACTTACAATGAAATAATTATTGAATTAGAAACCTCCACTACCAGCATTGATGTAGAAATCGAAGACAAGAAAAAAGAGCTTGAACAAATTTTCTCATCTTTTAAATCATTCTATGACTTAAAAGATATTGATATTGAAAAAATCATTTATGACAAAACAGAGGAAGCAGTAGCGAAACGAGTTTCCTACAATAATGAATTGAAGAATATCATAAACCATATTCGCATTGACTTCTTAGAGACAGTAATGGAAATAGAGTTCACTAACAAAATCGTGAGGCTTGTTGGTGGTGATGGGAACGTTCTTGAATACGAAAAAGACTTTGTCCCCCCCGATGATTTCACAACCATCTATAACTATGACAAGGACTATATAAATCCAGACGCCTAGATTTTCACCAGATTGCTTTTTAAGGCTGCCTTTAAGGTGGCCTTTTTTTATTCCTACACCTTTCCTATACCAGTCCTAGGTAGTCTCCTAGGTAGCTTCCTAGGCACATCATCAAGAACTATTGTTCCTGTACACTATTGAAAACTTTAAAACTTGAGTTAGCATAATAATATGAAGTCAAGAAAAAGAAGGCGAGCAATGGGAATGTATAGGACAAAACTTCGTTTTATCCTACCGCTCAAAAGTCTTCGACATTTTTCACTTACTTCCCTACTCGATTTTCTACACTTCGTTTGAAAATACAAAAGCAAAATCAGGTAGCTGCAATGCCTTCGGGCATTCCAGAAAAACACAAACCAATCACGAGGATAACTATGAGTAAGAAAAAAAGAAATGGTGAGCAATTCAATATCAGGATATCAAAAGAAGCAAAAGACAAAATTGTCGCCAATGCAAAACTGCTAGAAATTAGTCAAGCCAAGTATATTGAAAAATTAGCATTGGAAGGCTGCAAGGTAATTGAAATTAGGAATGATGAGTTTGTTAGCTACATGGAACAGCAAGAAGCAGTTTTAAATAAAATCGGCATTAACTTAAACCAAATAGCTGCCGCAATAAACTCAGGGAAGGCCAATATAATCGACTCTAATATGAGTATTTTCCAGAGTGCCATAAAAGCCTTTGGTATCTACTATTCAAAAATTGAGCAAAATACGCAAAAAATTGAACTAACAACATAAGGATAATATGATAAGGAAAAAACTCAGCACGCAGAAAAGTAAAGGCGAGACACAGAACACACTCGGGTATGGTTTGAAAAAATCTATTCTCATAGATAGCAACAGACTCCAAACCGGAACAACGCAAGAGTTCATTGAGTTCTTAGCGAAAAAAATTGATAAATCTTGTAAAGGTAAGCAGAGAAATACCAGCTTTCACGAAATGGTATCTTTTGACCCATCCGACAAAATCACACCCGAACAAGCCCTTGCCATAGCAAAAGAACTTTATTCAGATACTCACGGCTTAAACCGTGAGCACGCTTTTGCTGTTCATACAGATACTAAACAAATCCACGTTCACTTTATTTGGGCACCCAGAGATTTCAACAATAAAATATATAATCAGGTTGATGATTATCTCATCATAGAGCAGAAGCTAACTGAACTCGAAAAGAAACACGGACTACTTCAAGTCACTAACAGAAAATCTTTAAACCCCGACTTAGAAACAAAACCACAAGAGAGCAGGAACGAAAAAGCTCTTGAAGTCAGGGGTATCAAATCACACAAGAAACAATTCAAGTCCGAAATTGAAAAAGCTTTCATTGGTGTAACTACAACAACGGCTTTCCTTGCTAACCTTCACAAGCAAGGCTTTGACATTATCCCGAATGGACAAAACGCCTATTCATTAGAGAAAGAAGGCCAAGTATTCAAAGCCAGTGAGTTAGGTATTCAACACTCGAAGCTAAAAAACAAGCTTCAAGAACAGCATCAATTTAGTGAACTGATGGAGCACTATTCAAAAAAATCTCGTAGATACAATGAGGAATTAAATCTATCTACAAATGAAGATATTGAGTTTCTTAAAAAGAATAAATACAAAACCGTCCTTGAAAAGAAATTTACACATCAAGAATCCGGCAACAATGTGGAGCATTTCTTTAAAAACTCTACCAGCCAGAAGGCTTTTGAATACCATAAAGACCCTTCAAAAGTTACATTTCAAGACTTATCAAGGGACAGTGTAAAAGCTGGGCTTCAACGCCTAACAACTGACATGAAGAAGCCGGGACCGTTATATGTTCATGGCCCAGACTACGCAAAAAAGAAAATGTGGATGGAGTTCAAGATGATGAACCTTGAAGATAAGGGTTTCACATTGGCAGGATATAAACCTACGCAACAAGACTTGAATGAGCTTGAACAAAGAAAAGCTGACTATGAATTACAAGCTCAAAAATGGAAGGCCAAGAAAGCCATAGAAGAGCCTAAACCAGTCGAAACTGTCATTATTCCACCCGTCACGCCTACACCTGTTCAAAACGCCCCAGAGAAGCCGCCAGAGCCTATAAAGCAGGTTGAACAAGAACAGGTTGGACCTGCCAGTGACGACTTGATTGACGACTTGATGAAAGAGTTTGAGCCTATCACACAAGACACATCAACACATGTGCATCAAAAGGAACTTATCGCTGCACATGTTAAAAATGTAGAAAGTGATTTCCATATATTTATTGATGAATTGGTTAACAAGCATGACAATTACAAAGAAATTGAAATATTGAAATATGTTCGAGATGTTTTAGAGCAAAATGGAAATGTTATAGCTGACGCAGTTATTTACTTTGATATTACTGAAAAGATTGACCAGCTGGATGATGACGAGCGTGAGATATGTTCAGCTTATGTTCAAAAATTAATTGATGATGACGGCTCAGGTGCTCCAATTGATGGAGAGTTGAAACAGACAAACAAAAGAAAATTCAAATTGAAAATGTAAAAATAAAGCCCATCAGGGCTTTTTTATCTACGTTAAAATGGCAGTTCTTCATCACATAACGATAAGTCAGCAGTGATATTTTTCTCTGTTTCTTTTGGCTCAGACAATGGTTTTCCTCTTCTTTTTTCAAATTCAATTTCATACCCTGCTAGCTCACGTCCTTTTTTAATTGGCGTTGCACTCTTCAAAAAACCAATGCTTATTAGTTGCTCATGGGCTTTCTTGATGTTTTTTAAGACCTCCTTTCTATCGTATCCCTCGGAGTTCAGTCGTTTCATTATGCTTTCAATTTTAAACTCTACGGCAGCTTCGTATTTGTTTGTGAAGTAGAACATGTAAAGCATTTTTGCATAGTCGCCACTTATTTCTTTGAATTGGTCAAGTTGAAGATTAAAAATCAAGTCCGGGTCATGCTTGTAGAAATTTTCAAAAAACTTGCTGAAAGTTATCTTTATCTCCTCTCTATTTTCTTCGTTTTCTTCAACGTGGGTTAATAAATGGCATTTGTATGTGTTAGGGCCGTATGAAAATTTTAAGTAGAAATCAAGCATGTTATCAAGCGACTGCTTTAATTTCTCTATGTAAACCTTTTTGTTGCTCGGGTGAACCTTGTGAAACTTCATAAATTGATTGAGGTTGATTGTGAATGAAAGTTTTTCGGATTTTATCTTTTTTTGAAGAATGTAATAGAATACGTCAAAATCAAAACCCACTGACAAAGGGTAAAAACGCATCTCAACATTTTTATAACCATAAAGGCTGTCAATTTTTAACTCGGTTCTTTTGCGTTCGCCATTTTTAACTGATTGAAATATTGGTAAGTGAAGGATTGACTTGGCAAACGTCATGTATGCATCTTGTGCGTAAATCTTTTTTTTGGTTTCAAGATGGTTAAATATTAACTCCATTTAGGCTCCTTTTGTTATTCTGCTAATACTATCTAATCATAGATTTGGAGTAAGTCAATAGAATAACGGACACCTAGTATTTTAATGCTACATATAACGACCACCTTATACTTCATATAACGCCCCCCTTATCACCATATAACGCCCCCCCTATCTGCATATAACGACCCCCTTATGCACCTGAAAATTTGCTTATTTTCAACCTAAAACAGCCCCCTTAAATACTCTTAATTACTTTTAAATACTTTTACAATCAAAATCAAAAGCCATGCCCCGTTCGGGGCGAAAAGTCAAAAGCATCTGGGAAAGGCGAACGAAGTTCGTAGATTTGAGTAGCGAAGCGAAGCAAATCATAAAACGTAGTTTTTCCAGTGCTTTACTACCGTGTGTGTGACACTTTGAAAATCATAAACCCTTTTCCCTATCGGATTGAACTGGGAATAAAGTCCAAAGCTTCTGGTAGCTTCGCTTTTAGAAAAGCAGCGAAATGCTCTTAAAAATACAAACTCACGTAAAAGACGTTTTTAGAGAGGGTAAGCGTTTTACGCTACCCTAATATCAATTAACTGAAATAATGATTTTTATGGTCGTTTTTATAAGTTGTGTTTTATTTTCAAATCGAGTGGCAGGGTTTGAAATTTTTCATTCTTGGGGGTGGCCCACCCACACGTTTTTTGGTGAAATTAAACTGGGAGCGATTTTTAAGCGTATCGATGATTTTTATTCAGGTGGTTAGTTGCAAAACTCAATTAAGAAAAAGTCAAACAAGGTTGACCCGTAAATCCGAATAAGGTCGGACTATAAATATATTTTCGATTTGCTATTGACAGCGTTTTTTACCGTATATAAGCCATTAATTGATGGTTAGAAAAATCAAACTATCAATAATTTCATATAAAGGCATGAAAAAACTTTTAGATTTTTTTTGAAAATAGCATTTTAATGCTTGCCGTGCGAGGATGAGATTTGCGGTTGTAAAAGACTTGTTTTTGATTTAGCACAAATTTCATTTATGAATTTTCTATGTGCTCAATTTTTATGCTTGAACAAGTTCAAACACAAAAATCGACCTTGCTTGGAGTATGGACCTATCGCTGAATTAATCCAGCTACGATATTAAAAATCAGCATTCAGTGGGCATATTGAAACACTACTTATACGAATAGCTTTTTGCTCACCAAGAACATCATAAACACAAACCTTATTCATTCCATCAGCATATTCGCCCTTTAAAAATCCTTGTCCTTTGCCAAAGCCCGGCGAGCTGTCGCTGATAGAAATTTTGCAAATGTCTGTGGCGTTGGTTGTGTAAATTTCTCCATTATTATATTTACAGTAACGAACAGTCCCTTGAACCCCCATGTCTTGAACTAAATTATAGCTCCACGCATGTGCATGAAACGATGCCATTAAACCTAAAAATATAACCGCAGCCCTAGTTCCATTATTCATATAAACACTTCCAGAAATACACTATAAAAGAGCAAAAAGCTCATCATCATTCCACCCAAGAACTTTCTTTTTCGAGGCTTGGAAGTTATTAGCGGAGCGTTCCGCCATTTGACGTATTGCATTACCTCGCTCACGACGAGAAAGCTCTGGTTTATCATTTAAGATTTTATCATAAGCTTTTTGAAGTCTTCCATGGACATCATCAAACTCTAATTGAATAACATCGGCGACCCATTTTTCAAGTGTGATAGTTGTCTTTTCGCCAAGCTCGTTAATAATTTGATAATTAGTTTTACCGTCTGGATATTGAAACAACTCATGACCCATGCTTTCTATCCTATGTGGATGTGCGAGTAATAAGAGTCATCTTTACATGAGCACTGATGGGCTGACAAAGTTTTTCTGCGTCACGGAACCTATCGCTGAACATATCCACCCGTGCTCGCAGCCGCGATAGGGGTTGATCGAGCGATCAAACGGCAAGTCCGGCGAGTTATTGCGGGTGATGATGCTCTTGGCCGTTTCGATACGCACTTCGGTGCCCTGGGTCGGCGGCACTTCCTGGAACCAGCCGTCGTCTTCGGCCACGCTGACGGTAGGCGCAAAACGGTTATGCAGGTTGGTAGCCGTGCCCCGGCCACGGGGCGGCAGAGGTGTAGACATGAAAATGCCTCTATACTGTTTTTATGTACAGTATAGAGGCATCATCGTTATGACCAGTGCCGTTTGGCGGCGAGCACAGGATTAGTGCTTTTGCGTCACTTGCCCCAGGTCATCGCCCGAAGTAGTGCGCATATCACTCTTGCGCATATCACTCTTGCGCAGGTCCGTCACGTCGCTGGCTTTTACCGGCGCGCCCTTATTGCCCCAGCTGCCACGGACGAAACTGACCACATCCGCCACTTCCTGGTCCGACAACCGCCACGCGAATGCCGGCATGGTGAACGTCGAGGGTGCCGTGTGGGTGGCCGGCAAGGTGCCGCCGTTCAACACAATGTTGATCAGCGACGTAGCATCTGCCGTCTGCAACACCGGGTTACCCGCCAGTGCCGGGAACACCCGCGTATAGCCATGGCCGTCGGTACGGTGGCAGGCCGCGCAGTTGTCGATGTACACCGACGCGCCCGGCTTGCTGTCGTCACCTTTCCACAGCGCCTCGGCCACCTGTTTGTCGTACTGGTGCGGCTGATCTTTAGGGTCCACCGCCGGCAGGCTTTTGAGGTAACGGGCGATAGCGGTCAGGTCGTCCTGGGACATGTACTGCATGCTGTGCACCACCACATCGCTCATGCCGCCAAACACCGCGCTGCGATCACTGCGGCCGGTCTTGAGGAATTGCACCAACTGCTCCTCGCTCCAACTGCCGAGGCCGTCCTTGTGGTCGCCACGCAGGCTTTTCGCGATCCAGCCTTCCAACGGCGCGCTGCCGGACAGGAAGGCGTTGCCGTCAGTGGCACTCAGGGCTTTTTCCTGCATGGTCAGCGCGCGCGGCGTGTGGCAGGCGCCACAGTGGCCGAGGCCTTCAACCAAATACGCACCACGGCTAACCGCCGGATCGGCAGCCGCTTGTGCCGGATGCTCTTGCACTGTCGGCGCAAACATCCACCGCCAGGCCGCCAACGGCCAGCGCATGCTCAGGGGCCAAGGAATATCGCTGTCCTTGTTCGCTTGGGCGACCGGCTCAACACCCTTCATGAAGTACGCATACAGCGCCTGCATGTCGCTGTCGCTGACACGTGCGTAAGACGGGTAGGGCATCGCCGGGTAAAGCGTACTACCGTTCTTGGCGACGCCATGGCGCACGGCCTTGTCGAAGTCTTCGAAGCTGTAGTCGCCCAGGCCGGTCTTGTCCGGGGTGATGTTGGTGGAGTAGATCACGCCGATCGGGGTTTCCATCGGCAGGCCGCCAGCGAAGGGCTTGCCACCCTTGGCGGTGTGGCAGGCCACGCAGTCACCGGCGCGGGCCAAGTATTCGCCCTGTTTGACCAGGTCGGTTTCGGCGGCGCTCACCGAGCAGCTGCTGAAGAGCGCCAAGGAGGCGATAACGAGTGCTTTCATGGTCATCGCTCCTTATGCCTGAACCAGTGGGCCGGGGTTTTTAAGGTACTGCTCACGGATCGCCCGCGCCGACCAATAGGTCAACGCCGCTACCAGGCCGGTAGGGTTGTAGCCCAAGCCTTGTGGGAAAGCCGACGCGCCTGGGACAAACACGTTGTGTACGTCCCAAGATTGCAGGTAACGGTTCAAGGCACTGGTTTTCGGGTCGGTGCCCATGATCGCGCCACCGTTGAGGTGGGTGGTCTGGTAAGCCGCGGTGTTGAAGTGCTCACCGACCTTTTTGCCCAACACAGCAATGGCCTTGGGGTTCATCGCTTCGGCGACTTTGCCCATTTTCTCCATCATGAAACGGTTCATCTTGATGTCGTTTTCCTGCCAGTCGAACGTCATCCGCAGCAAGGGCAGGCCGTAGGCATCGCGGTACACCGGGTCCAGATCCAGGTAGTTGGCCCGGTAGGATTGATGCGCGCCGTGGGAGTCCATCGACACTTGGTGGGTGTAGTAATCGGCGGTGGCGCGTTTCCATGCACTGCCCCACGCCGGGGTGCCCGGCGGGTTGGACGTACCGGCAATCGGCCGGCTGCCGGCCTGGTTGACCCACATCGGCGAACCGCCAACAAAGCCGTGCGGCCCGTGGTCGAAGTTGTCCGCGTTGAAGTCGTCGATGGCCACGCCATTGCCGCCCGCACCGATGAAGTTGTTGGTGTGGGTGTCCTTGTCGAAGAAGGCTTTGATGGTACCCATGTTCTGGTAGGCGAAGTTCCTGCCCACCACGCCCTCATTGGTGATCGGGTCGTAGGGCTTGCCGATACCCGAGAGCAACATGAGGCGCACATTGTTGAACTGGAAGGAACCGATGATCACCAGATCCGCCGGCTGCTCGCATTCGCGACCCTGGCCGTCGATATAGGTCACGCCGGTGGCTTTGCTCTTGGTGCTGTCGAGGTTGACCTTGAGTACGTGGGAATTGGCCCGCAGCTCAAAATTCGGCACTTGGCGCAACGCCGGCAGGATGTTTACGTTCGGCGAGGCCTTGGAGTACATGTAACACACGTAACCGCTGCAAAAACCGCAGAAGTTGCACGGGCCCATCTGCGCGCCGTAGGGGTTGGTGTATGGCCCCGAGGTATTGGCCGACGGCAGGTTGTAGGGCTTGTAACCAACGTCGGCAGCCGCCTTCTGAAACAGCTGTGCGGAGACGGTGTTTTTCTGCGATTCCAACGGGAACGGGTTGGAGCGATCCGGCGCATACGGGTTGCCGCCACGGCCTTCGCCCACCAACTGACCTTTAACCGTCCAGGCCTGGCCGGAGGTGCCGAAGACTTTTTCCGCGTAGTCGAAAAACGGCTCCAGTTCTTCGTAACTCACGCCGAAGTCCTGGATGGTCATGTCTTTGGGAATGAAGTTCTTGCCGTAGCGCTCCTCGTAATGGCTGCGCATGCGCAGCTCAATAGGGTCTACGCGAAAATGCACGCCCGACCAGTGCAGGCCCGCGCCACCCACGCCATTGCCCGGCAGGAACGCACCCAACTGCCGGTTGGGCAAGGCGACGTCGTTCACGCTATGGCGAATGGTCACCGTCTCCTTGGAAATGTCCTGGAAGAGTTTTTTACGCACGCTGTAGGTCAGTTCGTCGATGACCTGCGGATAGTTGCCGTCCGGGTAAGTGTCCTGCATCGGGCCGCGCTCCAGCGCTACCACGTTGAGGCCAGCTTCCGTCAGCTCCTTGGCCATGATCGCGCCGGTCCAGCCGAAACCCACGATCACCGCATCGACTTTCTTCATGATGGTCGCCACGTTTATGCCCTCTCGCCGCGAATGGAAACAGCCGGAAAGGGGTATTGCTCGTTGCGTTCCACCCAATCCATAAAGTCGGCGCGGGCGCCGGGGAAGCCGATCATGGTCCAGCCAACCATGCCTTTGTTGCCGCCGTGGATCGGGTCACAGAAGAACCCTTCCTTGGTGTTTTGCAGCAGCAAGTTGAAAAACATCTTCGCCGGCACCGCCTCGAAATGTGCAGTCATTTCGCTGCCGCCCGCCTCCATGCGCCGCAACATGTCGTCCTGGGTAGCGCTGTCTTGCGCAGCAAAAGGCTTCCCGTTGAACGCCTTCGACCAAGCATCCGTCGCAGCAATGCCCAAGCGATAGATGTCCTTGGGCACCAATTTGCTCTGCCAGCCCATCTCCGACGGTGCATCGGCGTTGAACGGGCCTTGCATGAACCACAGCGCGCCGGCGGCATACGGCGTGTTCATCTGGCGGTCGATGTATTCCGGCGCGCCGGCTTCCAGAGCACCAGGGCCTTGGGCGTCAGCGGGAATCAAGCGTGCGACGGCGGCGTTGATAAACGCCCACTCTTCGGCGCTGAAGTAGCTCGGCTCGTAGGCCTTGTCGCTCGCGGGCGGTTTAGCCTCGGCGGCCTGGGCCGATTCCGGTGTGGCCATCAGCATCGAGCCACCAAAGCCGGTGCTGGCAACCGTGACCACCGGGATCAAGGTCAAGGATTTGCGCAAAAAGTCACGCCGGGGGTTGTCTTGATCTTGATCAGACATGGGTGCACCTCATCATGTGGTCACGGGTTTATCAGCCGCTTCTGGGAGCAGCGTGAAGGCTTGCCGAGGAAATGGGATCCAAAGGGATAGAACACACTGGCAAACAATAGTTACAAATGATAGCAGGCTAAGAATTAGAAGAACCGATTCAGCGATAAAAACACCGGATCAGGCCGAATATTCACGATCCTTTGACGAGCACCTCACGCGGCGTTGACTCCCGGCAAGCGAATCTGTGACCCATCAGCCAACTCCCTATTCGGTCACCCAACGCATGTTCGAGATTCGATTGCTGCCTGCCCTCGGCATGGCGTTCCTGGCCTTGTTCGCCACCGCTCACGCCCAAGCCGACGGCGCCTCTTCGCTGCGCTCACCGGAATGGGCCCAGCCGGTGGGCGACCAATTCAACCTGCACCAGATGACGCCCACGCTGTATCGCAGCGCACTGCCCGACAGCAGTGCGGTGCCTGTGCTGGAGAATCTCAAGATCGGTACGGTGATCAACTTCCTGCCGGAATCTGATGCGGCGTGGTTGAAAACATCTGATATCAAACAGGTACAGCTGACTTATCGCACCAACCATGTCGACGATTCCGACGTGCTGGCAGCACTAAGAGCTATTCAGGAAGCGCAAGCGAACGGTCCGGTGTTGATGCACTGCAAACACGGCTCTGACCGCACCGGCCTGATGGCGGCGATGTACCGCGTGGTGATCCAGGGTTGGAGTAAAGAAGACGCGCTGAACGAGATGACCTTAGGCGGTTTCGGCACCAGTAATGGCTTCAAGGACGGCGTTCGCTACATGATGAAGGCCGATGTCGACAAGTTGCGTAAAGCGCTGGCGAATGGCGATTGCAGCACCAGCGCGTTTGCGCTGTGCTCGATGAACAGTTGGCTCAACACGACCAGCAGTAGCCGTGTTGAACCAAAGAAAGAGACTGAGCTGGTACTGACGCCCTAACAGGGCCTCAGTCTTTTTTCAGCTTGGGATTGGGGAAAAACTGCACCGGCTGCACCTTCGGGTTCGGCGCTTTCAACGCCGATGTATTAACCCGGGTGCCCAATTCCTTGGGCACCGACAGACCTTGGTCATTCAACGTGTCGGTATAACCGCAGGCCACACACTCACGGTGTGGCACGCTGTCTTCGGTCCACATCTTTAACTTGTCCGGCTCGCTGCACGCCGGGCAAACCGCCCCGGCGATAAATTGCTTTTTGGTGATCACAGGCCCTTCGCTCATGCTGCCGCGTCCTCACTCAGGCCGCTGTGGCGCAAGAGTGCGTCAATCGACGGCGCACGTCCGCGGAAGTCGACGAACAGCACCATCGGCGCCTGGGAACCACCGCGGGCCAGGATCGCCTCGCGGAATGCGCGGCCAGTCTCGGCATTCAGCACGCCGTCTTCTTCAAACTTGGAAAAGGCATCCGCCGACAACACTTCAGCCCACTTGTAGCTGTAGTAACCCGCCGCGTAACCGCCAGCAAAGATGTGCGCAAAGCTGTTAGGGAAGCGGTTGTACGCCGGTGGGCGCATCACCGAGACTTCATCACGCACGCCTTCAAGCACCTGCGCCACGGCGCGGCCATCGCCGTGGGTGGCGTGCAGTTCGAAGTCAAACAGCGAGAATTCCAGCTGGCGCACCATCATCAGGCCGGACTGGAAGTTTTTCGCCGCGAGCATTTTTTCCAGCAGGTCCTGCGGCAGCGGCTCACCGGTCTCATAGTGGCCGGAGATCAGCGCCAGGCCTTCCGGCTCCCAGCACCAGTTCTCCATGAACTGGCTCGGCAACTCCACCGCATCCCAAGCCACGCCGTTGATGCCAGAAACGCCGGCATGCTCGACGCGGGTCAGCAGGTGATGCAGGCCGTGGCCGAATTCGTGGAACAGGGTGGTCACTTCATCGTGGGTCAGTAGGGCAGGTTTGCCGCTGTCGGCCGGGGTGAAGTTGCACACCAGGTTAGCCACTGGGCTTTGCAGCACGCCGTCGACCGTGCGACGACGGTCGCGAGCGCCGTCCATCCAGGCACCGCCACGCTTGTTGGCGCGGGCGTACAGGTCAAAGAAGAAGCGGCCGACGTGCTGGCCGTTTTCCTTGATTTCAAACAGGCGAACGTCCGGGTGCCAAGTGTCGAAGCCTTTTTGCTCGGCGATCTCAATGCCATACAGGCGTTGCACGATGGCAAACAGGCCGCCCAGCACTTTGTCGATTGGGAAGTAGGCGCGCAGCGCTTCCTGAGACACGCTGTAACGTTGCTCACGGAGCTTCTCGCCGTAGAAACCGCTGTCCCAGCTTTGCAGATCAGCACAGCCTTGCTCGGCAGCGTAAGCCTTGAGCTGTTGCAGGTCTTGGGCAGCAAACGGCTTGCTGCGCGTGGCCAGGTCGCGCAGGAAGCTCAGCACCTGGTCGCTGGACTCGGCCATCTTGGTGGCCAGGCTCAGTTCGGAGAACGAGGCGTAGCCCAGCAGTTTGGCCAGCTCCTGACGCAGGTCGAGGATTTGTTCCATTACCGGGCCGTTATCATTCTTACCGGCATTCGGGCCTTGGTCCGACGCACGGGTGCAGTAGGCCGCGTAGACTTCTTCACGCAGGGCACGGTCGTGGGCGTAGGTCATCACGGCGTAGTAGCTGGGGAATTCCAGGGTAATCAGCCAGCCGTCGAGGCTTTTGGCCTGGGCGGCGGCGGCCATTTGTGCCTTGGCCGAGTCGGTCAGGCCGGCGAGGGTGGCTTCGTCGGTGACGTGTTTGGTCCAGGCTTGGGTGGCATCCAACAGTTGGTTGGAAAATTTGCTGCCCAGCTCGGAGAGCTTGCTCTGCACTTCGGCGTAACGCTTTTGCTGCTCAGGCGGCAAATCGATACCCGACAGGCGGAAGTCGCGCAGGGAATGTTCCAGGATGGTTTTTTGCGCCACGTCGAAACCAGCCGCTTGCGGGCTGTTGGCCAGGGCTTCAAAGGCCTGGAACAGTGCGCGGTTCTGGCCCATCTCAGTGGAGTAGGCGCTCAATGCCGGCAGGCACGACTCGTAGGCTTCACGCAGTTCGGCGCTGTTGCACACGGCATTCAAGTGGCTGACCGGGCTCCAGGCGGCGCCCAGGCGGTCATTCAGTTCGTCCATGGCCAGCACCAGGCCGGCCCATGTCGGATTTTTGCCCTGGCTTTGCAGGATGCCTTCGATGGCAACACGGTTGTCGGCGAGGATCTGTTCGATGGCCGGCTGCACGTGCTCGGCACGGATCGCCGAGAACGGCGGCAGGTCGTAGGACTGCAGAAGAGGGTTGTTCGCGCTCACGGTTGGCACCTTGGCTGAAGAAACATGTAAGAACAAAGATGGGGCCATCTTAATTACAATCAACGCCCACCGCAGCTATCAGCACATAAGAGAGAGGCTATCGTGACCCTTCGCACTTATCAGAACCACACGCCAACCCTGGGCGCCGGGGCTTTTGTCGATATTTCGGCGGTGGTGATCGGCGATGTCGAAATCGGCGCCGACAGCTCGGTTTGGCCGCTGACGGTGATTCGCGGCGACATGCACCGCATCCGCATCGGGGCACGCACCAGCGTGCAGGACGGCTGCGTGCTGCACATTACCCACGCAGGTCCCTTTAATCCTGACGGTTTCCCGCTGCTGATCGGCGATGACGTGACCATCGCCCACAAAGTCATGCTGCATGGCTGCACGGTGGGGAACCGCATCCTGATCGGCATGGGCAGCATTGTGATGGACGGCGCCGTGGTCGAAGACGACGTGATCATCGGCGCTGGCAGCCTGGTGCCACCGGGCAAAAAACTCGACAGCGGTTTTTTGTACGTGGGCAGCCCGGTTAAACAAATCCGTGCGCTGACTGACAAGGAGCGTGCCTTTTTCACCTACAGCGCGGCGAACTACGTGAAGCTCAAAGACCTGCACCTGGCTGAAGGATTCGACCAATGACCCAGCGTTACCAAACCGTCCTGTTTGACCTGGATGGCACCCTGACCGACCCGCGTGAGGGCATCACCCGCTCGATCCAGTACGCGCTTGGCAAGCTCGGTATCGACGAACCGGACCTGACCAAACTGGAACACTTCATCGGCCCACCGTTGCTGCAAGCCTTCATGCAGTTCTACAGCTTCGACGAGGCCAAGGCGTGGGACGCGGTGAATTTCTATCGCGAGCGCTTCAAGGTCACCGGGCTGTACGAAAACCGCGTGTTCGACGGCGTGATGCCGCTGCTTGAAGCGCTGAATGGCCAGGGTCGCCAGCTGTATGTGGCCACGTCCAAGCCGTGGGTGTTTGCCCGCGAGATTGCGCGGCATTTCGATTTTGCCAAGCACTTCAAGGTGATCTACGGCAGCGAGCTCGATGGCACACGCACCAATAAGGTTGAGTTGATTGCGCACTTGATGAGCGAGGAAGGCCTAGACCCGGCGACCACCTTGATGATTGGCGATCGCAAGCATGACCTGATCGGCGCGCGCAGCAATGGGCTGGATTCGGCGGCGGTGGGGTATGGGTTTGGCAGTTTTGAAGAGCTGAGTGCTGAGGCGCCGACTTGGCATTTTGAGACGTTGGAGGAGATGCATCAGGCGTTTTTGCAGCGCGCTTGAGACCGCTATCGCAGCGATGCGGCGACCCGACAAGCCAGCTCCCACATTGGATCGGCGTACACAGATCAAGTGTGGGGGCTGGCTTGCCTGCGATGAGGCCCTAACGGCCCCCACCCTCCAACTGCCTCAACGCCGCCTTACGCTGCTCCACCGGCAACCCACCCAACTTCTCAACCGCCGTATAGAACTTCACCCAATCCCCACTTTCCTGCGCAAACAACGCCGCAAACGCCGGCACCCATTGGTCATACAGCCCAAACGGCAACAACCGCGCATTGTTCATCGGCTGGTTGATCCACACGTCGTAACGTTTATCCCCAGCCCATTGGCTGTCACGCAGGTGCTGATATTCAGTGCGCAAGCGCTCGAACTCGGCGGCTTTGGCTACGCGCATCACCTCAGCCGACAACGGTTGCGCGTAGAGTTTTTCCAAGCGCTTACGGGTATCGAGCACCAACCGGATAAATTGGTCACGTTGCTGCAACGCCGCATTGTTCAAAGGCGCCAAGCCACGCGCCGCGCGCCATTGGCGGGTGCCTTCCTGCTCAACAAAGCTGGCATACGATTCGTTGAACTCGGTGTCGTCCTGCACATAAAAACGCTGGTGCGCCAGCTCATGGAAGATCAGCGTGGCCAGGCGTTCATCGCCCCAGTTCATCATCGAATTCATGATCGGGTCGTTGAACCAACCTAAGGTCGAATAGGCCTCGACACCGCCAATCGACACATCCATGCCTTTTTGCTGCAACAACGCCGCCTCACCGCGGGCTGCGCCCTGATTGTAATAACCGCGATAAGCGACGCAACCGGCGATTGGGAAGCAATGGGTCTGGGGAGACAGGGAAAATTCCGTAGTAGCGAACACGTTCCAGACGACATAGGGCCGGCCAATGTCGGCGTACAGCCGGTAACTCTGGTTGTCGGGCAAATGCAGGTGCTCGCTGGCAAAGGCACGCGCCTTCTGCGCTTGCACCAAGTGATCGCGCAATACCTGTGGGCGGGAAGGGTCGGCGATAACCTCGGCAACCGGCTCGCGCGCCCGCAACAATTGCCACTGGCCGCCGGCCAACTGGCTGTAATAACTGACACTGGAACAGCCGCTGAGCAGCACAACCATTAACCCTGGAAGAAAACCCCTCAACATGCTCCGACTGCTCCTGGGTGATTGGCTCGCCAGACTATCCTGCCTGCACGGAATGTTTCCATGCTCAGCATGTTTATACTCATCACGAGTCTGCTGCCATCGGCGCCGGGCTCAACTCCTTCTTACCGTTGAGTACCTGCCATGCGTCAGCTCTTGCTACTCGTCACCGCCCTGTTTCTAAGCGCTTGTGCTTTGACGCCGATACCGCCGGCCGACCCGCACCAGGCCTGGGTCGATTTCAGCACCCCGACACCGGGGGCCAAACTGGTGATGGCGCAACGTGTGGATGGGAAAAACCTCAACGATGGGCGCTTCTTCCAGGTCCCGCCGGGCAGTCACGAGCTGATGGTGCGCTTTGATTTCGAAGTACCGACCGGCGGCAGTTTGGGCGGGTTGTCGCAGACCCAGGACCGGACCTGCTTCATGACCTTGCAGTACGACAACTTCCAGGCGGGCCAGCGCTACGTACTGGAAGGTCGCTCGCTGGCCTTCACGCCCAACATCCGGCTCTACAACGCCGCGCGGCAGTTGTTGGCGGAGGAACGCAGCGTGAACTGCATCTGATCAGTCGTTGTTCTTCTGGTAGACGATGGCTTTAGTACCGTTCTCACAGCTGCCGACGACCATGGCGCTGTCGTGCTTGTCGGCTTCTTCCTTGCTGACCACTTCCAAGGTGTAGGACGGAACGGCGTTAGCCTGGATCTTGACCTCGATCTCTTTCCTGAGCTCTTCACAATCTTTTGGCGCGGCCACAGCCGACGTGGCCAAAACACCGCAGATGATTGCCAAGGCAAAACGTTTCATGTGTGTAGCTCCCTGAATGCACTGCGCACGGGTGTGCGCCTAGGCTGCATAGCCTATAGGACCACACTTGGGAAACACGAGTTCTGATTTAACGCAGAACTAAATATGGGAGCGGGCTTGTGTGGGAGCTGGCTTGCCTGCGATGGCAGCGCCTCGGTGCAACTGCAAAACCGAGGTGTACCTATCGCGGGCAAGCCCGGCTCCCACACAAACCCGCTCCCACAGCGATCTACGGTATTACGCAGTCCGCATTAGCTGACGAGCGTGGCATCCAGGCTGATTTTCGCATTCAGCACCTTGGACACCGGGCACCCTTCCTTGGCCTTTTTGCTCAGTTCATCGAACTGCGCCTGGCTCGCTCCTGGGATCTTGGCTTTCAGAACCAAGTGCACGGCCGTAATCGCAAAACCACCGTCGACTTGGTCCAGCGTCACTTCGGCCTGGGTGTCGATGCTGTCAGCCTTGAGGCCGGCGTCGCCCAAAATCATAGAAAACGCCATGGAGAAGCAGCCGGCGTGGGCCGCACCAATCAATTCCTCAGGGTTTGTGCCCTTGCCGCCCTCGAAACGGGCCTTGAAGCCGTAGGGCGCTTCGCGCAGAACGCCGGTTTCCGTGGAAATGGAACCCAGGCCAGTCTTCAGATCACCTTCCCAATGCGCGGATGCCTTTTTAACGATACTCATAGCTTTCTCCTCGAACGGTGGTTTTGCTTCAGTAAGGGTTCTGAGGATAGACGGCCCGCCAAAGTTCATCTTGTCGGAGAAACCTAGCGATATAGTAGGAAATATCCCTAACCGCTATTGAATCTCGGGTATATGCCCTCATTGCATAGAACATGCACATGAAGCGGCAGGTTTTGGTTCGTCTATAAGCCTGCGCACCTATTGGAGAAGCAGGCTTATGAAATCGCTGTCCGACGTGAAGTTCTCGACCCTGGACCTGGTGCCCGTGCGCGCCAATGGCAGCCCGGCGCAGTCGCTGCGCAACTCGCTGGACCTGGCCCAGCACGTGGAAAAATTTGGCTACAACCGTTTCTGGGTGGCCGAACACCACAACATGGACGGTATCGCCAGCTCGGCCACCTCGGTGTTGCTGGGCTATCTGGCGGGCGGCACTTCGACCATTCGCGTCGGCTCCGGCGGCGTGATGCTGCCCAACCACGCACCGTTGGTGATCGCCGAACAGTTCGGCACCCTGGAAAGCCTGTACCCCGGCCGTATCGACCTGGGCTTGGGCCGCGCGCCCGGTTCCGACCAGATGACCGCCCGCGCCCTGCGCCGTGAGCGCTCGGGCAGCGCCGATGACTTCCCCGAAGATGTGGCCGAGCTGATGGCGTACCTAGGCCCGCGCACGCCCGACCAACGGGTGATCGCCGTACCGGGCACCGGCACCAACGTGCCGGTGTGGTTGCTGGGTTCCAGCCTGTTCAGCGCACAGCTTGCCGGTGAGCGCGGTTTGCCCTACGCCTTCGCCTCGCATTTCGCACCGCGCTTGATGCATGAGGCGGTTCGCGTGTACCGCAATCACTTCAAGCCTTCGGCCGTACTGGACAAACCCTACGTGATGCTCGGCATCCCGCTGGTAGCCGCCGACACCGACGAGCAGGCCGACTACCTGGCAACCTCCGTGTACCAGCGCATCCTCGCACTGATGCGCGGGCAAAGCCTGGTGCAGCGCCCACCAGTGAAAACCATGGACGGCCTGTGGCTGCCCCATGAAAAAGACGCGGTCGGCAGCTTTCTCGGCCTGGCGATGGTCGGCAGCCCGGCGAAGATCCGCGCCAAACTGGAAGTACTGATCGAGCAGACCGGCGCCGATGAGCTGATCTTTACCTGCGACCTCTACGAGCATGCCGACCGGATTCATTCCTACGAGCTGTTGGCGCAGTTGATGAAGGGCTGATAACCCACAGGCGAAAAAAAACCGACGCACTCGCGTCGGTTTTTTATGTCTGGAACACAGGGTTAACCGCGCTTGTAGGCGATTTCCTTGGTGCCACCTTCGCAACTGCCGACAACTGTGTGGTCGCTGGGTGTCGCGCCTTTGTTTACCACTTCCAGCGAATAACCCGAGGCACCTTTGGCGTCGATTTTCGCCGCGATTTCGCTTTTCAGCTCATCACAAGGCTTGCCCGCCGCCATTGCTGTCCCCGCAATGCTCAACAAACCTACCGCTAACAGAAGCTTCTTCATCCGATACTTTCCTTGCGCTGATCCAAAAGAGCGTGCCGACGCATCGCATCGGCACCCCAAGGTTGTAGCGCAGGTTATGGCAATCGGCCAGTCCTCAAAGTTCAACCAGCGTGATCAACTACTGGCAATTCGGAACCCCACCTTAAGCGTGACTTGGAAGTGTGCGGCCTTGCCGTCCTTGATGTGGCCACGGGTTTCAGTCACCTCGAACCACTCCAAGTGCTTGATGCTCTTGTGCGCTTCAGCGATGGCGTTGTTGATCGCGTCTTCGATGCTGGTCGTCGACGAACCCACCAGTTCGACTTTCTTGTACGTGTGATGATCAGACATAGCGTTTTCTCCTGAGGTCTCTAGTGAGCGTAGCAGTCAATGTTCGTACTGCTTCTGGCGGCCGTTCCTACACGAAAGTTCAGAATTACTGCACTTTCTGAAAACGCTGGAGTCGGTATCTACACATGCCACTCAATCACTTCAGGAGATGTCCACATGGCCAACACTTCGTTACGCAAAGCGTCGCTGGAAAGCATGGAAGCCGAGATTTCGAGCCTGCTCAAATCCCTTGAGAGCCTCAAGGACGATGCGTCCGACGAGTCGCGCAAAACGCTGAAGGCCCTGAAAAGCAATGCCGAGAATGCCCTCAAGCACTCCCGCCATCTGATCAGCGATGCCTACGAAGAAAGCAAAGTCAAAATCCGCGAAACCGGTGTTGCAACCCGGGACTACGCACAAGAGCACCCATGGACTACCGCCGGCGTCGCCGTTGGTGCACTGGGCCTGCTGGCGGCTTACCTGCTGTGCAAACGCGGTGACTGATTGACCGACCGGCTATAGCGGCTGGCGCAACAGCTCAGCTTTGAGCCACTGCGCCAACTGCCCCGCGCGCCCGTCTGCGGCGCGCTTGGGTAGCCACAACGCCAGGTGCGCCGGGGTTTCGCTGAAACCCCACGGCGCCACCAGGCGGCCCGCGCGCAGGTCCTCTGCTACCAGCGGTTCTGGCGCAATCGCCACGCCTAAACCGGCTACGGCCGCCTCCAACAAATAATACAAATGCTCAAACCCCTGGCCGTGTTTCAACGCGCCGGGCGCGATGCCGTGTTGCTGCGCCCAGCTGGGCCAGGCTTGCGGGCGGGATGTGGTGTGCAACAAGGCTTCGCCGCACAGAGCCTGTGCCGGGGCTTGGCGCAGGCGTTCATAACCGACAAAGCGCGGGCTCATCACCGGCCCGATGCGTTCGCTGGCAAGCCTGTACACCTGCATATCCGCCGGCCACGGCGGCTCGGCGAACACCAATAGGGCGTCAAGGCCGGGGCGCCGGGGGTCGAGATCGCCGTCACCCGCCGACAGGTGCAGGCGCAAGTCCGGCAGGTCGGCGTTCAAGCGACCCAGGCGCGGAATCAGCCAACGCGCCAACAAACTGCCCGAGCAGCCCAGCACGAACGGCGCGTCGGCGCTGGCCTGGGTCAGTTCGGCGCACACATCCCTTAAACGTTCGAAGGCTTCCGCACTGGCATCCCGCAGCCGAACCCCGGCATCTGTGAGTTTAAGGCCACGACCGTCCTTGGCGAACAGGCTGACACCCAAATGCTCTTCGAGCACCTTCAACTGGCGGCTGACGGCGCCGTGGGTCACATGCAGTTGCTCGGCAGCCTGGCTGACGCTGTTGAGCCGGGCTGTGGCTTCAAACGCGCGCAAGGCATTGAGAGGTGGAAGGTCTCGGCTCATCTGTGAGTTTTCCTGACAGGTTACGGCGATCTTATCGGTTTTCAGCGTAGCGCGTCAGGGGTAGAGTGGCCGTCATTGCCTCTCCTCACATTCTTTATCGGAGCGCCCCATGACTCAGTCCCAGACCGATCTACGCAACGGCCCTGACGCCAACGGCCTGTTTGGCGCGTTCGGCGGCCGCTACGTCGCTGAAACCCTGATGCCGTTGATCCTCGAACTGGCCCGCGAATACGAAGCGGCCAAGATTGATCCGGCTTTCAACAAAGAACTGGCCTACTTCCAGCGCGACTACGTCGGACGCCCAAGCCCGCTGTATTTCGCTGAGCGCCTGACTGAGTTCTGCGGCGGCGCCAAGATCTACCTCAAGCGCGAAGAGCTGAACCACACCGGCGCGCACAAGATCAACAACTGCATCGGCCAGATCCTGCTGGCGCGGCGCATGGGCAAAAAACGCATCATCGCCGAGACCGGCGCCGGCATGCACGGCGTGGCCACTGCCACCGTGGCTGCGCGCTTCGGCCTCGACTGCGTGATCTACATGGGCACCACCGACATCGAGCGCCAACAGGCCAACGTGTTCCGCATGAAGCTGCTGGGCGCCAAAGTGATCCCGGTAGTGTCCGGCACCGGCACGCTCAAAGACGCGATGAACGAAGCCCTGCGCGACTGGGTGACCAACGTTGATGACACCTTCTACCTGATCGGCACCGTGGCTGGCCCGCACCCGTACCCTGCAATGGTGCGCGACTTCCAGGCAGTGATCGGCAAGGAAACCCGTGACCAGATGCAAGCCCAGGAAGGTCGCCTGCCGGACAGCCTGGTGGCGTGTATCGGCGGTGGCTCGAACGCCATGGGCCTGTTCCACCCGTTCCTGAATGACACCAGCGTCGAAATCATCGGCGTTGAAGCGGCAGGCTATGGCATCGAAACCGGCAAGCATGCCGCCAGCCTCAACGGCGGCGTACCGGGCGTACTGCACGGCAACCGTACCTTCCTGCTGCAGGACGACGACGGCCAGATCATCGACGCCCACTCGATTTCCGCCGGCCTCGACTACCCCGGCATCGGCCCGGAACACGCCTGGTTGCATGACATCGGCCGCGCCCAGTACACGTCGGTGACTGACGACGAAGCCTTGGAAGCATTCCACAAATGCTGCCGCCTGGAAGGGATTATTCCCGCACTGGAAACTGCCCACGCCCTTGCCGAAGTATTCAAACGCGCACCGACCCTGCCGAAAGATCACCTGATGGTGGTGAACTTGTCTGGCCGTGGCGACAAAGACATGCAGACCGTGATGCACCACATGGAAAACTCTCCACAAGAGCCAGCCAAGCAGGAGAAACACTGATGAGCCGCCTGCAAACCCGCTTTGCGCAGCTGAAAGAACAAAACCGCGCCGCCCTGGTGACCTTCGTCACCGCCGGCGACCCGGGTTATGACACCTCGCTGGCGATCCTCAAGGGCTTGCACGCAGCCGGCGCCGATGTGATCGAGTTGGGCATGCCCTTCACCGACCCGATGGCCGACGGCCCAGCCATCCAACTGGCCAACATCCGCGCGCTGGAAGCCAAGCAGAACCTGGCCAAAACCCTGCAAATGGTTCGCGAGTTCCGCAAAGACAACAACGACACGCCACTGGTGTTGATGGGCTACTTCAACCCGATCCACAAATACGGCGTGCCGCAGTTCATCACTGACGCCAAAGAAGCCGGCGTGGACGGCCTGATCGTGGTCGACATGCCGCCTGAACATAACGGCGAGCTGTGCGACCCGGCCCAGGCGGCGGGCATCGACTTCATCCGCCTGACCACGCCGACCACCGATGACGTGCGCCTGCCGACCGTGCTGAACGGCAGCTCCGGCTTTGTGTACTACGTGTCGGTGGCCGGTGTGACCGGTGCTGGCGCCGCCACCTTGGAACACGTTGAAGAAGCCGTGACTCGCCTGCGTCGGCATACCGACCTGCCGATCAGCATTGGTTTTGGTATTCGCACGCCAGAACAGGCAGCCGCCATCGCGCGCTTGGCCGATGGTGTGGTGGTGGGTTCGGCACTGATCGACCACATCGCCAATGCCAAAAATGATCAGCAGGCAATTGATGGCGTGTTGAGCTTGTGCGCGGCGTTGTCGGAAGGTGTCCGTAACGCCCGTAAGTAAACGCCGTGTAGCGGTAGGTAAAGTTCCGGATACAGAGGAATCATACTGTCGAATCAGTACCTAAACTGGCAAGACCAAGGGATTTCGAACCTCGTTCGAAATCCCTTTTTTGTTCGTGAAGTACTGAGGAAACACCCCATGAAAATGCCTAAACGCTTGATCGCTGGCCTCGGCGTGCTGATGCTCGGTGCGAGTGCCTTGGTGCAGGCAGCGCCGCCTGACCAACGCGGTGATGGCGATGGCCCTGGCCGTGGCGGCCCGCAAGGCCAACACGAGCAACGTGGCGACGACCATCGCGGCCCGCAGAACAATCGCCGCGGCCCGCCTCAGGACTTCGGCCCGGTGCGGCAGATCATCCACGACAACCACGGCCAGTTCTCCCGTGGTGCACCGCCACCACCGAATCTACGCCTGGTGCGCGGCCAGCCACTGCCACGTGGTTACTATGGCGAACGCCTGGACAACCGCGCCCTGGCGCGCCTGCCGGTTTACCAAGGTTACGAATGGCGCCGCTCCGGGCCAGACGTGGTGTTGATCGCGGTGGGCACGGGCATCGTCTACGAGATTTTGGACGGCGTGCTCAACTAACGCCCGTGCTTTTGTGGCAGGCGGGCTTGTTGTGGCAGGCGGGCTTGTTGTGGCGAGCGGGCTGGCCACAGGTTATTCATTCAGTTCGATGCGTTCGACTTTGCCTACGAGCAACACGTAGGACAGCGCCCCCAGCAACGCCAGCACCGCAATGTAGGTAATCGCCGGCGCGAACGTATCACCACTGGCCAAAAAGCCAATCACAATCGGCGTGGTTATTGCTGACAGGTTGCCGATAAAGTTGAACACCCCACCGGTCAGCCCCAGCAGGCGCGCCGGTGCCAGGGTGGCCACCAGTGACCAGGTGATCGACGCCAGGCCATTGCCGAAAAATGCCACTGCCAGGAACGCAATCACCCACGCCGTTGAGTCCACATAGTTGGCACCAATGATCGCCGTGGAAATCAGCAACCCGGCAATGATCGGCAGCTTGCGCGCAAAGCCTACCGATGCGCCCCGGCGAATCAGCCAGTCAGAAAAAATCCCCGAACACAGCACGCCCACAAACGCCGCCAGGAAGGGCAGCGACGCCAGCAGGCCGGACTTGATGAAGTCCATCCCGCGATATTTCACCAGGTAGGTCGGAAACCACGTCAGGAAAAACCACAGCGTGGAGTTCAGGCAGAACTGCCCCAGGTAGATGCCCCACAGCTTGCGCTTGCTCAGCACGATGCCCAGGTCGACCCAACTGAACGGCGCCTTGGTGGCTTGCGCCTGCATATCCACCAAACCACCGCCTTCACGGATCAGCTCGATTTCAGCGGCGTTGGCACCTTTGAAATCCTTCGGCTCGCGGTACACCGCGTACCACACCAGTGCCCACAGAATGCCGACGCCACCGGTGGCGACAAACACCATGTGCCAGCCAAACGCGTGCTGCAGCCACGCCAACACCGGCGTGAGAAACGCCAGCCCGACAAACTGCCCCGACGTATAAACGCCAATCGCCGTGGCGCGCTCGCGCTCAGGAAACCAAGTGGTGACCACACGGCTGTTGATCGGGTAGGCCGGTGCTTCCAAGGCGCCGACCGCCATGCGCAGCACAAACAGCGCGATGAAGCTGGCGGCAAACCCGAGCATCACGGTGGCAATCGACCACAACAGCAGGGCGACGGTGTAGAGAATGCGCGGCGGCACCCGATCCACCAACCAGCCGCCGGGGATCTGCATGGCGGCGTAGGTCCAGCCGAAGGCGGAGAAGATCAGCCCGACGTGCACCGGGTCGATGCCCAGCTCGCTGGTCAACGCCGGGGCGGCAATCGACAGGTTGCTGCGGTCGAGGTAGTTGATCACCACCGTGATAAACAGCAGCACCATGATGAAGAAACGCTTTCTGCTGGGCGTGACTAAAGAAGCCTGCCCGGTGAAGGACTCAGGTTGCATGGGGGTGCCTCTTCTTATGTTTATTGAGGACGGGGACGGTCAGTGAGGGAGCTGGCTTGCCTGCGATGACGGTGTGCCAGTGCCAGAGATACAAGCTGGCCCACCGCTATCGCAGGCAAGCCAGCTCCCACATTGACGGTGTTTCTTCAGGAGGGGCTTACCACTCGGCAAAGCTGCCATCGGCATGGCGCCAGATCGGGTTGCGCCAGCGGTGGCCGATGGCCGCACGCTCGATCACATATTCCTCGTTGATCTCAATACCCAAGCCTGGCCCGTTGGGGATCTTCACGAAGCCCTTGTCATAGTCGAACACGCCCGGGTCGCGCACGTAGTCGAGCAGGTCGTTGCTCTCGTTGTAGTGAATGCCCAGGCTTTGCTCCTGGATAAACGCGTTGTAACAAACCGCGTCCAGTTGCAGGCACGCCGCCAGGGCAATCGGGCCGAGCGGGCAGTGCAGGGCCAGGGCCACGTCGTAGGCTTCGGCCATGTTGGCGATCTTGCGGGTTTCGGTGATGCCTCCGGCGTGGGAGGCGTCCGGCTGGATGATGTCGACGTAACCTTCGCTGAGCACGCGCTTGAAGTCCCAGCGCGAGAACAGCCGCTCGCCCAAGGCAATCGGCGTGCTGGTCAGCGGCGCCAGTTCTTTGAGCGCTTCGTAGTTTTCGCTGAGCACCGGCTCTTCGATAAACATCAGTTTGTACGGGTCGAGCTCTTTCATCAGCACCTTGGCCATGGGCTTGTGCACGCGGCCATGGAAGTCGACGCCGATGCCGACGTTAGGGCCCACCGCATCACGTACGGCGGCGACGTTGGCCAGGGCCAGGTCGACTTTTTCGAAGCTGTCGACGAACTGCAGTTCTTCGGTGCCGTTCATTTTCACCGCGGTAAAACCACGCGCCACCGCCTCTTTGGCAGCCCGCGCAGTGTCGGCCGGCCGATCGCCGCCGATCCACGAATACACGCGGATCTTGTCGCGCACTTGGCCGCCGAGCAGGTCGCTGACCGAGACGCCCAGCGCCTTGCCCTTGATGTCCCACAGCGCCTGGTCGATACCGGCGAGGGCGCTCATGTGCACCGCGCCGCCACGGTAGAAGCCGCCGCGGTAGAGCACTGTCCAGATGTCTTCGATATTGCGTGGGTCTTTGCCGATCAGGTAGTCGGAAAGTTCTTCGACGGCAGCGGCCACGGTGTGGGCGCGGCCCTCGACTACGGGCTCACCCCAGCCGGTCACGCCTTGGTCGGTTTCGACCTTAAGGAAGCACCAGCGCGGCGGGACGATGAAGGTCGTCAGTTTAGTGATTTTCATCTTCTTATCTCTCTTGTCGATGCAGCGCCGAAGGCGCAAAGCTTGAAATCAATTCAGGGCATCAGTTCAACGCGTTCCAGGCAGCGACATACGCCTGGGCACTGCTCGCCACTTGATCCACGGACATGCCCGGCTTGAACAACCCGGAACCCAAGCCGAAGCCCTTGGCGCCCGCGTCGAAATACACCTGCATGTTGTCCGGGGTCACACCGCCCACCGGCAGCAACAACGTGCCCGTCGGCAGTACCGCCAGCCACGCCTTGATTACACCCGGGCCCATTTGCTCAGCCGGGAACAGCTTCAACACGTCGGCGCCTTCGGCCAGTGCGGCGAAGGCTTCGGTGGGCGTGGCCACACCCGGCGACAGGTACAAGCCCGCCGCTTTCGCTGCGCGCAGCACCTTGGCATCGCTGTGGGGCATGACGATCACTTGGCCGCCGGCGGCTTTGACCTGCTCGACCTGCGCAGGCGTCAACACCGTGCCTGCGCCGATCAGGCAATCGGCGGGCAGGCTGTCGCGCAGGGTGCGGATGCTGGTGTAAGGGTCCGGCGAATTGAGCGGCACTTCGATCACGCGAAAGCCGGCCTGATAGAGCACCTGGCCAATCGCCTCGGCTTCGTCTGGCCGTACGCCGCGCAGGATTGCGATCAAACCGTTGTGTGCGAGTGCTTGCTTGAGCATGTCAGGCCTCCAAGACAGGTTGAGTAAGCCCGGCGGCCACTGCCAATTGCCACAGGCCGCGTTCGCTGGCCTCTTGCGCCAGGCTGACGTGGGCGAAGCCGCAGAGGGCGAGGGCACGTTGGTAGCGGGCGCAGAGCGGGGCGTTACCGACCAGAACGATGGGTTTATGTTTGGCGTGCTCGGACAAACCGGCGAGTTCATGGCCAATCAGCAGGCCGGACAGGTAATCCGCTTGCTGGTCGGGGGCCAGTTCGGCGGTCAGCCCCAGGGTGCGGGCGCTGAACACGGTTGAGAGCACGCCGCGCTGCCCGTCTTTGGAGAGCGCCACGTTCACGCCGCGATCAAAAGCCTCGGCCTGGAAGTGTTCGGAGGGCTTTTGCGTACGCCCCAGAATGCTGTGCTTGCTCAGCACCGCGAACAGCTCGCCGGTCATGAAGGTGTCAAAGTGTGTGATGCAGCCATCCGCCACCTCGACCCATTTGGAATGGCTGCCGGGCAGGCCGATCAATACCTGCGCAGCGAGACCTTGCAGCACGCCCAGTACCTGGGTTTCTTCACCGCGCATCACGTTGGGCAAGCCGACCTGTTCGATCACGCCGGGCACGATATGCACCTCCACACCGCGCAGGCTGCGTACGGAGTGCAGGGCCTGGCTGAGGCTGGCGACATCAACCGGCGTATTGCGATAGGCCGCTTCGCTCCAGCCTTGGGCGCTGCCGACCATGCCACAGGCGATCACCGGTAGGCCGGGCTCGGCATCCAGCCAGTCGCCGCAAGCTGCATCGAACGCCAACTCGAAGCCATCGCTGCAACGCACGCCAGCAATCTCCCGGGGTTCGCTGGGCAGGTGCATGATGCCAAACCCCAGCGCGCGCTGTTCGAGCACCCTGCCGGCTGGGCCGAGTTTATAAGCACGAAGGGAGCTGGTCCCCCAGTCGAGCGCGATCAATTGCGCCTGCATCGCTTCACCTGAAATGAGTGGGTGCTGAAAAAAGCAGATGGGCGAATATAAACCTATGCCTGGCAATATCTCAATATATAAATATCAGTCCCACATATAGGGTTTAAACATAAAAAATCCCATCGCCTTTGCATAAGGGGATGGGATTTTTATCAGCAGTGGTTAAAAAACAGACAAATCCAGCTCGCGCATCGCCCCCATCCAGATCGCGTAATCGGTGTGATCCTTCAAGTCATCGCCGGTCTCGGGGTGCAGGAACACCACCAGCCCGTCGCGATGCAGGGCCAGCCACGGCAACACCACGCCGATGTATTCCGGCTCGAACGCCAGCTGGCAGCTCCAGTCCGGGTGCGGGCCCACCGGGCGCTCATGCACGCGGCCCATACGCAGCGGAAACAGCTTGGCCGCGTCTTCGCAGAGCGTGCGCGCCTGGTCGATGGTGCTGGCGTCGAAGTAGATATGGGCGTGGTAGCCCTTGATACGTTGCATGGCGAAATCCGGATCCGATATGCGCCGATCCTAGACCGCAATCGACGGCAGGGCCAGCCCAGTCAGCGACTGCACGTTGCTGGCTTGCTCGGCCACCAGCCAGTCGACAAAGCGCTCAACCAATTGCCCCCGACGTTTGCGCTGCGGCTGCACCACGTAGTAACCGAAGCGCGAGGTCACCGTGTCGCTGATCGGCCGGCACAGCCACTCCTGTTCCAGCAAGTTATCCACCAGGTGGCGCCAGCCGATGGCCACGCCCTGGCCAGCAATGGCGGCCTGGATCAGCAGGGTGTAGTTGTCGAAGCGCAACTGGCCGGGTGTGGGTGCGGTGGTAATGCCCAGCTCGCGAAATATGCCGTTCCAATCGAACCACTGGCTGTTGTTTTCCTGGCGCAGGTGCAGCAAGGGGTAGTCCTGCAACGTCTGCACGGTCAGCGGCGTGGTGCGGTCCTTGAGCAGTTGCGGGCTGCACACCGGAAACGCTTCCTCGTTGAACAGCCACAGGCTGTCGCCTTGCTTGAAGCGGCCGTCGCCAAACAGCACCGCCACATCGATATCGCTGCGCAAGGTCGCGTGGTTGCGCTGGCTGGTGACCAGGCTGACGTCCACTTGCGGGTTGGCGGCGTGGAAGCGGTGCAGGCGCGGCATCAGCCAGTAGGCGGCGAAGGCGAAGTCGGTGGCCACTTGCAGCACTTCATGCTGGTCCTGCTGGGTGATCACGCTCAGGCCGTGGTTGATGGCCTGCAAGCCGCCCTGGACGTGCTCGAATAACAGCGCGCCCGCGTCGGTCAGCTCGATGCCCCGGTAGATCCGATCAAACAAACGCAGCCCAAGCTGTTCTTCCAAGCGCTTGATCTGCTGGCTGATGGCCGGTTGGGTAGTGCCCATGTCCATCGCGGCAGCGGTAAAGCTGCGGTGGCGCGCCGCGGCCTCGAAAGCGCGCAGCAGGTCGAGGGATAAATCGCCGAGGGCTTCATACATAAGCTGTGCTTATCCTAGACATTGCTTTTCATGGGCTTTACCCCATTTTCAATGGGCCGCATGCTGATTCGCATAAACACCGCCTATGGAATGCCGAAGACTCATGAAGCGCAAGAACATTCTTTTCATCATGGCCGATCAAATGGCCGCGCCGATGCTTCCGTTCTACGGACCTTCTCCGATCAAGTTGCCCAACCTGAGCCGCCTCGCCGAGCAGGGCGTGGTGTTCGACGCCGCCTATTGCAACAGCCCGTTGTGCGCGCCGTCGCGCTTCACCCTGGTCAGCGGCCAGTTGCCGAGCAAGATCGGCGCCTACGACAACGCGGCGGATTTTCCCGCTGATGTACCGACTTATGCCCACTACCTGCGCCGCCTCGGCTACCGCACCGCGCTGTCGGGCAAGATGCATTTCTGCGGGCCAGACCAATTGCACGGCTTTGAGGAGCGCCTGACCAGCGACATCTACCCCGCCGACTATGGCTGGGCGGTGAACTGGGATGAGCCGGACGTGCGCCCCACCTGGTACCACAACATGGCCTCGGTGCTGCAAGCCGGGCCGTGCGTGCGCACCAACCAGCTGGATTTCGATGAAGAGGTGGTGTTCAAGGCCCAGCAATACCTGTTCGACCATATTCGTGAAGACGGCGACCAGCCGTTCTGCCTGACCGTGTCGATGACTCACCCACACGACCCGTACACCATTCCCAAGCCGTTCTGGGACCTGTACGACGACAGCGACATCCCAATGCCTACGACACCAGCCCAGGCCGACCTCGACCCGCATTCCCAGCGCCTGCTGAAGGTTTACGACCTGTGGGACAAACCGCTGCCACTGAACAAGATCCGCGATGCGCGCCGCGCGTATTTCGGCGCGTGCAGCTACATCGACAGCAATGTCGGCAAGCTCCTGCAAACCCTGGAAGACACCGGCCTTGCCGACGACACCATCATCATCTTCTCGGGCGACCACGGCGACATGCTCGGCGAGCGCGGCCTCTGGTACAAAATGCACTGGTTTGAAATGGCCGCCCGCGTGCCGCTGCTGGTCAGTGCGCCGGGGCAGTTTGCCGCTGGCCGCGTGAGCAAAGCCGTGTCCACCGCCGACCTGTTGCCGACCCTGGTGGAACTGGCCGGCGGCGAGTTGGACCCGCGTTTGCCGCTGGACGGCCGCTCACTGGTCCCGCACTTGCAGGGGCAGGGCGGGCACGACGAAGTGTTCGGCGAATACATGGCCGAAGGCACCATCAGCCCACTGATGATGATTCGCCGTGGCGCGTACAAATTTATCTACAGCGAAGACGACCCTTGTCTACTGTTCGATCTACACAACGACCCGCACGAGCGGGAGAACCTCAGCCAGTCAGCGGAACACCGAGCACTGTTCGAGGCGTTTTTGAGTGAGGCGCGGGCCAAATGGGACATCCCGGCGATCCACCAGCAGGTGCTCGCCAGCCAACGCCGTCGTCGCCTGGTGTTTGAGGCGCTGACCCAAGGCAAGCTGAAGAGCTGGGATCACCAGCCACTGGTGGACGCCAGTCAGCAATACATGCGCAACCATATCGACCTCGACGACCTGGAGCGCAAGGCACGTTATCCACAACCCTGCCAACACTAATAAAACAGAGAGAAGGCCATGCAAAAGTTGACTGCAGTGTTGGGTATGTTGGTGCTGACTAGCGCCAATGTGTACGCGGACACCCGCTGTGACACGGTGAAGATGGCCGACCCCGGCTGGAGCGATATCGCCGCCACCAATGCCATCACCGGTTTTCTGTTGAACGGCATGGGCTACAAGGCCAAGGTCGACACCCTGGCGGTGCCGATCACGTTTGGCGGGCTCAAGGACGGCCAGGTGGATGTGTTCCTGGGCAACTGGATGCCGGCGCAGCAGGGCTTCTATGACAAGTTCGTGGCTAACGGTGACGTGGTGCAACTGGCGAAAAACCTCGACGGCACCGAGTTCACCCTCGCCGTGCCGGACTACGTGTGGGACGCCGGTGTGCATGACTTTGCCGACTTGAATAAATTCGCGGGCAAATTCGATAAGAAGATCTACGGCATCGGCTCCGGCGCACCGGCGAATATCTCGCTGCAGGAGATCATCAAGAAGAACGACTTCGACCTCGGCCAATGGAAGCTGATCGAGTCGAGTGAACAGGCGATGCTGGCCGAAGTGTCGCGGGCGGTTAAGAAACAGAAATTCGTGACCTTCCTAGGCTGGACGCCGCACCCGATGAACGTGCAGTTGAAAATGCATTACCTCAAGGGCGGCGAGAAGTACTTCGGCGACACCGGCAGCGTGTATACCTTGACCCGCAAGGGTTATGCACAGGCCTGCCCGAATGTCGGGAAACTGCTGACCAACCTGAGCTTCACCCAGGACATGGAGAACAGCATCATGGCCGAGGTGGTCAACAAAAAGGTCAGCAATGCCGATGCGGCGAAGGCGTGGATCAAGGCGAATCCGGCGGTGCTGGACAAGTGGCTCGATGGCGTAAAAACCGTGGATGGCCAGGATGCGTTGGCGGCGGTAAAAGCCAAGCTCTAACCCCCGAAATGATCATTCCCACGCTCCGCGTGGGAATGCATCCTGTGACGCTCCGCGTCACGACCTTAAGAGCGAACGCGGAGCGTCCCTGGACCGGCATTCCCACGCAGAGCGTGGGAACGATCATTAGCAGCCTGATACCCTGGCTCAAACCTTTCAACCCGAGTCTGCGATGCCCCGGCCCAACCGCCATACACTCTTCCCCTTCCTCGCCTGGCTGCCACGCCAAACCCGCGCCAGCGTCGGCCGGGACGCGATGGTCGGCCTCAGCGGCGCCGTGCTCGCGCTGCCGCAGTCGATTGCCTACGCGCTGATCGCCGGTCTCCCACCTGAATACGGCTTGTACGCCGCCATCATTCCGGTATTGATCGCCTGCCTCTGGGGTTCCTCCTGGCACCTGATCTGCGGCCCGACGGCGGCGATTTCCATCGTGCTCTACGCCAGCGTCAGCCCCTTGGCCGTGCCTGGGTCTCAGGACTACATCACGTTGATCCTGTTGCTGACCTTTCTCGCCGGGGTTTTCCAGTGGCTGCTGGGGATGCTGCGCTTCGGCGCACTGGTGAATTTCGTCTCCCATTCGGTGGTACTTGGGTTCACCTTGGGCGCCGCCGTGGTGATTGCCTTGGGGCAGCTACCCAACCTGCTTGGGCTGGATTTGCCGAGCCAAGCCACGGCAATCAAAAGTTTGCTGGCGCTTATCGATCACGGCGGCGAGTGGGACCATGCCTCCCTCGTCCTAGGCTTGAGCACCTTACTGGTGGGCGCGTTGCTCAAGTACTGGGTCCCACGCTGGCCGACGCTATTGATCGCCCTGGCGTTGAGCAGCTTGGTGGCGTGGCTGTGGCCGGCGATGTTCGGGCATGTGGCGCGGGTCAGTTCGTTTGTGGGCAAGCTGCCGCCGTTCAGCCCATTGCCGCTGGACCTGGACATGCTCCTGCGCCTGCTGCCCAGTGCCGTGGCGGTGGGCATGCTGGGGCTGGTGACCAGCCTGTCGATTGCGCGCTCGTTGTCGGCGCGTTCGCAGCAATTGCTCGACGCCAACCAGGAAGTCCGTGCGCAGGGTTTATCCAATATCGTCGGCGGATTTTTCTCCGGCTACCTGTCAGCCGGTTCCTTTACCCGCTCCGGCCTGAGCTACGAAGCGGGCGCATGCTCACCCTTGGCAGGCGTGTTTTCCGCCTTGTGGGTGGCGTTGTTCGCGCTGTTCGGCGCGGTGTTGATCGCGCACATTCCAATCCCCAGCATGGCGGCGAGCATCCTGCTGATTTGCTGGGGCTTGGTGGATCATCGCGGCATTCGCGCGTTGTTCCGCGTGAGCCGTGCCGAATTTGTGGTGATGAGCCTGACGTGCGTCGCCACCTTGCTGCTGGAGCTGCAAACAGCGATTTACGCCGGGGTGCTGGCCTCGCTGTTTTTCTACCTCAAGCGCACCTCGCAGCCGCGCGTGCAGCAGTGGCGTGATGGCGACGAGGATGTGTTGCGGGTGGGGGGTTCGATCTTTTTTGGCGCCAGCCATTACCTGCAAGTGCGCCTGCAAAGCTTGCAGGGCGAGCGGGTGGTGATCGAGGCGCAGCAGATCAACTTTATCGACTATTCCGGGGTGGAGATGCTGCATCAGGAGGCGCGGCGGCTTAAGGGGTTGGGGCGTAGCCTGACGTTGCGCAGGGCCCGGCCGCAGGTGGTGGAAGAGTTAAAAAAACTTGAAGGGCCCGACAACTGCCCCCTCCATTTCGAAGACTGAACGCAGTTAAAACTGTGGGAGCTGGCTTGCCTGCGATGCAGACGACTCGGTCAGTCAGTTAGACCGAGGCGATCCAATCGCAGGCAAGCCAGCTCCCACATTTTGACCGTGCCCACATTGGCTTTGTGTCAGGCCAACTGGCGGCGCAACTCAGCCAACACCGGCGCCGAATCCGGGCGCACACCGCGCCACAGGAAGAACGCTTCCGCCGCCTGCTCCACGAGCATGCCCAAACCATCCATCGCCACGGCTGCGCCTTGCTCTGTAGCCCATCGGCAGAACGCGGTGGGCGCCTTGGCGTACATCATGTCGTAGCAGAACGTCTTACCCGGTTCGATCAGGCTGCCGGCAATCGGCGGTACATCGCCTGACAGGCTGGCGGACGTGGCATTGATGATCAGGTCCACCGGCTCACGCAGCCAGTCGAAACCGCTGGCCGACACCGGGCCCAGGTCGTCGAACAGCTCGGCGAGCAACTCGGCCTTTTCTACCGTGCGGTTGGCGATGATCAGCGACGCCGGCCGCTCGGCGAGCAACGGCTCCAGCGCCCCGCGTACCGCGCCACCGGCGCCCAGCAGCAGGATGCGTTTGCCTTGCAGGCTCAACCCGGCATTCACCATCAGGTCGCGCACCAGGCCGGCGCCGTCGGTGTTGTCACCCAGCAACGTGCCGTCGGCCAGCTTGCTCAGGGTATTCACCGCCCCGGCGCGCTGGGCGCGTTCGGTCAGGCTGTTGGCCAAACGGTAAGCGTCTTCCTTGAACGGCACGGTGACGTTGGCGCCACGGCCTTGCTGAAAAAACTCACGGGCACAGCCTGTGAAATCTTCCAGCGGCGCGAGCAAGGTGCTGTAGTCCAGTTGCTCACCGGTCTGCTCGGCAAACATGCGGTGAATCAGCGGCGACTTGCTGTGGCCGATGGGGTTGCCGAACACGACATAACGGTCCATCAGACAGCCGCCGTGGGCGTGGCGAGGCCAAGCCAGTCGCGGTCTTGCAGGAAGTAATCGGTGAGGCGCGCCTCTTCGCTGCCGGCCTCAGCCTTCCAGTCGTAACTCCAGCGTACTTGCGGCGGCAGCGACATCAGGATCGACTCAGTGCGCCCGCCCGATTGCAGGCCGAACAGGGTGCCACGGTCGTAGACGAGGTTGAACTCGACATAGCGCCCACGGCGGAACTCCTGGAATTGACGCTGCTGTTCGGTGTAAGCCATGGCCTTGCGGCGCTGCACGATCGGCAGGTAGGCGTCGATGTACGCATCGCCGATGGCGCGGATGAAGGCGAAGCAGGTGTCGAAGTCCCACTCGTTCAAGTCATCGAAGAACAGGCCGCCGATGCCGCGCGGTTCGTTACGGTGCTTGATATGGAAGTAGGTGTCGCACCACGCCTTGTAGCGCGAGTACACGTGCGGCCCGAACGGCGCGCAGGCCTGCTCGGCCACGCGGTGCCAGTGGATGCAGTCTTCTTCATTGGCGTAGTAGGGCGTGAGGTCGAAGCCGCCACCGAACCACCACACCGGTTCTTCGCCGTCTTTTTCGGCGATGAAAAAGCGCACATTGGCGTGAGACGTCGGCACATGCGGGTTGTGCGGGTGGATCACCAGCGACACGCCCAGGGCTTCGAAGCCGCGACCGGCCAGCTCAGGGCGATGGGCACTGGCGGACGGTGGGAGGCCGCTACCGAATACGTGGGAAAAGTTAACGCCGCCTTTTTCGATGACCGTGCCGTTTTCGATCACACGGGTGCGACCGCCGCCGCCGGCAGGCCGGGTCCAGGCGTCTTCGATAAAGCGAGTGTCCGTCTCGAAGGTTTCCAGGGCGCTGCAAATGCGGTCTTGCAGGTCGAGCAGGTAGGCTTTAACAGCCTCGGTGCGGGTAGTCATGGCATCACCTTGAATCGGGCAAAGCTACGCGAGGCCATTGGGCGTCGGCGGCAAATGGGCGCACAGGATACCACCGCACCCGGCTTCGCCGCAGTTGACGAAGGTCAAGCTTAGGAGTGGGATAGAGGGCTACGCGATTCGACCTCAGGAGAAGTGCAGATGGCCAAACGTATCCAGTTCCGTGCCCATGGCGGCCCCGAAGTACTTGAGTATGTGGACTACACGCCGGCAGAGCCTGGCCCGCAGCAGGTTCGTGTGCGCAACGAGGCCATTGGCCTGAACTTCATCGACACTTATTTCCGCAGTGGCCTTTATGCACCGCCCGCGCTGCCATCGGGCTTGGGCGCCGAAGGTGCCGGCGTGGTCGACGCGGTGGGCAGCGAGGTCACGCAATTCAAAGTCGGCGACCGTGTGGCCTACGGCAGCGGCCCGCTGGGTGCCTACAGCGAGCTGCATGTGTTGCCCGCAGCCAATCTGGTGCACTTGCCGGACGATATCAGTTTCGAACAAGCCGCCGGCGCGATGCTCAAGGGCCTGACCGTGCAGTACCTGCTGCGCCAGACCTATGAATTGAAGGGCGGCGAAACCATCCTGTTCCACGCCGCTGCTGGTGGCGTCGGTTCGCTGGCCTGCCAATGGGCCAAGGCCTTGGGCGTGAAGCTCATCGGCACGGTGAGTTCGCCGGAAAAAGCCGCGCTGGCCAAATCCCTCGGCGCCTGGGAAACCATCGACTACAGCAAGGAAAACGTCGTACAACGTGTACTGGAATTGACCGACGGCAAAAAGGTGCCGGTGGTGTACGACGGCGTCGGCAAGGACACTTGGCTGACCTCGCTGGACAGCGTAGCGCCACGTGGGCTGGTGGTGAGCTTCGGGAATGCATCGGGCGCGGTGGATGGGGTGAACCTGGGAATTCTGGCGGCCAAGGGCTCGCTGTATGTCACCCGGCCGACCTTGGCGACCTATGCCAGCAATCCGAAGGATCTGCAGGCGATGGCCGATGACCTGTTCTCGATGATCAAGAGCGGCAAGGTGCGCATTGATATCAACCAGCGGTTTTCGCTGGCGGATGCGGCGAAGGCGCAGACTGAGTTGTCGGGGCGGCGGACGACTGGGTCGACCATCCTCCTGCCATAAAGGCTTAAGACAGTTGTTGGTCTGAAGGGCCCCATCGCGGGCAAGCCCGCTCCCACATTTTGACTGTGTTCCTTCAGTTGGAATGCAGTCGAATGTGGGAGCCGGGCTTGCCCGCGATGGCCGCGCCTCGGTCTCAAGAAGGCCGCACCACCTCACCCGTCGCCAAATCGCGAATCAGGCTCGGGTTCTTGCGCCCACCCAAGGCGCCACCCAACACCCGATCGACCTGGCCACGGAAATACTGCTCCACGCGAAGCCGTGTGCGCGCCGCCGGGCGGCCTTGCGGGTTGGCAGACGTGGAAATCAGCGGCCCCACCAGCGAGCACAGATCCCGCACCAGCGGATGATCACTCACCCGCAGCGCCACCGTGTCATGCACACCGGTGACCCATTCAGGCAACAAGTCCTGATGCGGCACCAGCCAGGTATTAGGCCCAGGCCAGGTGCTGGCCATGCGCTCGATCCAGGTGTCCGGGAAGTCTTCAAAGAGAAAATCGAACTGGCGGATATTGTCCGCCACCAGGATCAGCCCCTTGTCCACCGACCGATTCTTGATCGCCAGCAGCCGGTCCACCGCTGCTTCATTCCACGGGTCGCAGCCAAGGCCCCAGACCGCTTCGGTCGGGTAGGCGATCACCGCGCCTGCGCGAATTTCTCGTGCGGTTTCCAGCACACGCCACCTGTTGACCATTGCTCACTCTCCGGACTAAAGCTCTGCGCAGTTTACCGATCTTCGTTACAAAACCTAGCAGCGCGCAAGCCAGCGCCCGCTTTCGCAGATCACCTGGCCTTCGAGCTCAAGCTCGGTGAGGGCCGCCAGCACTTGGGACAAAGGTCGCCCACTGGCAATGGCTAAGGCTTCACTGGTGTGAGGCGCGGCGTGCAGCAGCGCCACCAGCGGATGAGTGACCGGCATCGGTGCCGGACGGGACAGCGCCTGCCAGCCGCGTAACCCGTCCAAAATATGCTCGATGGATTCCACCAGTGTCGCGCCATCGCGGATCAACTGGTGACAGCCCTTGGCGCCGGGATGATGGATGGAACCCGGGATCGCATACACCTCACGCCCTTGCTCAGCCGCCAACCGCGCGGTGATCAGCGAACCGCTGGCCATGCTGGCTTCCACCACCAGCACGCCCAGTGACAGGCCACTGATCATCAGGTGATATAGTTTTCCGAGTGAACTTTTTGGGTCTCTACATCATGCCAAAAGCATACGCATACATCAGATATTCCCGTGCTATCCAAGCCACGGGGGATAGTGAAAACCGTCAGTTAACGGCTCTAGAACTGTTTGAGACGTCCACAGGGACCAAAATCGTGGAGGTCGTATACGACAAGGGCAAATCGGCGTTCAGGGGCGACAACGCCCGGTCTGGCAATTTCAAAGAGATGTTAGAAAGAATGCAGAGCGGCGCTATTTGCCGTGGTGACTACCTCGTTGTTGAGAGTATTGACCGTATCACCCGGCAACGTGTTCTGGACGGTGTTGAGCTTCTTCAAGGCATTCTCAAAAAAGGAATAAATATTTATACGACTGTGGATAAAAAAACCTACTCGTATAATGACCCTTCAAGAGACTTTGAAAACCTACTAATGATTAGTCTTATTGCTAAAAGGGCTAACGAGGAATCTGAAACAAAATCTGGTCGTTTGTTATCTGCTTGGAAAGCACGTAAAGCCAAAGCAAAAAATGGCGAAGTCATCATTAAAAAGGGCAAATCTGTCCCTTACGGCTTGCGTGTTGAACACGATAAGTTTGTCATTCAAAAAGAAGAACAAGAAGAAATACAAAAGCTTTTTGAATCACTGCTAAAATTTGGACTTAATACTGCAATCACGAAAATAAACGAAACGTCTCTAAAAAAATGGAATAACGGTACAGTTAATAAAATCCTTAAGAATAAAACTGTTATCGGCTGTATGGCGACACACCGCATTGAATATACCGCAGATGGTAAAGCCAGGAAAAAATTAACTGGCTTTATCGAAAACTACTATCCCAATCTTATAGAGCCGAGCTTGTTCTATAAAGTTGTTGATACTATGTCAAACCGCAAACAAAAAAACTGGTCGGGTAGAAGAACAGTAAGGGATCCATGATCCCCACATTCAAAGATCAGAGTTGATCGCCGATGCTGTCCTCCCGATTCTTTTCAGGAGCCAGCATCCTATGATGCGTCCCGACGCCAAAGTCGAAAAAGTCTACCTCTACCCCAAGCCCGTAGACTTCCGAAAATCCATTGACGGCCTCGCCGCTCTCGTCGAACTGGATATTAAAGTGGCGGTATTCGACCCCGTTCTTTTTGTTTTTCTGAATCGCCACCGCACCCGAGTGAAAATCCTTTATTGGGAGCGCAACGGCTTCTGCCTTTGGCTCAAACGCCTTGAATCCGAACGGTTCAAAACCTCTCCAGAGGCCACCGATGAGGCTATCGTATTGAGCGTCCAGGAATTGAACTGGTTGCTCGACGGCTTTGACCTCTGGCGCAACCGTCCGCATCAGGTTGTGACTCCAAGATTTGTCGCCTGACAGGTATAATCCGCGGCATGATTTCCCTGCCCGATCAACTGCCTGATGACCCTGCTGCGCTCAAGCAATTGCTTGCCTATATGCAGTCCAAGGTCGCTGTTCTCGAAGAAGAGAACGCGCTGCTTCGTCAGCGTCTATTCGGGCGCAAGTCTGAGCAAAGTGCTGATTCGACGACACCACAACTGGTGCTGTTTGACGAAGCAGAAAATGTTGCTGCACACGCCACCGACGACACCGAAGAGGACGTTGTCGGCCCGGCGAAACGCCGTGGCAAACGCAAGCCTCTGTCCGCTGACCTGCCGCGCATCGAAGTCATCCATGACCTGCCCGAACACGAACTGACCTGTGCCTGCGGTTGCCGCAAGCATGCCATCGGCGAAGAAACCAGCGAGCAGCTGGATATCGTGCCGATGCAGATCCGGGTGATCAAACATATCCGCAAGGTTTACGGCTGCCGTGGCTGCGAAACGGCCCCGGTCACCGCCGACAAACCGTCTCAGTTGATTGAAAAGAGCATGGCCAGCCCGAGCGTGTTGGCGATGTTGCTGACGACCAAGTACGTCGATGGCCTACCCCTGCATCGATTCGAAAAAGTCCTTGGCCGTCACGGCATCGATATCCCGCGCCAGACCTTGGCGCGCTGGGTGATCCAGTGCAGCGAGCATTTCCAGCCACTGCTGAACCTGATGCGTGATCGATTACTGGAAAGTCCGGTGATCCATTGCGATGAAACCCGCGTCCAGGTACTCAAGGAACCGGATCGAGACCCGACCAGCCAATCCTGGATGTGGGTACAAGCCAGCGGCCCGCCGTATCGCAAAGTCGTATTGTTTGATTACACCTCCAGCCGAGCGCAGGATGTGCCATTGCGTCTGCTGGAAAGTTATCGCGGTTACGTGATGACTGATGATTACGCGGGTTACAACGCATTGGCGTTGCAACCGGGTGTGGAGCGGCTGGCGTGTATGGCTCATGCGCGGCGCAAGTTCGTGGACGCACAAAAAGTGCAGCCAAAGGGCAAGACTGGGCGTGCCGATATCGCGCTGGCGATGATCAATAAGCTTTACGGCGTCGAGCGTGATCTCAAGGACGTCAGCGATGAACAGCGGTTCACCGGTCGTCAGGAAAAGAGCCTGCCGATCCTGGGCCAACTGAAAAGCTGGGTGGATAAAACCCAATCCCAAGTGACGCCGCAAAGTGCGCTGGGCAAGGCAGTTAATTATCTGGCGAACAACTGGAGTCGGCTGGAGCGTTACGTTGAGGCTGGTTTTTTACCGATCGACAACAACGCGGCAGAGCGCGCAATAAAGCCGTTTGTTATTGGACGCAAGGCTTGGCTGTTCAGCGACACACCCAAAGGGGCGAGCGCCAGTGCGCAGATCTATAGTTTGGTCGAGACCGCGAAGATCAACGGCCAAGAGCCCTATACGTGGCTGCGCCACGTACTGGAGCGGCTACCGCATGTGTCGACGGTAGAAGACTACGAAGCGTTGTTACCATGGAACTGCTCACCGGAAATGCCACGGTAAACGAACAACCCATCTTGCGGTAGGTGTCCTTCATGGATCGGATACGAAGAACAGAGCAGGACTTCAATATTTTCAAGCATTGCATATATTGCGAGCAATGCGGTGGAAAAATGTACTACGACCACAGAGGCAGTAGGTACAAGGAAAAAATATACCCGTTTTTTAAATGCGATAATGCACGGATTCAAAAGCATATCTGCACAGCAGATAACATAAGGTTTGAATACGTTTTCGGTTCGTTATTAGAATGCATATATCTTGTCAATCGAGTAGCGACAGGTATCACAAAAGATTTTAAAGGAATTTCGACCCAAGCTCGGTATCTGAATCCTAGGATAAAGAATCTATTAAAAATCGATGATAGCCAACAGAGTATTGAACTGGAAGAAAAGCGGAAAAAGCTAGTCGCTTCCAGAACAAAGCTCGACGGCATGAATCTCCGAATGATTGAGGCGGACTACAACGTACCAACAGAATACATGCGTCAAATGTCGAGTTTGGAATTAGAGATTGAATCACTTAAAAAATCTATTGCTCTTCTTGATGACGCTGGCAGCGACGGTATAAACATTGAAGACACTCAAACAATAATTGACCTGTTTCAGACAGATGATGGCAGGGCTAAACTCAATCGATTTTTTAAATCGAACGATATTGTATTCTATGCTTCACATATTAAGAGTACACATAGCACGGTATTCAGAATGCACCGCAAAAATTCGAATGTAGATGAGCGTATTAGTGGGACGACAAAAGTATTCCCTTTGAAAAATATTCTCCAAGAATTTGGTCTCGGGGATTTACAGACAATGTTCGACCTTAAAACAAATTGATAATCCAGCCCTCAAAAACCAGAATTAAAATTCTGATTTTTCGAGGACTCAAATTTAAGGCGTGAGGTCTATGAAAGAGTTTCTAATCGAGGATTATCTGAATAGTGATTCTGATATTCAAGCACTCTTGAATATTGTCATTGAGGAAGGTAGTCAGCAAGGTCTGATAGCGTGCATAAGAGCAATCGTCCGCGTCAAAAGCATTGATCTAAATCTTGATGACAGCTTCGTCTCTATTCAAAAAGCATTGCAGGCTATAGGGTATAAGTTTGTCGTCGAGAAGCTAGATACCTAATTCTTCTCAATACCCTATTTAGCCATTTCAATATGTTATTCTAAATATGTGAGGTAATAAGTAACTCGCTACACTTTCCGACACACTTTTGCTGCGCAAAAGATGAGTCTCCAAGTTTCACTCGTGCTTGTCAGCAGGACAGAAGCCAAAGCAAAAGCAACGCAAGTGCAAAAAACATCACACGAAACTGATTAAAAAATATCGCGATGCTCATTATTTTTTATCCAGTTTCTTCGGATAGCTTTGCAAAAAATGTCGCTCTATCGCTCATAATTTTTTTCAAATTAATCACAAAAGGAAAACTAAAAAACTAAAAACCGGTGAACATAATGGCTACAAAAAAAACAGTAACGATGATTTACAAACATCTAAATTTTCAAAATGACAGACTCGGAAAATCCAAGCTTCTAAAGAGTCTCGCTCACTCGCTCCGCATTTCCCCATCTGATAAAAACAAAATAAACAAAACAAAAGCGTTGGAGTGGGATGAAGACCTAGCTCATACAAATTTAATTTTTGCGGCTCATTTAGGTTCAAAACCAGTTCGACTGGACAGTCTAACAGAAGAGCAAAAAGTAAAAATTCAAACCGGATTTATCGGTAAAATCAATGACGAGCAAAAACAAAAAGATAGTAATTCCGAGACTCTTGACACGTTAAGAAAGTATAAAGCGAAAGTAAATAAATGGTCAAAATCAATCACTGATAATACCGACCCGATAAAGATTTTTCTCGATAAAATTCTCGATGAAAAAAGCTTTGTTCAGATAGATAGTGAGATTAATACTTTAACCCAATTTGAGTTTGCCCGCAAAAATCAAAAGACTGAAACAGTCAGAAAGTTTTTAGAGCTACACAATGAAGTTATCGAAAATAAATCTGACATTTCTCGAAATAAAATTTTTATACAAGAAGCTTTTTTCAAAATCCCTTCGCACAATAACGTCAACATATCAACTTCCGATTTGGTGACTAATATTCATTCGTTCTACAAGGATAATTTTCCAGACTACCCAGTAAAGCTAATCGTTTTTCACGGCGACGAGGTTGGAAATCACCCACACATTTTCATAGGCGCAAAGAATCAACGCACTGGAAAATACGATTTGCTAACTGCGCAAAAGAACTTTGTAAATGACAATATTGAAAAGCTAAAAGATGAATATCCTGACGCTAAAAGGTTAGATTTTTCAGAAAGAGATTACTCTGCAAAAAAACTTCAAGCACAATATTTCCAAACGTTGTTTTATCAACATTCAAACAAGATGCTTAATAAGTACGATATTGAAGCAAAAAAACTTGAAAAGACAAAAGAAAATAATGCTCGAATGGCGTTGATTGAAGCAGATGCTAAAAAGCCTAAAATCGAACGTGAATATAGTTTCTTTAATGCCAAGAAGGTAGAAAGCAATAAAGACCTATCAGATATACAAAAAGCAATCTCCGAAGCGCGAGAAGAACTATGTACTTTAAATGAAAACCTTCCAGCGCTTCGTGATGAAAGTTCTAATCTTAAACAATCAAATATTGAGTTGAAACGCAAGAATGAGGAATTAACTCCACTTTCTAAACGTTACGATAATATGAAACAAGATTTTGATGAGATGGAACCTAAATACAATCACATGCTTACGAATTATCAAGAGATTGTAAATAAAGCAAAGACACAGATTAAGGATGGAATTAGAGAAATCCTCACGGTCATGTGGGGACTACAAGCATGGGGGAAAGAGAGATTCACCTTCGGAATGTTTAATAAAAAAATGAAGGGAGAACCAAACGATTTAAAGGAGTTCGATGAAAGCATAGAAAAGCTTGTTCGTCTTACAGCTGACGAGGCTTTGGATACATATATTGATACTGATTTTCTCACACCCAAAGAGCCGATAGCACAAAGCTTCAAAGCGAAAGTAATTGAAGAAAGAAACCACCCCGAACGTCGAGAAAGAAAATTATACATTGATAAAGAAATAGATATATACGACAAAGCTTTTAATACAAAAAAATCAAACGTTGAAATTGCTAGGGAGCTATTTGACGAACAAGAAATTGAACAGCATCGTGAGCAAAAGAAAAATACTACCCATTCGATAAAGCCATGAAATGGATTGATGAGCTTACAACCAGCGGTGTCAGAAGCGGAAGCGTCGCAGACTTGCTTTTGACTTTGCTTTTATATGGATAACTTTCTATTTAATTGAAAGTTACATAAAAGCGACATTTATTCACATATGCGACATTCTTATATAAAAGCGACAACTTAATTCATAGACAATAAAAAAGAGCCCCTAGGCTCTTTCTTTTTAGTTTTAAAAGTTATAATTAAATCACCACAACTAATTATAACTATGCACTCACAATATAACTATAACATTTCAGTTTTACAAAGCAATTCTAAACCTCATGTTTTTTCAAGTATTTTTGAACCTTTGAATTATCATGTTCAATCCGAAAAAGAATTAAAAGAATCCCCTAACTCATCTAAAGTCTCCATATGCCTTAAAGGCGAACAGTACAAAAACGGCTTTGAACAAAATACTATCGCAGTTCAAAAACTCAAAGATGCGCTTTTTAAATTTGGCAATGCCGTTGATTGCTACATAACATCTAATCAATTTTATTACGGTCGTAGCGAAGCAAAACTGTGCAATCTCGTCATGTTCTCCTGCGATTTAGACACTTACAAAACAGACAAATACAAAAATACTACTCATGATGAATTGATACGTGATGTGAAAGCTGTTTGCATTGCTAACAATTTACCTTTCCCAACAATCATTATGTACTCGGGAAACGGCTATTATTTAAAGTGGATATTCACTGAAAAAGTCAGAGTTTTTCAAGCTCCAAAAATCCAGAAGTCAACCTCAACTACTACTAAAAAATGGAAAATAGCGCAGCGAGTAATAAACAAATTGTTTGAAGAGTTTGGTTCTGATACCAAAGCCCTAGATGTAGCGCGTCTATTGCGTCTCTGTGGAACGATTAACAGCAAGACAGGCAAGCGTGCTGAACTACTAGAAACGCATGACAAGCATAGCTTTGACTACATGCTAGGCGTGCTTAAAGCTCACACAACGCAAGAAGACCAGGATGGCGTACTACCGAAGCAGAACAAAGTTAAAGCTCCCCAGATAAAGGCTGTGAAGCTTAAAAGTGATAATAAATCGTTGATAGCGATTAATGACGTTGAAAAGCGTGATGCAAATCCTAATTTCATAGCTAAAAATACAAGAAGCTTGGCAAAAGCAAGATACGATGACTTGTTAAAATTAATCGAAATCAGGGGCGATATTGTTGGTGAGCGAATGAGCTTTTTGTTTTGGCTCTGTAATTTTCAGTCTATTACCGGAAAGATGAATTATTTAGAATTTGAAGAGCAAGCGACAAAGCTAGGTAACAAGATATTCAAAGACACTGATTGGCGCTTTGCGGACTTGTCAACGCTTGAAGATAAGCTTAAAGAATACAATCTTAAAACCACTACAAAAATAGGTAATAAATCATACATCCCTTTATATACACCGAAGAACGATACTCTAATAAGTATTTTCAATATCAGTGAGGATGAGCAAAAAAGCTTGAAAACTATCATATCGGCTGATGAAAAAAGAAGAAGGAACAAAGACCGAAAAACACTAATGAGGCGTTCACTAGGTATGAAAGAACAGGAGGGCGACAAAGAAAAGAAACCTTGGATTTCGCTTGGAGTCGGAAGAACAAAATATTACGAGATGAAGAAAAATGGCCTTATTTAGAAGGCTTTTTTTATGCGCGGACTTTTTGTCCTGTTTACTATAAAAAAAAGAGAGAAAAAGAGTCTTTCTTACAAGCGAACATCAAAAGCCAAAGCAAAGTCAAGAGCAAAAAACACAAAAGCTATTCCGCTATACATTGCTCCGTACATGCCCGTGTCTAGACGTTAAGTTCAGGTTCTCTATTGAACAGCAAAATAAATGGTAAAATCAGAGTATAACAAATGCTTATATTATGTATCCCAAAACTAAATCTATCCAAAAGCAATTAGAGGCACATAAAGAATGCTACTGGATGAGCCATTACCCAGACGCTACGTTTATCAATCACATTGATTTTAATGTTTATGAAAAGAACATCGGCAAGTGGTGCCTAAAGCTTCTAAAAGAAAACACACACAAAAAAACGTTCGGCGTATGGCGCAAAAGACAATATCAAGGTATTCGTTGGGTTGAGATTTTCACAAAAGAACAGGCAGCGGCTATGCAAGCGGCGATTGATGAAAGAAAAGCCAATAGAAAAACACACAAATTCTAATCAAGAGCCCTTCGGGCTTTTTTAGTAATATGGGTTTGTCGGTAATGTATAAGTTTTTACAATCACGCCTTTACTTAAATAAGTTGGGTTTCTCCAGAATTTATCGTCTTGGTCTTTCCAAAGCGTCTTGGCTTGCTCACAACTTCCGGTCTTAAAATTAAATGAATGACTTATTTGAAGTAGCGTACTACCGCTCTCATTGAATTTGTCTTTGTTTTTACAATCACGAGATGCAGCTTGATAGGCTCTTTCAGACTCTTTTCTTTCTTTATCTGTCATTTTATCTTTTGCTGATATTTTAGTTTCAATAACAGTTCCGACAGGGACATTGCTTGTGTTTTCAAAATAGCCAACCCTTACTGCAATGCAGAGACCAACAAGCACAAGAATAAATTTAAAGAAGTCTTCCATGTGTAATTATTTTTATTATATGTCTTGAATAATAGCATTTTTATTTGCGTCTAACTCTGGTTGCTGCGAGTATCAAATAATATTTATTGTAATCTCTGCTTTACCGTTTTAAGATATGTGTACTTTTAATCCATTATTTAGAGCTTTGAAAATGGCACGCGAAAAAGAGAATGAACAAAAAGCCGCTATGATTTTGGTGTCAAGTGCAGTTATTAGTGTGATAATTGGGTTTGCCTCTGGCAGTGTAGCCACTGCATTCGGTTCGTTTCTTGGTATTGCACTAGTGTTTGCACTAGTGTTTGCACTAGTAGGCACCGTTCTGGATAAATAAACGGCATTTTTACTTTTTTAGTGGGTGTGTATTAACCTACTAAATTTTCTACAAATTCATCCAGTCATTGCAATTGTAAGACCTGTAAACCTAGTCCCCCAGGTCAACGCTACTAGAAGGCTGATTACAGCGCCAACACACAACCAAAACCGCTTGGCTGTGTATGAGGGTCAAAATGGTATGTCATCGTCGAAAGAGTCAAATGTCTTGTCTTTGGTTTTGCTTGGTCTCACAGCAGGCGTGGGTTTCCTAGAAGCCTTTAACTTTGTTTCATTAGTTAAAATGTATTCTAATCCATCAGGTGTTATAGAGTATGTGTAGTACTCGTGCATGTTGTAGGCGCGTACTTCTTTTTCAATAAGGCCTAACCTTTCTATCTTAATAATTGCAATGGAGCTGAAATCGCTCTGACGAGAATCATTAAATATCTCATTCGAAGCTACGCCCTCCACACTATGAAGTCCTTTTTCGAAAATTTCTAATAGTAGACGTAACTCGGTATCACCAACTTCGTAATCGAAACCAGTTTTTTTGGTTTGAGCCTTAATGATCTCAATATCATCCGTAGCTAAACCTAGTCGTACAATCTCTTTCTTAACTTTATTGCACGGTGCGCCAACTGCCTGCGTTAAGTCCTTATCTGAACGGTTACCATCGTAGTCAGCCGGAGTTAGACCTAGCAGGTCAGTAGGGAAGTGAAGTTCAATATCCCTAGGCTTAATAATAAAGCAGCGTTCTTTTGTTAGCCTGCCGATGAAAAGGCCAAGTTCGAATAGGACGTTATCCCTTACTACAATATGGCTCTGCTCTCGAATAGTTGATACGTCATCAGGGGTGAAAACGAATATCGCAAAGTCTACCGTTCGAGACTTTTCCATCAAACTGTCTATTGTATTGCTGGACAGACTGAACCCGGCCTTCCAATGCACAATCTCGGAGTCATAGTCGAGGCACTCATTGATAGCATTAGCTACACCAAGGCCTTCAACTGAAGAGGCCAAAAATATCCGAGGTTTCCTCATTTTTACCGATCCGTGTGCGTGGCGAATTGACCATTTTTTGAGCATAGCGAAATGCCTCCATCATCACCACTATGTTGCTCACATGCAGGTGAATTTGTTAGATTTTTCACTCGGATAAATCGTTTACCGAATCATGATCCGGTTGCGCCGGGGGAAGTTCGCGGCCTGGGGCGCAGCATCCAGCGGAAACTCGGAAACCACCGCGCTGCCTTGGGCAATCATCGCGACGGCGAGCTTTCGGTGGCGCTGTGGATAAAAGTTTTCAAGCCCAGTGCCGAGCACACCGATTGTCTGGCCGCCAACGTCCAGGGCTGCCTGATGCGCCGCGCCATCTATGCCCAACGCGAGGCCACTGGTGATGACAAAACCAGCACTCGCCAGGCTGCGGGAAAAGGCGGCGGCAGTGTCCATGCCGGGGCGCGAAGCACGGCGGCTGCCGACCATGGCCAACTGCGGTTTTTCGAGGATTTTCGGGTCGCCGGCGACGAATAACAACGGTGGCGCGTCGTCTATCTGGGCGAGCAAGGCAGGGTACTCAGGCTGGTCCCACATCAGCAAATGCTGGGCCGGGTGCTCCAACCACGCCAAAGCGTGAGCGGCACCGTCACGAATTTCAGGGCTACGCCGGGCATCGGCGCTGATGGCCGGCAACCCGAGGGAACGCCAAGCACTGGCCGGGGCGCTGATGGCCTTTGAAGCAGACCCAAACGCCTCGATCAATACACCAAAACGCTTGGGGCCCAGTTCTGGCAGCCTGTGCAAGCGTAGTCGGGCTTCCAGTTCTGACGGGGAAATTTCACTGCTGTTTATCGGATACATTTGATCATCCTTGACCGGAACAAGCTGTGGATAACTCTGTTGGTAACTTATTTAGCAGCCTATTTATTGTGTTTGTTGGGCAGTCTCGAATCTGTCCCTCACGGCCAGGGCGCGTGAGGCACTTAGCACCAGGCCATAACTGAGCTTTTCATAGGTGCGGAACACCACCAGGGTGCCGGCGCGCTCGTCGGGGAGTTGGGTTGAAGCGCCGGTAAGGGTGTCGCGTACACTGGCGCCCGCTTTGATCACGGCCAGCAATTGGCCTTCAACCAACCCATCGCGGCGGCCCTTGTTCAAGGTCACGGCGTCCAGCACACCTATCTGGGTGACGCCTTTGGGAACGTCGATGATGTGCCCTTGGACAAAGCGCGCAGGTTTCAGGGTGGCCGGCTCGGCGGGCGGTTCGGCGGGCGGTTCGGCGCGCAGCAGTCGATCGCCAGGACGTACTTCCTGGGTGACCCGTTGCACCGCCAGGGTGGTGAGGTCGCCCGCCATCACAAAGCGTGCGGTGCCGATGTCGTCGGCGTTGATGCCCAGCAGTTCCTGGGTGTCGGGGTCGGTGTAGGCCTTGCCACGGCGAAAGATCCCATACTGTGGCTGGGTCGGGTCCAGGACGCCTCGTGCATACACACGCTCGCCGTTGGCGCCCAGCACTCGACCCGCGTCGGCCGCGACAATGTAAGGCGCTTTGTCCAGGTCCTGGGCCGTATCGAGAATGCGGTTGTGCAGTAAGAAGTGCTGGATAGCCTGTTGCGTCGCCTGTTCCAGGCGCTGGCCGGGCTGTGGAATCATGGCCATGGTGAGCGGCGCCCACAACAGCAAGACGAGTAGCGATTTCCTCATGGGGTGAATCTCCTTTATTATGTACGTTCGCGTGAAATGCCATAGCCTTCGCGGCTTTCGAACCTTTCACACCGGCTGCCTGGGTCCATCCCACCGCCGATTTGCCTCTACCTCACATGTGCAGCAATTACGCTTATGGCTATTTTGAACATCCTCGAATTTCCCGACTCGCGCCTGCGCACGATCGCCAAACCGGTGGCCGTAGTGGACGACAAGGTTCGTCAGTTGGTCGATGACATGTTTGAAACAATGTATGAAGCCCCGGGCATCGGCCTCGCCGCGACCCAGGTCAACGTGCATCAGCGCGTCGTGGTCATGGACCTGTCGGAAGATCGCAGCGAACCGCGGGTGTTTATCAACCCTGAGTTCGAACCGCTGACCGATGAGATGGGCGAATACCAAGAAGGCTGCCTGTCGGTGCCGGAGTTCTACGAGAACGTTGAACGCCCGGTGCGCGTGAAGATCAAGGCGCTGGACCGTGACGGCAAGCCCTACGAGCTGATCGCTGAAGGCCTGCTGGCGGTGTGCATCCAGCACGAATGCGACCACCTCAACGGCAAGCTGTTTGTTGATTACCTGTCCACGCTTAAACGCGACCGGATCAAGAAGAAGCTGGAAAAAAAGCATCGCCAGCAAGCTTGATGCCCTTCTTCCAAAGGCTTGCTGCGGCAAGCCTTTTTCTTTTGTGACTGTTTTTAACCGAGACCTCCCATGACCGAGCCACTGCGCATTGTTTTTGCCGGCACTCCTGAATTTGCTGCCGAACACCTTAAGGCGCTGCTTGCCAGCCCTTATGACATCGTCGCGGTGTACACCCAGCCGGATCGCCCGGCCGGTCGCGGGCAAAAACTGATGCCGAGCCCGGTCAAGCAGTTGGCGCTGGAGCACAACATTCCCGTGCTGCAACCGCCGACCCTGCGTAACGCCGAGGCTCAGGCGGAGATGGCGGCGCTGACACCGGACCTGCTGGTGGTGGTGGCCTATGGCTTGATCCTGCCCCAGGCCGTGCTGGATATCTCACGCCTGGGCTGCATCAACAGCCACGCTTCGCTGCTGCCACGCTGGCGCGGTGCGGCGCCGATCCAGCGCGCCGTGCAAGCCGGTGACAGCGAAAGCGGTGTGACCGTGATGCGCATGGAGGCGGGCCTGGACACCGGCCCGATGCTGCTGAAAGTCACCACCCCGATCACCGCCCAAGACACCGGCGGCAGCTTGCACGACCGTCTCGTCGAGCTGGGCCCGCCGGCCGTAATCCAAGCCATCGCTGGCCTGGCTGCCGGTACCCTGGAAGGCGAAGTGCAGGACGACAGCCTCGCCACCTACGCCCACAAACTCAACAAAGACGAAGCGCGCATCGACTGGAGCCGCCCGGCCGTAGAGCTGGAGCGCCTGGTGCGCGCCTTCAACCCGTGGCCGATCTGCCACAGCACCCTCAACGGCGAAGCGTTGAAAGTGCTGGCCGCCACCTTGGCTGAAGGCAAGGGCGCCCCCGGTGAAATCATCGGCGCCAGCAAAGAAGGCCTGTTGGTCGCCTGCGGTGAACAGGCGCTGTGCCTGACGCGTCTGCAATTGCCCGGCGGTAAAGCGCTTAATTTCAGCGATTTGTTCAACAGCCGTCGTGAGAAATTTGCCCTGGGCACGGTTCTCGGGGCGATCGCTCAATGAACCCGCGTCTGGCCGCCGCCAAGGCTCTCGCCGCCGTGCTCAACGGCAAGGCTTCGTTGAACAGCTCATTGCCCACGCAGATGGATAAGGTTGAAGACCGCGATCGCGGTTTCACCCAGGACCTGGCCTTTGGCACTGCCCGCTGGCAGCCGCGCTTGTCGGCGCTGGCGGCCAAGCTGCTGCAAAAGCCGTTCAAAGCGGCGGATGCCGATGTGGAGGCACTGCTGCTGGTCGGTCTTTATCAGTTGCTCTACACCCGCGTGCCGGCCCACGCCGCCATCGGTGAAACCGTCGGTTGCGCCGACAAGCTCAAAAAGCCTTGGGCCAAAGCCCTGCTCAACGCCGTGCTGCGCCGCGCCCAGCGCGAGAGCGAAGCGCTGCTGGCCGAGCTGGAACATGACCCGGTGGTGCGCACCGCTCACCCGCGCTGGCTGCAAAAATCCCTGAAAGCCTTCTGGCCTGAGCAATGGGAAGCCATTTGCGCGGCCAACAATGCGCATCCGCCGATGATCCTGCGGGTCAACCGTCGTCATCACAGCCGTGACGCTTATCTGCAATTGCTCACCGCCGCCGGCATCAACGCCACGCCGTGCGTGTACAGCCCCGACGGCATCGTGCTGGAAGCGGCCACCGACGTGCGCGCCTTGCCGGGCTTTGCCGAAGGCTGGATCAGCGTGCAGGACGAAGCCGCGCAATTGGCCGCCGACCTGCTCGACCTGGCGCCCGGCCAGCGCGTGCTTGATGCCTGCTGCGCACCGGGCGGTAAGACCTGTCACATTCTGGAAGTCGAAAAAGACCTCGCCGGTGTGGTTGCTGTCGACCTTGAAGCCAAGCGCCTGGTGCGCGTGCGCGAAAACCTCGCGCGCCTGGGGCTGAGCGCCGACCTGATCGCCGCCGATGGCCGCGACACCGCCACCTGGTGGGACGGCAAACCCTTCCAGCGCATCCTGCTCGATGCACCCTGTTCCGCCACCGGCGTCATCCGCCGCCACCCGGACATCAAGCTGACCCGCCAACCCGACGACATCGCCGCCCTGGCCGTGCTGCAAGGCGAACTGCTCGACGCCCTGTGGCCAACCCTGGAAGTGGGCGGCATCCTGCTCTACGCCACGTGCTCCACCTTGCCCACCGAGAACACCGAGGTGATCGAAGCCTTCCTCGCGCGCACCAGCGGCGCGCGCGAACTGGACCTCGCCACGGCAGCCGGCATCAAGCAGCCCCACGGCCGCCAGTTGCTCGCACAGGAAGGCGGACACGATGGCTTCTACTACGCCAAACTGATCAAGATTGCCGCCGCGCGCGGCTAATGGTTTTAAGGGAGTGACCGGATGAAAATCATCATCCTTGGAGCAGGGCAGGTTGGCGGCACGCTGGCCGAACATTTGGCCAGCGAAGCCAACGACATCACCGTGGTCGACACTGATGCCGAGCGCCTGCGTAACCTCGGCGACCGCCTGGACATCCGCACCGTGCAAGGCCGCGCGTCATTCCCGACGGTGCTGCGCCAGGCCGGTGCCGACGATGCCGACATGCTGGTGGCGGTGACCAACAGCGACGAGACCAACATGGTCGCCTGCCAGGTCGCTCACACCCTGTTTCACACGCCGACCAAGATCGCCCGCGTCCGTGAGGCGGCCTACCTGACCCGTGCAGGGCTTTTCGACAACGACGCGATTCCCGTGGACGTGCTGATCAGCCCTGAGCAAGTAGTGACCCACTACATCAAGCGCCTGATCGAAATTCCGGGTGCCTTGCAGGTGATCGACTTCGCCGAAGGCAAGGCGCAATTGGTCGCTGTAAAAGCCTATTACGGCGGCCCGCTGGTGGGCCAGCAATTGCGCCAGCTGCGCGAACACATGCCGAATGTGGAAACCCGCGTAGCGGCGATTTTCCGTCGCGACCGGCCGATCCTGCCTCAGGGCGATACGGTGATCGAAGCAGACGACGAAGTGTTTTTCATCGCCGCCAAAGCGAATATTCGCGCGGTGATGAGCGAAATGCGCCGTTTGGATGAGACTTACAAACGCATCGTCATCGCCGGCGGTGGGCAAATCGGCGAGCGTTTGGCCGAGGCCATCGAGAGCCGCTACCAAGTGAAGATCATCGAGATGAGCCCGGCACGTTGCCGGCATTTGTCCGACACCCTGGACAGCACCGTCGTACTGCAAGGCAGCGCCTCGGACCGCGACCTGTTGATGGAAGAGAACATCGCCGACGCCGATATCTTCCTGGCCCTGACCAACGATGACGAGGCCAACATCATGTCCTCGCTGTTAGCCAAGCGGTTGGGGGCGAAGAAGGTGATGACCATCATCAACAACCCGGCCTATGTCGACCTGATCCAGGGCGGTGATATCGACATCGCCATCAGCCCGCAGTTGGCGACCATCGGCACCTTACTCACCCACGTGCGCCGTGGCGATATCGTCAGCGTGCACTCCCTGCGCCGGGGCGCGGCGGAAGCCATCGAGGCGATTGCCCATGGCGATTCGAAATCGAGCAAGGTGATTGGCAAGGCCATCCGCGACATCGGCCTGCCGCCGGGCACCACCATTGGTGCGATTATTCGTGACGAAGAGGTGATCATCGCCCATGACGACACCGTGATCGCCACGGGTGACCATGTGATCCTGTTTCTGGTGGATAAGAAACATATCCGCGATGTGGAGAAGCTGTTCCACGTGGGGTTGAGCTTCTTCTGATCAAAACATTCAGGTGAGCCTGCCGCCGTCATCGCGGGCAAGCCCGCTCCCACAGGCGATCGCGTTCCTACTGTGGGAGTGGGCTTGCCCGCGATAACGATATTGAAAGCCCTACCTAGCTAAAGGACACACAGCCATGCTCGAATCCCTGGAAAAAATGCTCGCCAAGGGTGTGGATAATTCATTGCTGCGCTTTGGCTTGGGCAAGGGTTATCTGGACGTGAAGGACAACGCCAAGGCGGCAGAGCATTTGCAAAAGTGTGTCGAGTTTGACCCGAAGTATTCGGCGGCGTGGAAGTTGTTGGGCAAGGCGCAGCAAGGGTTGGGCGATAGCGCCGCAGCACGTAACGCTTGGGAGAAGGGCATCGAAGCGGCCCAGGCCCATGGCGACAAGCAGGCCGAAAAAGAGATGACGGTGTTCCTGAAGAAACTCGACCGCCAGGCTTAATCGGAACCAAATGTGGGAGCGGGCTTGCTCGCGAAGGCATAGTGTCAGCCACCTAATGTGTGTCTGATACACTGAAGTGCGCCCCAAAAGTTGGACAGCTAATGGTTAGGCTACCGCGGACCGGGTTCTGTAAGCCACAGGGCTCAGTCCGCCAAGCTTCGTTTTGATTCGCTTATGGTTGTAGTAATGGATGTACTTATCCAGCCCGGCCTGCAGCTGAGCAACGCTGTCGAAGCTTTCCCGATAGTAAAACTCCGACTTCAGGGTACCGAAAAAGCTTTCCATTGTGGCGTTGTCATAGCAGTTCCCTTTGCGAGACATGCTCTGTTCCAACCCAGCTTTTTCCAGTTTTTCCCGATACTTTGAGTGTCGATAGTGCCAGCCCTGATCCGAGTGCAGCATGGGTTTGGCGCCTTCGGGCAAGCGCTCAAGGGCCAGCTCCAGCATGTCGCCTACCAAGGCGTATTGGGGGCGGACGGCGGTCTTATAGGCCACAATCTCTCCGTTGTACAAGTCCAGTACTGGGGACAGATACAGCTTTTTGCCGGCCACTTTGAACTCGGTGACATCGGTCACCCATTTCTGATTTGGTTGCTCAGCTTCGAACTGACGAGCCAGGATATTGGGCGATACCTCTCCCATTGGCCCTTTATACGATTTGTATTTTTTCGGTCGCACTGTGCATTTCAGGCCTAACTCTCCCATCAGCCGTCGTACCGTTTTACCGTTGATCAACGGCGTTTGCTTACGTAGCTCTAAAGTCATCCGACGGTAACCAAGGCGGCCCTCATTCTCGTCTTGGATCGTCTGGATAGAGGCTTTGATCGAGATAAACCGGTCCGCAACGCCCATCGCCTTGAGTTGGTAGTAGTACGTACTTCGCGCAAGACCTACCAGCTTGAGCAAATCACTCAAGGGGAAAGCTTGTTTGAGCTCAGTGACTAATCGGGCTTTTTCTTCGCTTCTCTCTCTCGCCTCATCACCGCCTCGCCCAACTCTCCAAGCTTTTTTAGGTAGGCGTTCTCCATGCGCAAATACTGCAGTTCATCGAGTAATGCCTTGTGTGCAAGCTGTGCGTCGGTGAGTGGGGTGGTAGTTTTACGCGGTTTAGAAGGCGGCTTGGGCATAGCGGTAATCGATCCTTTTTTCCCTGACTCCAGGGCTTCAATACCGCCACTGTAATACTGCTGTTGCCATCTGCCCACCTGGCTTGAGTTACCCAGGTTGAAGAGCGCCGCTGCGCGGCGCAAGGATAAGGAGTCGCGCCACATGCGTTGCAGCACTGAAAACTTGAACAAGGGACTGTAGCGTTCGCCGGTTCTGCTTAGACAGGCTTCGCCATGTAATCGGTAAGCCTCCACCCAACGACGAAGCAAGGTGGGATCCATTTGAAATTGAGCGGCTATGCGGCGAAAGCCTCGGCCCTGCTCAAGGAAAGTGGTAATGGCGGAAAGCTTGAACTGCGTCGTGTATTTGCTCATGAAAAGCCTCAGGAGTTGGACGGGTGTCCAACTTCTGGGGCGCACTTCACACCGCATTCGCGAGCAAGCCCGCTCCCACATTGGTTTTGCATCGACCGTAAGTCAGTCGTATATCAGTACCACCGCGCCTCACCCGGTGGGCGTTTCTTGAAGCGCTTCATGCTCCACATGTACTGGCTCGGATAAGCCCCGACATACCGCTCCACCACTTTGCTCATCGCCGCGCAGGACGTGGCGGTGTCGGTGCTGTACATGTCTTCCGGCGCCGCTTCGAGGATCACTTTGTAGCCCGAACCGTCCGGCAGCCGCAGCGCATGCAGGAACACGCCCACGGCCTTATGGCCTGCGAGCATGTTCGGCACAAACTTGCTGGTCAGTGCCTGGGTGGCGAAAAACGGCACGAAGATACCGGCCGATTCCGCTGGCTCCGGGTCGGCAGGAATACCCACCTGGCCACCTTTGCGCACTTCCTTGATCACACTCAGAATGCCTTCCTTGGTCGACGCGGCTACACGGTTGCCCAGTTGCACACGCTGTTTGCGCAGCAAGTCGTCCACGGCCTTGAGCTTGGGCGGGCGGTAGAAAATGATCGGTTTGCACTGGTTGCAATAGAAGTGGTTCAACACTTCCCAGTTGCCCAGGTGGCTGGTGATGCCGACCACGCCTTTGCCAGAGGCCAGGGCCTCATGCAGCACTTCCAGGCCTTCGACTTCACGCACCAGGTCGATGGAGCGCTGGGCCGGCCATATCCAGGCGCAGGCGCTTTCAGTCAGGGACTTGCCAATGTCCATCAGGCTCTGGCCAACCAGGCGCTCACGCGCGGCCGGGTCCATGTCCGGGAAGCACTTGGAGAGGTTGATCCGCACCGTCTCGCGGGAGCGGTTGGGGGTTTTCCACATGATCCAGCCAATCGCCGTGCCGACGGCTTGAACAGCCCGCCAAGGCAACAGGGCAAACAACCGAAGAGCGCCTACCAGCAAGGCGCCTTTAAACTTTTCCACAGGTCACTCCTGATCGTGTGTGGTGCGCAAAGCCGCCATTCTAACCGGCGTTGGCCAAGTCCGCGTAACGGTCGCAGTCCTGGGTGTGATCCATGACCATCCCCGAGGCCTGCATGAACGCGTAGCAAATGGTCGGCCCGACGAACGTGAAACCGGCTTTTTTCAAGGCACGGCTCATGGCTTCGGCCTCTGGCGTGATAGCCGGGACCTGGCTGCGATCCGTAAAGTGATTGACCTTGGGCACGCCGCCGACAAACGACCAGAGCAAGCCCACCGGGTCTTCCAGCGCCAGCCAGGCCGCGGCATTGCGGCGGGTAGCATTGAGCTTCAGACGATTGCGTACGATACCCGGGTCGAGCATCAGTGCTTCAATTTCAGCATCGGTCAGCTTGGCCAAACGCGGTGCATCAAAGCCGAACAAGACCTTTCGATAATGTTCGCGTTTGCGTAAAACAGTGATCCAGGACAGGCCCGCCTGGAACCCTTCGAGCAAAAGCAACTCGAACAGACCCTGCGCATCGCGCAGCGGCGTTCCCCACTCCTGATCGTGATAAGCCATGTACAGCGGATCTTCAGAACACCAAAAGCAGCGTGGCATAAGGCTCCAGGGAGTGGTGGCAGGGCCGAATCGGGTATACTCCCGCTCTTTAAATCGCAGCCCAAGTAACAGGTGAATTTCGTGAGCCAGCCTACGCCAGCCGTGCGTACCTTCCAAGACTTGATCCTCGCCCTCCAGCAATACTGGGCCGAGCAAGGTTGTGTGGTACTTCAGCCCTACGATATGGAAGTAGGCGCCGGCACTTTCCACACCGCAACATTCCTGCGGGCCATCGGCCCGGAAACCTGGAACGCCGCTTATGTGCAGCCCAGTCGTCGCCCGACTGACGGCCGCTACGGCGAAAACCCGAACCGTCTGCAGCACTACTACCAGTTCCAGGTGGTACTGAAGCCGAACCCGGACAACTTCCAGGAGCTGTACCTGGGCTCGCTGAAACATGTCGGCCTTGACCCACTGGTGCACGACATCCGTTTCGTCGAAGACAACTGGGAGTCGCCAACGCTGGGCGCCTGGGGCCTGGGCTGGGAAGTCTGGCTCAACGGCATGGAAGTGACGCAGTTCACTTACTTCCAGCAAGCGGGCGGCATCGAGTGCTACCCGGTGACCGGTGAGATCACTTACGGCCTCGAGCGCCTGGCCATGTACCTGCAAGGCGTGGATTCGGTCTACGACCTGGTCTGGGCTGACGGCCCGTTCGGCAAAGTGACGTATGGCGATGTGTTCCACCAGAACGAAGTGGAGCAATCGACTTACAACTTCGAACACGCCAACGTCGAGAAGCTGTTCGAACTGTTCGACTTCTATGAAAGCGAAGCCAAGCGCCTAATCGAACTCGACCAGCCGCTGCCGTTGCCAAGCTATGAAATGGTGTTGAAGGCGTCCCATACCTTCAACCTGCTGGATGCTCGCCGTGCCATCTCGGTTACCGCGCGCCAGCAATACATCCTGCGTGTACGCACCCTGGCGCGTTCCGTCGCCCAAGCCTACCTGCTGGCTCGCGCCAAGCTGGGCTTCCCGATGGCAACCCCGGATTTGCGTGATGAAGTTTTGGCTAAGCTGGAGGCTGCACAATGAGTGCTCAAGATTTCCTGGTTGAACTGGGCACTGAAGAGCTGCCACCCAAGGCACTCAACACCCTGGCCGACGCGTTCCTGGCCGGTATCGAAAAAGGCCTGCACAGCGCCGGCTTGAAATTCGCGGCGAAGAAAGTCTATGCCGCGCCACGTCGCCTGGCGGTGTTGCTGACCGCGCTGGAAACCCAGCAGCCGGACCGCAGCATCAACCTCGACGGCCCGCCGCGCCAAGCCGCTTTCGATGCGCAAGGCAACCCGACTCAAGCAGCCTTGGGTTTTGCCAAGAAGTGCGGCGTCGAGCTGAGCGAGATCGACCAGAGCGGCCCGAAACTGCGTTTCAGCCAGGTCATCACCGGTAAGCCGACGGCGAGCCTGTTGCCGACCATCGTTGAAGATTCCCTGAACGACCTGCCGATCCCTAAGCGCATGCGCTGGGGTGCGCGTAAGGAAGAGTTCGTACGCCCAACCCAATGGCTGGTGATGCTGCTAGGTGACCAAGTGATCGACTGCACGATCCTTGCCCAGACGGCTGGCCGTGATTCCCGTGGCCACCGTTTCCATCACCCAGAAGCGGTGCGTATCACCTCGCCCGCCAACTATGCCGCCGACCTGCGCGCCGCTTACGTGCTGGCCGATGCCAACGAGCGTCGTGAGCTGATCAGCAAGCGCACCGAAGAGCTGGCTCGCCAGCAGGAAGGCACTGCCATCGTGCCGCCAAGCCTGCTTGACGAAGTGACCGCACTGGTTGAATGGCCGGTGCCGCTGGTGTGCTCGTTCGAAGAGCGTTTCCTCGACGTGCCGCAAGAAGCCCTGATCACCACCATGCAGGACAACCAGAAGTATTTCTGCCTGCTGGACGTGGACGGCAAGTTGCTGCCGCGCTTTATCACCGTGGCCAACATCGAAAGCAAGGACCCGCAGCAGATCATCGCCGGTAACGAGAAAGTCGTGCGCCCGCGCCTGACCGACGCCGAGTTCTTCTTCAAGCAAGACAAGAAGCAGAAGCTGGAAGACTTCAACCTGCGCCTGCAAAACGTGGTGTTCCAGGAAAAACTCGGCAGCGTCTACGACAAAGCCGTACGTGTTTCCAAGCTGGCCGCCTACATCGCGCCGCGCATTGGTGGTGATGCCGCCTGGTCTGCGCGTGCAGGCCTGCTGTCCAAGTGCGACCTGGCCACCGAGATGGTTGGCGAGTTCCCGGAGATGCAAGGTGTTGCCGGTTACTACTACGCCCTCAACGACGGCGAGCCGGACGATGTGGCCCTGGCGCTGAACGAGCAGTACATGCCGCGCGGTGCCGGTGCTGAACTGCCGACCACCCTGACCGGTGCGGCCGTGGCCATCGCCGACAAGCTGGACACCCTCGTGGGTATCTTCGGCATCGGCATGCTGCCTACCGGCAGCAAAGACCCGTATGCCCTGCGCCGTGCCGCCCTGGGCGTGCTGCGCATCCTGATCGACAAGAAACTCGACCTCGACCTGACCCAGGCCGTGGTGTTTGCGGTCGGCCAGTTTGGTGGCAAGGTCAAGCAAGCCGGTTTGGCCGAGCAAGTGTTGGAGTTCGTGTTCGACCGCCTGCGTGCGCGTTACGAAGACGAAGGCGTGGACGTTTCGGTGTACCTGTCGGTACGCGCCCTACAGCCGGGTTCGGCGCTGGACTTCGATCAGCGTGTGCAGGCCGTACAGGCCTTCCGCAAGCTGCCGGAAGCCGATGCACTGGCCGCCGTGAACAAGCGCGTGTCGAACCTTTTGAGCAAGGCCGACAACCTCGGCAATGCTGAGGTTGACCCGGGCCTGTTCGCCGATGCCAAGGAGTTCTCGCTGAACTCGGCCATCGCCAAGGCAGAAAACGCGGTGAAGCCGCTGCTCGCCGAGCGCAACTACGCCGAAGCACTGGCGCGCCTGGCCACCTTGCGTGAGCCGGTGGATGCGTTCTTCGAAGCGGTGATGATCAATGCCGAAGATGCCGACGTGCGGAAAAACCGCTACGCCATGTTGGCGCGTCTGCGTGGCTTGTTCATCAACATCGCTGACATTTCCGTACTGGGCTGATCATGTTGAAACTGCTGATTCTCGATCGGGACGGAGTAATCAATTACGACTCCGACGCTTACATCAAGTCGGTGGCGGAGTGGATTCCACTGCCCGGCTCGATCGAGGCCATCGCGCAGTTAAGCAAAGCCGGCTGGACGGTGGCCATCGCCACCAACCAGTCCGGCATCGCCCGTGGCTATTACAACATCGCCACCCTGGACGCCATGCACGCGCGCTTGCGCACGTTGGTGGCCGAGCAGGGCGGTGAGGTGGGGTTGGTGGTGTACTGCCCCCACGGGCCGGACGAGGGCTGCGATTGCCGCAAACCCAAGCCTGGCATGTTGAAAACCATTGCAGAACATTACAAGGTGCCCTTGGCTGGGATATGGTTCGTCGGCGACAGCCTCGGTGACCTGGAGGCGGCCAAGTCCGTCGACTCTCAGCCAGTTTTGGTTAAGACCGGGAAAGGCGAAAAGACCCAGGCGAAAAACCTGCCGGTAGGCACTTTGATTTTTGACGATCTGGCGGCGGTTGCCGCAGAACTTATCAACAACTAGCCGCCCTCGACTTCCTGACCAAGGATTGTTCGGGAGTGCGCTTTTAACAGGCGGGCCGTGTCCCGCAACGGTAAATGCCGCCATGTCGATCTTGCAGGCCATCAGAACCTTTTTCTTTTACCTGCTGCTGGGCACCAGTTCGCTTCTCTGGTGCACCCTGAGCTTTTTTATTGCGCCGTTCCTGCCGTTCAAGGCGCGCTATCGCTTTATCAACGTCTATTGGTGCCGCTGTGCGTTGTGGTTGTCCAAGGTGTTTTTGGGCATTCGCTACGAGATTAAAGGCGCTGAAAACGTCCCGGACCAGCCCTGCGTGATTCTGTCGAACCACCAGAGCACCTGGGAAACCTTTTTCCTCTCGGCGTACTTCTCGCCGCTGAGCCAAGTGCTCAAGCGTGAACTGCTGTACGTGCCGTTCTTCGGCTGGGCCATGGCGATGTTGCGACCGATCGCCATCGACCGTGACAACCCCAAGGCGGCGCTTAAGCACGTAGCCAAGAAAGGCGATGAGCTGCTCAAGGATGGCGTTTGGGTGCTGATCTTCCCGGAAGGCACGCGAGTGCCTTACGGCACCGTGGGTAAATTTTCGCGGGGCGGCACCGCCTTGGCGGTCAACGCCAACCTGCCGGTGTTGCCAATTGCGCATAACGCCGGCAAGTTCTGGCCGAAGACTGGCTGGGCTAAACGCGAAGGCACTATCACCGTAGTGATTGGCGAGCCGATGTACGTAGAAGGCGAAGGGCCGCGCGCCATTGCCGCCTTGAATGACCGCGCCGCAGCGTGGAACGAAGCACAGCAACGGGCCATGGGTTCATTGCCTCCGGAGCCTGTTGTTGTCGAGACGCCGGCGATTTGAGCTTCTGTGGATAACCTGTGTACGGTTTGTTGGAAAATCGGCCTTTTTTATTCATAACAAGCTGATTTACTTACATATTTCTTAAGCTCATAAAATCGCTAAAAACGTGCATAAGTTTTTTCAGCATTAAAAAACCGGTCCTTGTGACCGGTTTTTTATGCACAGCCAAAAAGTACGTTTTTTCAGTCATCGAGCAGGGGCAGTTGCAGGGTGAAGGTCGAGCCTTTACCCAACTCGCTTTCACACAGGATGCGGCCGCCATGACGCTCAATCACCGCTTTGACCATGGTCAGGCCCAACCCTAAACCTTCACTGCCTTGGGCCGAGTCAAAACGTCGGTACTGGCTGAACAGCTCCGGCAAATCCTCAGGCGCGATGCCTGGCCCTTGATCGCTGATACGGCATTCCAACCACCCTTGCGCGCTGCCATGGCTCAACGTGACGGTGGTGCCTGACGGCGAGTATTTGATGGCGTTTTCCAGCACGTTGAACAGCGCTCGGGTCAGCAGTGATTGATCGGCTGAGACCATGCCCTCATCCGCTTCATCCAGGTCGTGGACCAAGTGAATGCCCTTGAGCTGGGCGATCACTGCCACCTGGTCAAAAGCATCCATGACCAACATGGCAAACAACGTAGTCTGGAAGTGGTAACCATCGGCTTCGGCTTTGGCCAATTGCACGAAGGATTCAGTGAGGCTCAAGGCGCGCTTCACCTGTTGTTCGATCTGGGCAAATATCGGTGACTCACTGTCGTGCACATCCAGCAACGCCAGGATGGCCGAGTGTGGCGCACGCAGGTCATGGGAAAGGAAGCGCAGCATCGTCTCGCGGTGTTGCTGGGCTTTGCGCTCTTTGCTTAAGTCCGTGAGGCTCAGCAGCCAGCCGAGGGCGACGTCACCCTCGGCCGGCAGCAAGGGCGCCAGCTCCATGCGCAGGCTGCGCTGATGGATGTCACGAAACTCGATGAGCTCCAACGCTGAAAGGGCAGGGCGTACACCGTTGTGCAGAGGCGGATAGCCCAGGTCAGCGAGTTGTTCCAGCAAGTTTCTACTCACCAAATCATTACCGAACACATCACGCGCAATACGGTTGGCCAGCAGAATGCTGCCCTGTGGATCGGTAATCAATGTCGCCACCGGCAGGCATTCCAAGCCATCTGCCATAAAGCGTCGCGTGTCGCGCGTACGGCTTACCGCCTGTTCAAGCGCAAAGATGCGCCCCTGCAACACGTCGCCTTTGCTGGCCGGCGCACGGCGGCGCTCTGGCAGCACTTTGGGTTCGTTATCCAGCCGTGCCAGTTCCCAGCCGAAGTACGCAAGGATCACGCTCAGGCGGCGCCAATTCCAGATCAAATAACTCAGCAGCAGGCCGATCAGACAGGCTGCGGGCGACCACCAATACCCCAGGATCAATAGGGCCCATGAGCCGAGCAACGCGGTGCCCATGCACGCGAAGGTCATCCACAGCGCATAACGCGGCCGGTACAGCAGCAGGCCTAGTAGCAGCGCCACCAAGGCAGTTGCCAGCAGCGCCGCGAGCCAACCGGGAAGATCGACAATGCTACGCCCCTGCAACAAACCATTAAGGATATTGGCCTGCAGCTCCACCCCGGCAGTGAACCCGACGGTGGAGGAGAGCGGCGTGACAAACCTATCACCCATGCCATAGGCGGTCGCGCCGACCAGTATCAGCCGACCACGTAATACTTCGGGCGGCACCTCGCCGCGTAATACGCTGACATAGGACACACTGGGAAAATGACTCTGCGCGGTGAACGGCACACGAATCGCGTGCTCACGATGCCAATGCTCACTGCTCGGTTCCTCGGGCAGCCCCGGCATGGGAGCTGTTTGCCCACTTAACGTATAAGCCAGCCACGCTAATTGCGGAAGCGTCTTACCTGGCGGCCCCTCACGCATGTATAGGCTGCGGACGACGCCATCGTTATCCGCTTCGACGTTGATATGCCCCACGCCTTTGGCGCACTTGAGCAGCGGCAATAAGTGCTCACCTAGTGAGTCAGCGCTCGCAGCGCCATCGTTCACCAGCGGCAATAACACATTGCCGGCGTTGCACACGGCGTCGGCCAGTCGTTGGTCATCCGCTGCATCGCCGGGTTCACTGAAGATGACATCGAACAATATACCCTCTGGCCGAGCGGCACTCAGCCGCTCGATCAGGTCTGCATGCAGGCTACGCGGCCATGGCCAATGGCCGAGTTGTTTCAGGCTCTGGTCATCAATGGTCACCAGCAAGATGCGTGGGTCGACCGGCAACGGGGTCAGGCGCCGAAGGCTGTCATACAGCGGGTTGTTGAGGGCTAGGCCCGGGCTGAGGGACAGATAGGCGGTGAAGGGTAGCAAGACCAGGCCAATCCACAGCCATTCGCGTACCAAACCATGGAACAGCAGTTGCGCCCGGGTGGGTTGGCGTTTTTCGGCTTTGCGCCAGAGCATCATCGGGATACCGCCGCAGGTTTGCATCTACGCTGATAATGGATAATTGAACGTGCCATATGCCCTGGCGTCTCCCTGTTCGATGTGTACGGCGTACTGAACCCAGTGAAGCTCATTTCGGTCTCATTGTTAGACTTTCCTGAGTGCTTGGTGCAGAACCTTTTCCTTACGGGCAGGAGTCGGTATCTTTCCTCCAAGGTATCGAGGTCTTTCAATGGATTAAAGGCTCTTTGATATCAGCGTATCGAGAGATTCAAGGGTCGATGAATCTGACCACAATTATTCAGATTCAATGACTGGCATTTGCGCCGTATTTTTTAAGTAGAAAGGACCCACCCATGCGTGTCGCAATATTGGATGACGAGCCCGCGGAATTGCGTCGGGTTGAGCAGACACTTCGACAAATCCCCAGCACCGCAGAACAACCCTGGTCATTGCATTGCTTCGAACGCGGTGAAGACCTGCTGCGACAACTGCGCCGGGAAACCTTCGACCTGCTGATACTCGACTGGCAACTGCCGGACATCAGCGGTATAGCATTGCTGCGCTGGACCCGTGAACACATGGAGTCACCGCCCGCCGTCATCATGCTCACCAGCCGGGATGCCGAGAGCGATATCGTCACGGCGCTGAACAGCGGGGCGGATGATTACGTCAGCAAGCCCTTTCGACCGAATGAACTCAAGGCCCGGGTCAGTGCCGTTCTGCGTCGCCATGGCCTGCAGAAGTCCACTACCCATGAAGTACAGAGCTTCAACGACCTGACCTTCGACGATGCTGAATTGACCGTCACCCGCGCGGGCAAACCTATCAACCTCACCGAGCGTGAATACCGCTTGGCCAGTTGCTTGTTCGCCAACCTGGCCCGCCCGCTGTCCCGGGAATATCTGTACGAGCGGTTCTGGTCGCATGAAGAAATGGTGTCGTCGCGGCCGCTGGATACGCACATCTACCGTCTGCGTAACAAGCTGGGTTTAACCGCCGACCGGGGCTGGCAGCTGTTGACGATCTACGGATATGGCTACCGGTTGGAGAGTGTCGCGGCGGCAACGTCGGGTTGAAAACCTCGATGTTCCACGTGGAGCATTAAAAAATTGCTGGTTTAACACCCAATAAAAAAGGCCGACGCTAAGCGTTGGCCTTTTTGTATTAGCGGGTTTGCCTGATGTAGGTACACAAAATAGCTGACTCAGGAGGCCCGGCAAACGCTGGGAAAAAATCATCTTTTCTGTGAGTGCGGAGCGGGGGAGGAGTAACAGAAAAGATGAGAAAAGCCTGCTGGATTCACAAAATAGATGATCTATCGGAACGGGCGTAGTTTTCACAGGTTGGCAGTTCATCAACGAGGTTTGTGCACTCAGCAGAGGAAGCCATAAGAGTGCGCATGCCGGTAATGCCGCAAGGTGAGCGCCCATGCCGCCGAGTTCTTGAGCTTGGTCCCGCCAACACCATTGGTGGCGGGGTAGGGTCTCATTGACCTAAGAGGCCCGGCCTACTTTTCAAACTCGAGCAGATAATCCCAGCTAAACATAGCTAGGTATTTGATCTATATTTTGGCAATTGGGATGTTTTTTGAGGACAAACAAAACCCCTAACTGTATGCGCAGATAGGGGTTTCGGAATTTGATCTTGACGATGACCTACTCTCACATGGGGAAACCCCACACTACCATCGGCGATGCATCGTTTCACTGCTGAGTTCGGGATGGGATCAGGTGGTTCCAATGCTCTATGGTCGTCAAGAAATTCGGGTACTGAGTCGTGACCTTATGGCCTCGCTTCAGCAAATTGGGTATGTGATAGCTTTCGGTGTTTTGTGAGATCGAACTTTCGGTTCTATCGTCTTCACACACCGCAATCTGATGCCTCTACTTGTTTCCAAGTCCGAAGTAGTCAAATTGCTTGGGTGTTATATGGTCAAGCCTCACGGGCAATTAGTATTGGTTAGCTCAACGCCTCACAGCGCTTACACACCCAACCTATCAACGTCGTAGTCTTCGACGGCCCTTCAGGGGACTCAAGGTCCCAGTGAGATCTCATCTTGAGGCTAGTTTCCCGCTTAGATGCTTTCAGCGGTTATCTATTCCGAACATAGCTACCCGGCAATGCCACTGGCGTGACAACCGGAACACCAGAGGTTCGTCCACTCCGGTCCTCTCGTACTAGGAGCAGCCCCTCTCAAATCTCAAACGTCCACGGCAGATAGGGACCGAACTGTCTCACGACGTTCTAAACCCAGCTCGCGTACCACTTTAAATGGCGAACAGCCATACCCTTGGGACCGGCTTCAGCCCCAGGATGTGATGAGCCGACATCGAGGTGCCAAACACCGCCGTCGATATGAACTCTTGGGCGGTATCAGCCTGTTATCCCCGGAGTACCTTTTATCCGTTGAGCGATGGCCCTTCCATACAGAACCACCGGATCACTAAGACCTACTTTCGTACCTGCTCGACGTGTCTGTCTCGCAGTCAAGCGCGCTTTTGCCTTTATACTCTACGACCGATTTCCGACCGGTCTGAGCGCACCTTCGTACTCCTCCGTTACTCTTTAGGAGGAGACCGCCCCAGTCAAACTACCCACCATACACTGTCCTCGATCCGGATAACGGACCTGAGTTAGAACCTCAAAGTTGCCAGGGTGGTATTTCAAGGTTGGCTCCACGCGAACTGGCGTCCACGCTTCAAAGCCTCCCACCTATCCTACACAAGCAAATTCAAAGTCCAGTGCAAAGCTATAGTAAAGGTTCACGGGGTCTTTCCGTCTAGCCGCGGATACACTGCATCTTCACAGCGATTTCAATTTCACTGAGTCTCGGGTGGAGACAGCGCCGCCATCGTTACGCCATTCGTGCAGGTCGGAACTTACCCGACAAGGAATTTCGCTACCTTAGGACCGTTATAGTTACGGCCGCCGTTTACCGGGGCTTCGATCAAGAGCTTCGCGTTAGCTAACCCCATCAATTAACCTTCCGGCACCGGGCAGGCGTCACACCCTATACGTCCACTTTCGTGTTTGCAGAGTGCTGTGTTTTTAATAAACAGTCGCAGCGGCCTGGTATCTTCGACCGGCATGAGCTTACGGAGCAAGTCCTTCACCCTCACCGGCGCACCTTCTCCCGAAGTTACGGTGCCATTTTGCCTAGTTCCTTCACCCGAGTTCTCTCAAGCGCCTTGGTATTCTCTACCCAACCACCTGTGTCGGTTTGGGGTACGGTTCCTGGTTACCTGAAGCTTAGAAGCTTTTCTTGGAAGCATGGCATCAACCACTTCGTTAACTAAAAGTTAACTCGTCATCAGCTCTCGGCCTTAGAATCCCGGATTTACCTAAGATTCCAGCCTACCACCTTAAACTTGGACAACCAACGCCAAGCTGGCCTAGCCTTCTCCGTCCCTCCATCGCAATAACCAGAAGTACAGGAATATTAACCTGTTTTCCATCGACTACGCTTTTCAGCCTCGCCTTAGGGACCGACTAACCCTGCGTCGATTAACGTTGCGCAGGAAACCTTGGTCTTTCGGCGTGGGTGTTTTTCACACCCATTGTCGTTACTCATGTCAGCATTCGCACTTCTGATACCTCCAGCAAGCTTCTCAACTCACCTTCACAGGCTTACAGAACGCTCCTCTACCGCATCACCTAAGTGATACCCGTAGCTTCGGTGTATGGTTTGAGCCCCGTTACATCTTCCGCGCAGGCCGACTCGACTAGTGAGCTATTACGCTTTCTTTAAAGGGTGGCTGCTTCTAAGCCAACCTCCTAGCTGTCTAAGCCTTCCCACATCGTTTCCCACTTAACCATAACTTTGGGACCTTAGCTGACGGTCTGGGTTGTTTCCCTTTTCACGACGGACGTTAGCACCCGCCGTGTGTCTCCCATGCTCGGCACTTGTAGGTATTCGGAGTTTGCATCGGTTTGGTAAGTCGGGATGACCCCCTAGCCGAAACAGTGCTCTACCCCCTACAGTGATACATGAGGCGCTACCTAAATAGCTTTCGAGGAGAACCAGCTATCTCCGAGCTTGATTAGCCTTTCACTCCGATCCACAGGTCATCCGCTAACTTTTCAACGGTAGTCGGTTCGGTCCTCCAGTTAGTGTTACCCAACCTTCAACCTGCCCATGGATAGATCGCCCGGTTTCGGGTCTATTCCCAGCGACTAGACGCCCTATTAAGACTCGCTTTCGCTACGCCTCCCCTATTCGGTTAAGCTCGCCACTGAAAATAAGTCGCTGACCCATTATACAAAAGGTACGCAGTCACCCAACAAAGTGGGCTCCCACTGCTTGTACGCATACGGTTTCAGGATCTATTTCACTCCCCTCTCCGGGGTTCTTTTCGCCTTTCCCTCACGGTACTAGTTCACTATCGGTCAGTCAGTAGTATTTAGCCTTGGAGGATGGTCCCCCCATATTCAGACAAAGTTTCTCGTGCTCCGTCCTACTCGATTTCATGACTAAGAGATTTTCGCGTACAGGGCTATCACCCACTATGGCCGCACTTTCCAGAGCGTTCCGCTAATCTCAAAGCCACTTAAGGGCTAGTCCCCGTTCGCTCGCCACTACTAAGGGAATCTCGGTTGATTTCTTTTCCTCAGGGTACTTAGATGTTTCAGTTCCCCTGGTTCGCCCCTTACACCTATGTATTCAGTGTAAGGTAACCATCTTATGATGGCTGGGTTCCCCCATTCAGACATCTCCGGATCAAAGTCTGTTTGCCGACTCCCCGAAGCTTTTCGCAGGCTACCACGTCTTTCATCGCCTCTGACTGCCAAGGCATCCACCGTATGCGCTTCTTCACTTGACCATATAACCCCAAGCAATCTGGTTATACTGTGAAGACAACATTCGCCGAAAATTCGATAATACTCAATTACGAGTAACTCACAAATTTTACCTTAGCCTGATCCATTACCAGTGAAAGTAACGTTCAGTCTATCTTTCTATCACATACCCAAATTTTTAAAGAACGGTTCTGAAAAAGATCAGAGCTAATTATTCGATTCGAATAGTTAGCTCTGCACTTTTACAAACGCATGAATCAAGCAATTCGTGTGGGAACTTATGGAGCAGCTGATGTCGTCGATTAAGGAGGTGATCCAGCCGCAGGTTCCCCTACGGCTACCTTGTTACGACTTCACCCCAGTCATGAATCACACCGTGGTAACCGTCCTCCCGAAGGTTAGACTAGCTACTTCTGGTGCAACCCACTCCCATGGTGTGACGGGCGGTGTGTACAAGGCCCGGGAACGTATTCACCGCGACATTCTGATTCGCGATTACTAGCGATTCCGACTTCACGCAGTCGAGTTGCAGACTGCGATCCGGACTACGATCGGTTTTGTGGGATTAGCTCCACCTCGCGGCTTGGCAACCCTCTGTACCGACCATTGTAGCACGTGTGTAGCCCAGGCCGTAAGGGCCATGATGACTTGACGTCATCCCCACCTTCCTCCGGTTTGTCACCGGCAGTCTCCTTAGAGTGCCCACCATTACGTGCTGGTAACTAAGGACAAGGGTTGCGCTCGTTACGGGACTTAACCCAACATCTCACGACACGAGCTGACGACAGCCATGCAGCACCTGTCTCAATGTTCCCGAAGGCACCAATCTATCTCTAGAAAGTTCATTGGATGTCAAGGCCTGGTAAGGTTCTTCGCGTTGCTTCGAATTAAACCACATGCTCCACCGCTTGTGCGGGCCCCCGTCAATTCATTTGAGTTTTAACCTTGCGGCCGTACTCCCCAGGCGGTCAACTTAATGCGTTAGCTGCGCCACTAAGAGCTCAAGGCTCCCAACGGCTAGTTGACATCGTTTACGGCGTGGACTACCAGGGTATCTAATCCTGTTTGCTCCCCACGCTTTCGCACCTCAGTGTCAGTATTAGTCCAGGTGGTCGCCTTCGCCACTGGTGTTCCTTCCTATATCTACGCATTTCACCGCTACACAGGAAATTCCACCACCCTCTACCATACTCTAGTCAGTCAGTTTTGAATGCAGTTCCCAGGTTGAGCCCGGGGATTTCACATCCAACTTAACAAACCACCTACGCGCGCTTTACGCCCAGTAATTCCGATTAACGCTTGCACCCTCTGTATTACCGCGGCTGCTGGCACAGAGTTAGCCGGTGCTTATTCTGTCGGTAACGTCAAAACAATCACGTATTAGGTAACTGCTCTTCCTCCCAACTTAAAGTGCTTTACAATCCGAAGACCTTCTTCACACACGCGGCATGGCTGGATCAGGCTTTCGCCCATTGTCCAATATTCCCCACTGCTGCCTCCCGTAGGAGTCTGGACCGTGTCTCAGTTCCAGTGTGACTGATCATCCTCTCAGACCAGTTACGGATCGTAGCCTTGGTGAGCCATTACCTCACCAACTAGCTAATCCGACCTAGGCTCATCTGATAGCGCAAGGCCCGAAGGTCCCCTGCTTTCTCCCGTAGGACGTATGCGGTATTAGCGTCCGTTTCCGAACGTTATCCCCCACTACCAGGCAGATTCCTAGGCATTACTCACCCGTCCGCCGCTCTCAAGAGAAGCAAGCTTCTCTCTACCGCTCGACTTGCATGTGTTAGGCCTGCCGCCAGCGTTCAATCTGAGCCATGATCAAACTCTTCAGTTCAAACATCTTTGGGTTTTTAAGAAACCCTAAACTTGGCTCAGCAATCGTTGGTTACATCTTTGATTTCTCGCGGAGTAACTTGTGATGCTGATAATCTTGTTGACTATCAGTCTGACTCCACAAGCACCCACACGAATTGCTTGATTCAGTTGTTAAAGAGCGGTTGGTTAAGATCTTTCGTCTAAACCCAGGCGTGCTTTCCAAAGCAGCACCTCAGCTAACACACTTAAATCATAAGATTTTTTCAATAAAATCAGAGATTTATGTAGCAACTTTCTTCAAGTTGCTTGTCAGCGGGAGGCGAATAATACAGTATTAAAATACTTGGTCAACCCCCATCTAAAATTATTTTCCACATACTAAAAAAGCTTGGTTTGTCATTATGAAATTTCCAAAGGTCTGTACAAAGGATCAGGGCGGAGGAGAGCACATACCACATCATCGCCATGCCGTTATAAAGCAGCCATATCACCCGGTCTGACTGATGTTCACGGTGAATCGCCCCGAATTCTCTAGAACCCTCGTAACCTCACTGAAAAAAAAACTCTACGATTCGCCGTAATGACGGCAGGATTATTATCCTCTGGCTGACGTAGCTCTACGCTTTAAAACATCAGCCGCCGACCCTCAATGCCCTAAGAACCGCTGGAGGTACGCGCTGGCTTAGGGAACCTCGCCATAAACTCCTGCAACACTCGTACTCTGGCAAACCACTCTTGAAACACGCCTCTCGCCTGTCAGCTGACTCCCGCTACCGACTCACGACACAGGGGGAAAACCACTTTTATTGACGCGAAAAAAAGCCCGCTTTCAGCGGGCTCTCCTTCGAATGGTCAGCTAATCATTGGGGCTTAGCCGAACCATCTATTTGTTAATGTCACCATTTAATCTGTGAACCTACACCTGATCAGAAGTCCAGGTTGGACACCGCCAAGGCATTGCTCTCGATGAAGTCACGACGAGGCTCGACCGCATCACCCATCAGGGTGTTGAAGATCTGGTCTGCGCCAATGGCGTCTTCGATGGTCACACGCAGCATGCGACGCTGGGCTGGGTCCATAGTGGTTTCCCACAGCTGATCCGGGTTCATCTCGCCCAGACCTTTGTATCGCTGGATGGTGTGGCGCTTGGTGCTTTCTGCCATCAGCCAATCAAGGGCTTCTTTGAATTCCTTGACCTGCTTCTTGCGCTCGCCACGCTGAATGTAAGCACCGTCGTCCAGCAGGGTGCTCAATTGCGCGCCGAGGGTAACGACGGTTTTGTAGTCGTTACTGCCGAAGAAGTCGCGGTTGAACGTGACGTAGTTCGACAGGCCATGGGAGATCAATTCAACCTCCGGCAGCCACACGTTACGCTCACGGTCTTCACGCAGGCTGGCTTTGTACACCAGGCCGGACTTCTCAGAAGTGCGCAGGCGAACTTCATATTGAGCCAGCCAGTTCTGCATGTGAGCGTGATCGCCCAACTGCTCCAGGCTTACCGATGGCAGGTAGATGAAGTGCTCGGTCAGCTCCTGAGGGTACAGGCGCGACAAACGCTTGAGAGTCTTCATCACCATGCGGAAGTCGTTAACCAGACGCTCCAGCGCCTCACCGGAGATACCCGGTGCTTCGTCGTTCAAGTGCAGGCTGGCATCTTCCAGGGCCGACTGCGTCATGTACTCTTCCATGGCGTCGTCGTCTTTGATGTATTGCTCTTGCTTGCCCTTTTTCACTTTGTACAACGGCGGCTGAGCGATGTAGATGTAGCCACGCTCGATCAGTTCCGGCAACTGACGGAAGAAGAAGGTCAGCAGCAGCGTACGGATGTGCGAACCGTCGACGTCAGCATCGGTCATGATGATGATGTTGTGATAGCGCAGCTTGTCGATGTTGTACTCGTCACGGCCGATACCGCAGCCCAACGCCGTGATCAAGGTGCCGACTTCCTGAGAGGAAATCATCTTGTCGAAGCGGGCCTTCTCGACGTTGAGGATCTTACCCTTCAACGGCAGGATGGCCTGGGTGCGACGGTTACGACCCTGCTTGGCGGAACCGCCAGCAGAGTCACCTTCCACTAGGTACAGTTCGGAGAGGGCAGGGTCCTTCTCCTGGCAGTCAGCCAGTTTGCCCGGTAGGCCGGCAATATCCAGCGCGCCTTTACGGCGGGTCATCTCACGGGCTTTACGCGCCGCTTCACGGGCACGTGCAGCGTCGATCATCTTGCCGACAACCAGCTTGGCTTCGTTCGGGTTCTCCAGCAGGAAGTCGGAGAAGTATTTACCCATCTCCTGTTCCACTGCGGTCTTCACTTCGGAAGACACCAGCTTGTCTTTGGTCTGGGAGCTGAACTTAGGATCAGGTACTTTTACCGAGATAATCGCGGTCAGGCCTTCACGTGCGTCGTCACCGGTGGTGGCGACTTTGTGCTTCTTGGCCAAGCCTTCGGCTTCGATGTAGGTGTTCAGGTTACGCGTCAGTGCGGAACGGAAACCCACCAAGTGAGTACCGCCATCGCGCTGTGGAATGTTGTTGGTGAAGCACAACAGGTTCTCGTTGAAGCTGTCGTTCCACTGCAGGGCGATTTCCACGCCGATGCCGTCTTCACGCTGAATGTTGAAGTGGAACACCTGGTTGACCGCAGTCTTGTTGGTGTTCAGGTATTCAACGAACGCACGCAGACCGCCTTCGTACTTGAACAGCTCTTCCTTGCCGCTGCGCTCGTCCTTGAGGACGATGCCAACACCGGAGTTCAGGAAGGACAGTTCACGAATCCGCTTGGCCAGGATGTCCCAGCTGAAGTGGATATTTTTGAAGGTTTCGTCGGAGGGACGGAAGTGAATCTGGGTACCGGTCGTTTCGCTTTCGCCGACGATTTTCATCGGTTCTTGCGGAACGCCGTGAACGTAAGTTTGCTCCCAGATCTTGCCACTGCGACGCACGGTCAGCACCAACAGTTCGGAGAGGGCGTTCACCACCGACACACCTACACCGTGCAAACCGCCGGAGACTTTATAGGAGTTGTCGTCGAACTTACCGCCGGCGTGGAGCACGGTCATGATGACCTCTGCCGCCGAAACGCCTTCTTCTTTGTGCACATCTACCGGAATACCGCGACCGTTGTCGCGCACGGTGATGGACTCATCCGGGTGGATGATAATACTGATGTCGTCGCAGTGACCGGCCAGAGCTTCGTCGATGGAGTTGTCGACCACCTCGAACACCATGTGGTGCAGACCGCTACCATCATCGGTGTCGCCAATGTACATACCGGGACGTTTGCGTACGGCATCCAAACCTTTCAGCACTTTAATGCTGGTCGAGTCGTACGTGTTTTCTTCGCTCATGCCTTCACTCCCGATGGTCGTGGGTCTGGGTGATACGGCCTTGTTCCACGTGGAACAAGGCGACTGGCGTTTCCGTCTGCCAGCCTTCCCTCAATAATTCGTGGTCTACACAGGTGATAAACACCTGGCAGCGTAAGTCTTCCAACAAGCGGCACAACGCCCGTCGATGTTGCTCGTCGAGTTCGGACGGCAAGTCATCCACCAGATAAATACACTGACCGCGTCGGGCTTGGCTAACCAAATGCCCTTGGGCAATACGCAGTGCGCACACCACCAACTTCTGCTGGCCACGGGACAAGATATCCGCGGCATTGTGTGCGCCTAATCTAAGGCGCAAATCAGCCCGTTGGGGGCCTGCCTGTGTATGGCCAATTTGCTGATCCCGTTGCAAGGACGTGGCGAGCACTGCGCTCAGGTCACGCTCTTTATCCCAACCACGGTAGTAGCTCAGCGTCAGCCCCTCGAGATCCAACAACTCACTCAAGGTCTGCTCAAAGACTGGTTTCAAGGCTTTGATATAGGCGCGGCGGTATTCATCTATTTCATCGCTGGCCAGGCACAGTTCCCGGTCCCAGGCTGCTTGTGAAGCGGCGTCAAGTGTACCATGCCGCAGCCATGAGTTCCGCTGCCGCAGGGCCTTCTGCAGGCGCTGCCAAGTGGCCATGAACCGCGGTTCCACGTGGAACACTCCCCAATCGAGGAATTGCCTGCGGATTTTTGGTGCACCTTCCAACAGGCGGAAGCTGTCGGGGTTGATCAGTTGCAATGGCAGAATTTCCGCCAGTTGCGCTGCACTGCGGGCATTTTGCCCGTCAATGCGAATTTGAAACTCCCCACCGCGATCGCGAGATATCCCCAGGCTGCTATGGCCGCCTTCAGCCAATTCGACTTGGCCAAACACTGTGCACGCCAATTGCTCGTACTGAATCACTGGCAACAGACGGGCGCTGCGAAAGGAACGGGCGAGCCCAAGCAAATGAATGGCTTCCAGCACGCTGGTTTTGCCACTACCGTTGGCGCCGTGGAGAATATTGATGCGGGGGGAAGGGGAGAAGGTCACCGGGTGCAAATTGCGCACCGCGGTGACCGAGACACGACTGAGGGACATCTAGCTTCTGCTGAACATGATTACAGACGCATCGGCATAACAACGTAAGCCGAGTCGTCGTTATCGGATTCTTGCACCAGGGCGCTGCTGTTGGAATCCGACAGAATCAGACGAACCTGTTCGGTGGTCATTACACCCAGTACGTCCAACAGGTAGCTCACGTTGAAGCCGATCTCCAGCGAGCCGCCGTTGTAGTCAACGCCCACTTCTTCTTCCGCTTCTTCCTGCTCCGGGTTATTCGCCTGGATTTTCAGCTGACCGTTGGCCAGTTGCAGACGGATACCACGGTACTTTTCGTTCGACAGAATCGCGGTACGGCTGAACGCTTCACGCAGGGCCTGACGATCACCGATCACCAGTTTGTCGCCGCCTTTAGGCAGTACGCGCTCGTAATCCGGGAACTTGCCGTCGACCAATTTGGAAGTGAACGTGAATTCACTGGTGGTGGCGCGAATGTGGTGCTGGCCCAAAACGATACTGACGTTACCATCCGGCTCGGTAAGCAGACGCGCCAATTCGAGGATACCTTTGCGCGGGACGATCACTTGGTGCCGATCCGGCTGACCAATATCGGCACGCATTGAGCACATAGCCAAACGGTGTCCGTCGGTGGCCACGGCGCGGATAATGCCTTCCGAGACTTCCAGCAACATACCGTTGAGGTAGTAGCGAACGTCCTGTTGAGCCATGGCGAAGCTGGTGCGCTCGATCAAACGGCGCAGTTTGCTTTGCTCCAGGCTGCAGGTCAGCGAGCCAGGGCCTTCCTCGACAGTCGGGAAGTCATTGGCTGGCAACGTGGACAGCGTAAAACGGCTACGACCGGCCTTGACCACCAACTTCTGCTCATCGACCTTGATGTCGATAAGCGCTTCATTAGGCAAGCTTTTGCAGATGTCCATAAGCTTGCGCGCCGGCACAGTGATTTCGCCCGGTTCAGCAGGCTCTTCCAGCTGCACACGACCGACCAGCTCGACTTCCAAGTCGGTACCGGTCAAGGACAGTTGCTGGCCTTCGACAACCAGCAATACGTTGGAGAGCACCGGCAAGGTCTGTCGGCGCTCGACGACGCCTGCGACCAGTTGCAGGGGTTTCAACAGGGCTTCGCGTTGAATGGTGAAATGCATGGTCTAGTCCCTTGCCTTAATAAGCTGCGCTGGTGTCATCAAGTAGTCAGTGTACGCAGCAGGTTCTTGTAGTCCTCGCGAATATCCGCGTCGGATTCCTTAAGTTCGTTGATCTTGCGGCACGCGTGCAAGACCGTGGTGTGGTCGCGACCGCCAAACACATCACCGATTTCCGGCAGGCTGTGGTTGGTCAGCTCTTTGGAGAGCGCCATCGCTACCTGACGTGGACGTGCCACCGAACGCGAGCGGCGCTTGGACAGCAGGTCGGAAATCTTGATCTTGTAGTACTCAGCCACGGTGCGCTGGATGTTATCCACACTCACCAGCTTATCTTGCAGCGCCAGCAGGTCTTTCAGGGATTCACGAATCAACTCGATGGTGATGTCGCGGCCCATGAAGTGCGAGTGAGCGATGACGCGCTTGAGCGCGCCTTCCAACTCACGCACGTTGGAGCGAATGCGTTGGGCAATGAAGAAAGCAGCGTCATGCGGCAAATCGACTTTCGCCTGGTCGGCCTTCTTCATCAGGATCGCGACGCGGGTTTCCAGTTCCGGCGGCTCTACCGCAACGGTCAGACCCCAGCCAAAACGCGACTTCAAGCGTTCTTCCAGGCCTTCGATTTCCTTCGGGTAACGGTCGCTGGTCAAGATGACCTGCTGGCCGCCTTCGAGCAGGGCGTTGAAGGTGTGGAAAAACTCTTCCTGAGAACGTTCCTTGCGAGCGAAAAATTGAATGTCATCGATCAGCAAGGCATCAACGGAGCGGTAGAACCGCTTGAACTCGTTGATTGCGTTGAGCTGCAAGGCCTTGACCATGTCAGCGACGAAGCGCTCCGAGTGCAGGTACACGACCTTGGCATTTGGGTTCTTCTTTAATAGGTGGTTACCCACAGCGTGCATCAAGTGAGTTTTACCCAAACCGACGCCGCCATAAAGGAAGAGCGGGTTGTAACCGTGCTTGGGGTTGTCGGCGACCTGCCAGGCAGCCGCGCGGGCCAACTGGTTGGATTTACCTTCGACAAAGTTTTCAAAGGTGAACGTGCGGTTCAAGTAGCTGGTGTGCTTGAGCGCGCCTTCTACCTGGACGGTGCGCTGTTCGGCACGAACTGGTGCCTGTTGAGAGCTGGCGCCGGCCATCGGGTCAAAGCTGTCGCGGGACGGCTCTTCATTTATAGGCGCGTTTTTCTGTGCCGAGGATTTCGAAGGCGTCTGGGCAATTTGCGCAGGCGAGTTATTAACAGGTGCCGCTGCGGCCTGAGCCTGCGAGGCGCTCGCCGCCAACGGTGCATTCGGCGCTGCACGAGGTGCAGAGCTACGTTTGCTGCCTATTAATAAAGAAAGCACAGGCGCAAGGCCGTTGCCGTGTTCATCGAGCAATTCGAGAACGCGGCTCAGGTACTTCTCATTAACCCAATCGAGAACAAAACGATTCGGCGCGTAGACACGCAACTCGTCGCCTTCGGCTTCGACCTGTAGCGGACGGATCCAGGTGTTGAATTGCTGGGCAGGCAGCTCTTCGCGCAAAAGCTCCACGCACTGCTGCCAAAGTTCCACTGACACGGATATCCCCTAAGTTGAAAGCCGGTGAGGCAAAAACAGCCGCCATTGTAGCGGCCAGCCGTCCACTTATCCACATGTAGGTTGCGCACAGGGCACCCAAAATCAATGCGTTAACCGTAAAAAAGGCGACCAATGGTCTGTGCATAAGCTCTGTGGATAAGCGCCCCTAAGCTCGTTGTACAAGTGGGGTCGAAAGTCTGTGGGTAACTGGCCTGTGGATAACAAGCCATTCCACCCACAGCTTATCCGATAGCGCAGCACAGGCTAAGCACCGTTTCCCCGCCTAGTTGTCATCCTCTGTACATCAGGCAGAATATGGGCTCAAGGCGGTTATCCACAGATAACCGCCTCCCTAGCTTTTATAAGCTTTACAGAAAAGCTTTAAATAACTTCCTTCTTTATTTTTATATCTATGGCATTGCTCATGAACGGCCAGCGAACAGAAAAGGCCGGAATGCCTGCGAAGAACTAATTAAAGGAAAAGCTGGTTGGAAATTGACCTAGAGGCTTGCTTTCTCTAGAATCGCCGGTCTCTTAAAACGGGGGCCATTCCGGCCCGTTGTGGACGAACCAGGTAACAACGCCATGAAACGTACTTTCCAACCAAGCACCATCAAACGCGCCCGTACTCACGGCTTCCGTGCTCGCATGGCTACCAAGAACGGCCGTGCTGTCCTGTCGCGTCGCCGCGCCAAAGGTCGTGCGCGTCTGGCAGTTTGATAATCCGGTACTGGTGGTGAGTCAGGACTTCAGTCGGGAAAAGCGTCTGCTAACCCCCCGGCATTTCAAGGCAGTCTTTGACTCCCCCACCGGCAAGGTTCCGGGGAAAAATCTCCTGCTCCTTGCGCGTAACAACGATCTGGATCACCCCCGTCTCGGGTTGGTGATCGGCAAGAAGAGCGTAAAGCTCTCCGTTGAGCGCAATCGCCTCAAGCGTCTGATGCGCGAATCGTTTCGCCTCCACCAGGAAACTCTGATTGGTTGGGATATTGTTATCGTCGCGCGCAAAGGCTTGGGGGACGTAGAAAACCCCGAATTGATTCAGCATTTCGGCAAGCTCTGGAAACGTTTGGCGCGTACCAACAAGCCAGCACCAGCAGTCAGCACCGAAACTGTAGGGGTAGACAGCACCAATGCGTAAACTGGCCCTCGTTCCGATCCAGTTTTACCGCTATGCCATTAGTCCTCTGATGGCTGACCACTGTCGTTTCTACCCCAGTTGTTCCTGCTACGCGTTAGAGGCCATAGAAAATCATGGTCTTCTGCGCGGTGGCTGGCTGGCCTTTCGTCGTTTAGGCCGCTGTCATCCGTGGAATCCCGGTGGTTATGACCCGGTTCCGCCTATCCCTACCTCCCGTTCTTCTTCGATGGCCGAGTAATCATGGATATTAAACGCACGATCCTGATCGTCGCCCTGGCAATCGTGTCCTACGTCATGGTTCTTAAGTGGAACCAGGACTACGGCCAAGCTGCCCTGCCGACTCAGAATGTTGCTACCAATCAGGCTGCGCCGGCTATTCCGGACACCCCGCTGGGTAACAATGCGTCCGCGAGTGCCGATGTTCCCAGCGCGAATGGCGAGACAAGCGCCCCTCTAGAAACGCCAGTGGTCACCAACAAAGACCTCATCCACGTGAAAACGGATGTGCTCGACCTGGCTATCGACCCACAAGGTGGTGATATCGCGCAGTTGAAACTGCCGCTGTATCCACGTCGTCAAGACCATCCAGATGTACCGTTCCAACTGTTCGACAACGGTGGTGAACGTACTTATCTGGCACAAAGTGGCCTGACCGGCACTGACGGTCCGGATGCTCGTGCTACCGGTCGTCCGGTTTATTCGACCGAACAGAAGACTTATCAACTGGCGGATGGCCAGAACCAGTTGAATGTTGACCTGAAATTCAGTCAGGACGGCATCAACTACATCAAACGTTTCAGCTTCACCCGTGGTTTGTACGATTTGAAGGTCACTTACCTGATCGACAACGAAAGCGCCAAACCGTGGACGGGCAACCTGTTTGCCCAGCTCAAGCGGGACAACAGTGCCGATCCTTCTTCCAGCACCGCCACCGGCACCGCGACTTACCTGGGCGCAGCCCTGTGGACAAGTGGCGAGCCGTACAAAAAAGTGTCGATGAAAGATATCGACAAGGGCTCGCTGAAAGAGACTGTACAAGGCGGCTGGGTTGCCTGGTTGCAACACTACTTCGTGACCGCATGGATCCCGAACAAGGGTGAAGCCAACCTGGTTCAAACCCGCAAAGACAGCCAAGGCAACTACATCATTGGTTTTACTGGCCCGGCGTTGACCGTCGCGCCAGGTGCCAAGGCTGAAACCAGCGCCACGCTGTATGCCGGCCCGAAAAGCCAAGCTGTACTGAAAGAGTTGTCCCCAGGTCTGGAACTGACTGTGGATTACGGCATTCTGTGGTTCATTGCCCAGCCGATCTTCTGGCTGCTGCAACATATCCACAGCATCGTCGGTAACTGGGGTTTCTCGATCATCTTCCTGACCATGCTGATCAAAGGGATCTTCTTCCCTCTGTCGGCAGCCAGCTACAAGTCGATGGCACGCATGCGTGCTGTGGCGCCGAAACTGGCCGCTCTGAAAGAGCAACATGGTGATGACCGGCAGAAAATGTCGCAGGCCATGATGGAGCTGTACAAGAAAGAGAAGATCAACCCGCTGGGTGGATGCTTGCCGATTCTGGTACAGATGCCCGTGTTCCTGTCGCTGTACTGGGTTCTCCTGGAAAGCGTGGAAATGCGCCAGGCTCCGTTCATGCTGTGGATAACTGACCTGTCGATCAAAGACCCGTTCTTTATCCTGCCGATCATCATGGGCGCGACCATGTTCATCCAGCAGCGCTTGAACCCGACTCCGCCGGATCCGATGCAGGCCAAGGTAATGAAAATGATGCCAATCATCTTCACCTTCTTCTTCCTGTGGTTCCCAGCCGGTCTGGTGCTGTACTGGGTGGTCAACAACGTGTTGTCGATCTCTCAACAGTGGTACATCACGCGTAAAATCGAAGCGGCTACCAAAGCTGCGGCGTAGTTTACTCTGTGGATAACCACTCAAAACGCCCCCTAGTGGGGCGTTTTGCTTTCCGTCACTTTTATTCTGGAACCTGCTGATGAGCGCTCCTCGTGAAACCATCGCTGCTGTCGCTACCGCTCAAGGTCGCGGCGGTGTCGGTATCGTTCGAATTTCCGGGCCGCTGGCCAGCGTGGCAGCCCAGGCCATCAGCGGCCGCGAGTTGAAACCCCGATACGCGCATTACGGCCCCTTTCTGGATGCCGATGAAACGGTGTTGGATGAAGGCTTGGCGCTGTATTTTCCAGGCCCCAACTCGTTCACCGGTGAAGATGTGCTGGAACTTCAGGGCCACGGCGGCCCGGTTGTGCTGGATATGTTGCTGCAGCGCTGCCTGCAGTTGGGTTGCCGCTTGGCGCGTCCGGGAGAATTCAGTGAGCGTGCATTCCTGAATGACAAACTCGACCTGGCTCAGGCTGAAGCCATTGCCGACTTGATCGAAGCGAGTTCTGCACAGGCAGCCCGCAACGCTTTGCGCTCATTGCAGGGCGCCTTTTCATTGCGTGTGCATAACCTGACCGAGCAATTGATCAGCTTGCGTATCTACGTCGAGGCCGCGATTGATTTTCCGGAGGAAGAAATCGACTTCCTCGCCGATGGGCATGTGCTGGCGATGCTGGATAAAGTCCGTGATGAGTTATCCACAGTGCTGCGCGAAGCCGGGCAGGGCGCCCTGCTGCGTGACGGTATGACGGTGGTGATTGCCGGCCGACCGAATGCCGGCAAGTCGAGCCTACTGAATGCCCTGGCAGGTCGCGAGGCGGCCATCGTTACCGAGATTGCCGGCACCACCCGGGATATTCTGCGTGAACATATCCACATCGACGGCATGCCGCTGCACGTGGTCGACACTGCCGGTTTGCGCGACACCGATGACCAGGTGGAAAAGATCGGGGTAGAACGCGCCCTCAAGGCCATTGGCGAAGCAGATCGGGTGCTGCTGGTGGTGGATGCCACGGCGCCAGAGGCTGTGGATCCTTTTGCCTTGTGGCCGGAATTCCTCGAGCAGCGGCCGGACCCGGCCAACGTGACGTTGATCCGTAACAAGGCCGACCTGACGGGTGAAGCCATCTCCATGGAAACCAGCGAGGATGGCCACGTCACCATCAGCCTGAGTGCAAAGTCGGCCGGCGATGGTCTGGAATTGCTGCGCGACCACCTCAAGGCTTGCATGGGCTATGAGCAAACCTCGGAAAGCAGCTTCAGTGCACGCCGCAGGCACCTGGAGGCGCTACGCCATGCCAGCGCGGCGTTGGAGCACGGTCGGGCACAGCTGACCTTGGCGGGGGCAGGGGAGCTGCTGGCTGAGGATTTACGTCAGGCGCAGCAGCTGTTGGGTGAGATCACTGGCGCATTCAGCTCAGATGATTTGCTGGGGCGGATCTTTTCCAGCTTCTGTATCGGTAAATAACCCTTCGTTGTCCACAGACAGGCCATTCGCGCCTGTCTGTTTCGCCCGCTCGAGGGCATTCCATTGCATCTTCTGATTCACCACCCAGGTTGTGGCGGTTTTTGCGTGGGCGTTATTTGGTCGCGTGAGCACTTTTCTGTGGATTAAGCCCTGTGAATAACCGTCCCTGTGCCCAGTTGATAACAGGGCTTGAAACCTGAGTAAAAACCCCCTTGTGGATAACCACCTGTTTAATCCACAGGCTTAAAGCACTTATCCAAGGGCCACATTGGCACATGACCACAGACTTTTGAATCGCTGTACACAACGTAAATAAAGGGCTGTAGAGATCTATCCACAGAAAGTAGGCTCAGTAGAAATAAACATAAAAACAAAGAGCTTATAAAGTTCTCTCTTTTAAATTCTATTGTCTGTGATTCATCCACAGCTGGTTAAATTTTGTGCAAAGGGTTCTTTAGGAAGGGCTAAGTCCCTATACTTGCGGCCATTGCTCTAAAACCAGCTCAACCAATCAATTCCTAATTACCTACATAAGCAGGCACGAGGTGCGTGGTGGATTTCCCTTCCCGTTTTGAAGTGATCGTCATCGGCGGCGGTCATGCCGGTACCGAGGCAGCACTGGCCTCAGCACGCATGGGCGTCAAAACCCTGTTGCTGACGCACAACGTGGAAACCCTCGGTGCCATGAGTTGCAACCCCGCCATTGGCGGGATCGGCAAAAGCCACCTGGTCAAGGAAATCGATGCCCTGGGCGGCGTCATGGCCACGGCTACCGACAAAGGTGGTATTCAATTTCGCGTGCTCAACAGCCGCAAAGGCCCGGCCGTACGGGCTACTCGGGCACAGGCAGACCGCATCCTGTACAAGGCCGCGGTACGTGAAACCCTGGAAAACCAGCCGAACCTGTGGATATTTCAGCAAGCAGCGGATGACCTGATCGTCGAACAGGATCAGGTACGCGGTGTAGTCACCCAAATGGGCCTGCGTTTTCTCGCAGAATCCGTGGTGTTGACCACCGGTACGTTCCTCGGCGGACTTATCCACATCGGTATGCAGAACTATTCCGGTGGCCGCGCTGGTGACCCGCCGTCGATTGCCCTGGCAAAACGCCTGCGTGAATTGCCGCTGCGCGTCGGCCGCCTGAAAACCGGGACCCCGCCGCGTATCGACGGGCGTTCTGTGGATTTCTCGGTGATGACCGAACAAGCCGGCGATACACCGATCCCGGTGATGTCGTTCATGGGTTCCAAAGAGCAGCACCCCAAACAGGTGAGCTGCTGGATTACCCACACCAACGCCCGAACCCACGAAATCATTGCCGCGAACCTCGACCGTTCGCCGATGTATTCCGGGGTGATCGAAGGCATTGGCCCGCGTTACTGCCCATCGATTGAAGACAAGATCCACCGCTTTGCCGACAAGGAAAGCCACCAGGTCTTCATCGAACCCGAAGGCTTGACCACTCACGAGCTGTACCCGAACGGAATTTCCACGTCCCTGCCGTTCGACGTGCAAATCCAGATCGTGCAGTCGATTCGCGGTATGGAAAACGCGCACATCGTTCGCCCTGGCTACGCCATCGAGTACGACTACTTCGACCCGCGTGACCTCAAGTACAGCCTGGAAACCAAAGTGATCGGCGGCCTGTTCTTCGCTGGGCAAATCAACGGCACCACCGGTTACGAAGAAGCCGGCGCCCAAGGTTTGCTGGCCGGGACCAACGCGGCACTGCGTGCACAGGGCAAAGACAGCTGGTGCCCGCGTCGCGATGAGGCGTACATCGGCGTGTTGGTTGACGACCTGATTACCCTGGGCACCCAGGAACCGTACCGGATGTTCACCTCCCGAGCGGAATATCGCCTGATCCTGCGTGAAGACAACGCCGATCTACGCCTGACCGAAAAAGGTCGCGAGCTGGGCTTGGTCGATGACGCACGCTGGGCCGCTTTCTGCAAAAAACGCGAAAGCATCACGCTGGAAGAGCAGCGCTTGAAAAGTACCTGGGTTCGCCCGGGCACCGAGCAGGGCGACGCGATTGCCGAAAAATTCGGCACGCCGCTGACCCACGAATACAACTTGCTAAACCTGCTGTCCCGTCCGGAAATCGACTACGCTGGTTTGGTCGAAGTGACTGGCCACGGCGCAGAAGACCCACAGGTCGCCGAGCAAGTTGAAATCAAGACCAAATACGCCGGTTACATTGACCGCCAACAGGATGAGATCGCTCGCCTGCGCGCCAGTGAGGACACCAAGCTGCCTGTGGATATCGACTACACCGGGATTTCCGGGCTGTCGAAAGAAATCCAAAGCAAGCTGGGGATAACTCGGCCGGAGACACTCGGCCAGGCTTCACGTATTCCCGGCGTCACCCCGGCAGCCATTTCGCTGTTGATGATTCATTTGAAAAAACGCGGCGCGGGCCGTCAGTTGGAGCAAAGCGCTTGAGTTCGTTGGTCACCTCGCAACACGCCGAAGAGTTATCCACAGGTGCACGCCAGTTGGGTGTGCACTTGACCGATGCCCAGCATGAGTTGCTGCTGGGCTACCTGGCCCTGTTGATCAAATGGAACAAGGCTTACAACCTGACGGCGGTGCGCGACCCGAACGAAATGGTCTCGCGTCATTTGCTCGACAGCCTGAGCGTGATGCCGTTTATCGAAAACGGCCGCTGGCTGGACGTTGGCAGTGGCGGCGGCATGCCTGGCATCCCGTTGGCCATCCTGTTTCCAGAGTCGCAAGTCACGTGCCTGGACAGCAACGGCAAGAAAACCCGCTTCCTGACCCAGGTCAAACTCGAACTCAAGCTGGATAACCTTCAAGTTATCCACAGTCGCGTCGAAGCCTTCACGCCGCAGCAGCCCTTCAACGGAATTGTTTCCCGGGCATTCAGCAGCATGGAGAACTTCAGCAACTGGACCCGCCACTTAGGCGACCGCGACACCCGTTGGCTGGCAATGAAGGGCGTTCATCCAAGCGACGAGCTGTTAGCATTGCCGGCAGACTTCCACCTCGATAGCGAACACGCCTTGGCCGTACCCGGTTGCCAAGGCCAACGCCATCTGCTGATACTGCGCCGCACGGCATGATTGGGAACACAAGCAAGAATGGCTAAGGTATTCGCGATAGCGAACCAGAAAGGTGGCGTGGGCAAAACCACCACCTGCATCAACCTCGCAGCATCCCTGGTCGCGACCAAGCGCCGGGTGCTGTTGATCGATCTCGATCCACAGGGCAACGCCACCATGGGTAGCGGTGTGGATAAACACGGCCTGGAAAACTCGGTCTATGACTTGCTGATTGGCGAGTGCGACCTGGCCCAGGCCATGCACTACTCCGAGCACGGCGGTTATCAACTGCTGCCGGCCAACCGCGATTTGACCGCGGCGGAAGTGGTGCTGCTGGAAATGCAGATGAAAGAAAGCCGTCTGCGCAGCGCCCTGGCGCCGATCCGCGAGAACTACGATTACATTTTGATCGACTGCCCTCCGTCGCTGTCGATGCTCACGTTGAACGCTTTGGTCGCGGCAGATGGGGTGATTATCCCCATGCAGTGCGAGTACTTCGCGCTCGAAGGCTTGAGCGACCTTGTGGATAACATCAAGCGTATCGCTGAGTTGCTCAACCCCAACCTGAAAATCGAAGGCCTGCTGCGGACCATGTACGACCCGCGCCTGAGCCTGATGAACGATGTGTCGGCGCAGCTCAAGGAACACTTTGGCGAGCAGCTTTACGACACCGTGATCCCACGCAACATCCGTTTGGCCGAAGCGCCAAGCTATGGCATGCCCGCGCTGGCGTACGACAAATCATCGCGTGGAGCCATTGCCTACCTGGCGCTGGCTGGCGAGATGGTTCGCCGTCAACGCCGTAACTCACGCACCGCTGCAGCCCAGCCAACTTAAGGAACCCCCATGGCCGTCAAGAAACGAGGTCTCGGACGTGGACTGGATGCACTGCTGAGTGGTCCGACTGTCACTTCGCTTGAAGAGCAAGCGGTGCAGGCCGACGAGCGCGAGCTGCAACACCTGCCGCTGGACCTGATCCAGCGCGGCAAATACCAGCCACGCCGGGACATGGACCCCCAGGCGCTGGAAGAACTGGCCAATTCGATCAAGGCCCAGGGCGTGATGCAGCCGATCGTGGTCCGCCCGATTGGCGGTGGTCGCTTTGAAATCATCGCCGGTGAACGCCGCTGGCGTGCCAGCCAACAGGCCGGCAAGGACACCATCCCGGCGATGGTGCGCGATGTGCCGGACGAAACCGCCATCGCCATGGCGTTGATCGAGAACATCCAGCGTGAAGACCTCAATCCAATCGAGGAAGCGATCGCCCTGCAGCGTTTGCAGCAGGAATTCAAACTGACTCAGCAGGAAGTCGCGGATGCAGTGGGCAAGTCCCGCGTGACCGTGTCCAACTTGTTGCGCCTGATTGCGCTGCCGGAAGTCATCAAGACCATGCTGTCCCATGGCGACCTGGAAATGGGTCATGCCCGTGCTTTGCTCGGTTTGCCGGAAAATCAACAGGTTGAAGGGGCGCGACACGTTGTCGCACGAGGCCTTACCGTTCGTCAGACTGAGGCTTTAGTTCGCCAGTGGCTCAGCGGTAAACCTGCACCGGTCGAAACCGCCAAACCTGATCCGGACATCGCGCGCCTCGAGCAGCGCCTGGCTGAGCGCCTGGGCTCTGCGGTGCAAATTCGCCACGGCAAGAAAGGCAAGGGGCAATTAGTCATCGGATATAACTCACTCGATGAGCTTCAGGGCGTCCTTGCCCACATCCGCTGAAACATTTGCTTATGTAGCGTGTGATCGGAAAACACTACCTGACAGTTGAATAGGGGCAGAACCGCCCCTATACTCTGCGCGCATTTTGTCGGCACAAATTATGCCAAGTTATTGATTCTCGGCAGCCGACCATTGAGGAGCAAGAGTGATGGAAACCCGCACGCCAAACACGTTGCCGTTCCATCGCTTGGCCGTTTTCCCGGTTTTATTGGCTCAATTTGTTATTTTGCTGATCGCCGCATTGGCGCTTTGGTATTGGCATGGAGTCGTAGCCGGATATTCAGGACTCTGCGGAGGCCTGATAGCCTTGCTGCCCAATATGTATTTTGCTCATAGGGCCTTTCGGTTTTCCGGCGCCCGAGCAGCCCAGGCTATCGTCCGGTCTTTTTATGCCGGCGAAGCAGGGAAACTGATTTTGACGGCAGTGCTGTTTGCACTGACCTTTGCAGGTGTGAAGCCATTGGCGCCGCTGGCTGTATTCGGCGTCTTCGTGTTGACCCAACTGGTCAGCTGGTTCGCTCCCCTGCTAATGAAAACAAGACTTTCGAAACCTTAGGGCGTTTGAGGCAACCATGGCAGAAACAACCGCTTCGGGCTATATCCAGCACCACTTGCAGAACCTGACCTTCGGTCAGCTTCCCAACGGCGGCTGGGGCTTCGCCCACTCCGCAGCAGAAGCCAAAGAAATGGGCTTCTGGGCTTTCCACCTGGATACTCTGGGCTGGTCGGTCGCATTGGGTCTGATCTTCGTCCTGATTTTCCGTATGGCGGCAAAGAAGGCGACTTCCGGTCAGCCAGGTGCTTTGCAGAACTTCGTTGAAGTATTGGTCGAATTCGTCGATGGCAGCGTGAAAGACAGCTTCCATGGCCGCAGCCCGGTGATTGCGCCGCTGGCACTGACCATCTTCGTCTGGGTGTTCCTGATGAACGCCGTCGACCTGATCCCGGTGGACTGGATTCCTCAGTTGGCCATGGCGATTTCCGGCGACCCGCACATTCCATTCCGTGCCGTATCGACCACTGACCCGAACGCTACCCTGGGCATGGCCCTGTCGGTGTTCGCGTTGATCATTTTCTACAGCATCAAGATCAAGGGCATCGGCGGTTTCATCGGCGAACTGACCCTGCACCCGTTCGGCAGCAAGAACATCTTTGTTCAAGCCCTGCTGATCCCGGTGAACTTCCTGCTGGAATTCGTGACCCTGATCGCCAAGCCAATTTCCCTGGCCCTGCGACTGTTCGGCAACATGTATGCCGGCGAGCTGGTGTTCATTCTGATCGCTGTGATGTTCGGCAGCGGCCTGCTCTGGCTTAGCGGCCTGGGCATTGTTCTGCAGTGGGCGTGGGCTGTGTTCCACATCCTGATCATCACCCTGCAGGCCTTCATCTTCATGATGCTGACCATCGTCTACCTGTCGATGGCGCACGAAGAGAACCATTAAGACCAGTCTCGACTAGTCTGATGTCCTTCCCGGTAACACGGGAAGGTGGCCCAACAGGGCTATGAAACGATTTGTTTTACCGCTTTAAAATCTAAAAAACCTAAACCATACGACGTAAAAGTCGGGAGGAAAGATGGAAACTGTAGTTGGTCTAACCGCTATCGCTGTTGCACTGTTGATCGGCCTGGGCGCCCTGGGTACTGCCATTGGTTTCGGCCTGCTCGGCGGCAAGTTCCTGGAAGGCGCAGCGCGTCAGCCAGAAATGGTGCCAATGCTGCAAGTTAAAATGTTCATCGTTGCCGGCCTGCTCGACGCCGTGACCATGATCGGTGTTGGTATCGCTCTGTTCTTCACCTTCGCGAACCCCTTCGTTGGTCAACTCGCCGGTTAATCACTCGTTTTTTCGAGTGATTGGTGTGTTGTGCAACGAACGAGCGAGGTATTGGCGTGAACATTAATGCAACCATTATTGGTCAGTCCTTAGCGTTCTTGATTTTTGTCGTTTTCTGCATGAAGTTCGTATGGCCTCCGGTCATCGCAGCTTTGCATGAACGTCAAAAGAAGATCGCGGATGGACTGGACGCTGCCACCCGTGCAGCTCGCGACCTGGAGTTGGCCCAAGAGAAAGCGGGCCATCAACTGCGCGATGCTAAGGCACAGGCAGCTGAAATCATTGAGCAAGCCAAGAAACGCGGTAATCAGATCGTTGAAGAGGCTGTTGAAAAAGCCCGTATCGACGCTGACCGTGTGAAGGTTCAGGCTCAGGCCGAGATCGAGCAGGAACTGAACAGTGTCAAAGATGCGCTGCGTGCCCAACTGGGTGCTCTGGCCGTCGGCGGTGCTGAGAAGATCCTGGGTGCCACAATCGATCAAAACGCGCACGCGGAGCTGGTAAACAAACTGGCTGCTGAAATTTAAGCGAGGGCGATCATGGCAGAATTGACCACGTTGGCCCGACCTTACGCTAAGGCAGCCTTCGAGCACGCCCAGGCCCACCAGCAGCTGGCCTCTTGGTCAGCCATGCTCGGCCTGGCTGCAGCAGTGTCGCAAGACGACACCATGCAGCGCGTGCTCAAGGCCCCGCGACTGACGAGCGCAGACAAGGCCGCCACGTTTATTGACGTGTGCGGCGACAAGTTTGATGTGAAAGTGCAGAACTTCATCCACGTCGTTGCCGAAAACGACCGTCTCCCGCTTTTGCCGGAGATCGCCGCTCTGTTCGACCTGTACAAGGCCGAGCAAGAGAAGTCGGTAGACGTTGAAGTGACCAGTGCTTTCGCATTGAACCAAGAACAGCAAGACAAACTCGCCAAGGTTCTCAGTGCACGACTCGACCGGGAAGTGCGCCTGCAAGTTGCGGAGGATGCCACCCTGATTGGTGGTGTCATCATTCGCGCCGGCGACCTGGTTATCGATGGCTCGATTCGCGGCAAACTCGCGAATCTTGCCGAAGCATTGAAATCTTGAGTTTGAAGGGGCAGCAGAGCAATGCAGCAACTCAATCCTTCCGAAATAAGTGAAATTATCAAGGGCCGCATCGACAAGCTCGATGTGACCTCCCAAGCCCGTAACGAAGGCACAGTCGTCAGCGTATCTGACGGCATCGTGCGGATTCACGGTCTGGCCGAAGTAATGTACGGCGAGATGATCGAGTTTCCGGGCGGCGTCTACGGTATGGCTCTCAACCTGGAGCAAGACTCCGTAGGTGCCGTTGTATTGGGCGCGTACACCAGTCTGGCTGAAGGCATGAGCGCCAAGTGCACCGGCCGCATCCTGGAGGTTCCGGTTGGTAAGGAACTGCTGGGCCGCGTAGTCGACGCACTGGGTAACCCAGTTGACGGCAAAGGTCCGCTGAACAACACCGAGACCGATGCGGTCGAGAAAGTTGCTCCAGGCGTGATCTGGCGTAAGTCGGTAGACCAGCCTGTACAGACTGGCTACAAGGCTGTCGATGCCATGATCCCAGTCGGCCGTGGCCAGCGTGAGCTGATCATCGGTGACCGTCAGATCGGTAAAACCGCTCTGGCGATCGACGCGATCATCAACCAGAAGAACAGCGGCATTTTCTGCGTCTACGTTGCAATCGGTCAGAAACAATCGACCATCGCCAACGTGGTTCGCAAGCTGGAAGAAAACGGCGCCCTGGCCAACACGATCATCGTGGCTGCCAGTGCTTCGGAATCTCCTGCGCTGCAATTCCTGGCACCGTACTCCGGTTGCACCATGGGTGAATTCTTCCGCGACCGCGGTGAAGACGCGCTGATCGTTTATGACGATCTGTCCAAGCAAGCAGTGGCTTACCGCCAGATTTCCCTGCTGCTGCGCCGTCCACCAGGCCGTGAAGCTTACCCAGGCGACGTGTTCTATCTCCACTCCCGTCTGCTGGAGCGCGCATCCCGCGTATCCGAAGAGTACGTAGAGAAGTTCACCAACGGCGCAGTGACCGGCAAAACCGGTTCCCTGACCGCACTGCCGATCATCGAAACCCAGGCTGGCGACGTTTCCGCGTTCGTTCCGACCAACGTGATTTCCATCACCGACGGTCAGATCTTCCTGGAATCGGCCATGTTTAACTCCGGGATCCGTCCTGCAGTGAACGCCGGTGTTTCGGTATCCCGTGTGGGTGGTGCCGCTCAGACCAAGATCATCAAGAAGCTCTCCGGTGGTATCCGTACCGCTCTGGCTCAGTACCGTGAACTGGCGGCATTCGCCCAGTTCGCTTCTGACCTGGACGAAGCGACCCGTAAGCAACTTGAGCATGGTCAGCGCGTTACCGAGCTGATGAAGCAGAAGCAATACGCCCCAATGTCGATCGCTGACATGGCGTTGTCGCTGTATGCCGCTGAGCGTGGGTTCCTGACCGACGTTGAAATCACCAAGGTCGGCAGCTTTGAACAAGCGCTGATTGCTTACTTCAACCGCGATCACGCCGAATTGATGGCGAAGATCAACGTGAAGGGTGACTTCAATGACGATATCGATGCTGGCATGAAAGCCGGTATCGAGAAGTTCAAGGCCACCCAAACCTGGTAAGCCGCAGCGGGAGCCGCAAGGCTCCCGCTTGCTAACCTGATAGGTGTTACATGGCAGGCGCAAAAGAGATTCGCAGTAAGATTGCGAGCATCAAAAGCACGCAAAAGATTACCAGCGCCATGGAAAAAGTGGCGGTCAGCAAAATGCGCAAGGCACAAATGCGCATGGCTGCTAGCCGTCCTTATGCGGATCGTATCCGCCAGGTAATTGGGCATTTGGCCAACGCCAACCCGGAATACCGCCACCCGTTCATGATCGACCGCGACGTTAAGCGTGTGGGTTATGTGGTAGTGAGCAGTGACCGTGGTTTGTGCGGTGGTCTGAATACCAACCTGTTCAAGGCCCTGGTCAAGGACATGGCGGTAAACCGCGAAAACGGCGTCGAGATCGATCTGTGTGTTGTTGGTAGCAAGGGTGCGGCCTTTTTCCGTAACTTCGGCGGTAACGTCGTTGCAGCTATCAGCCACCTGGGTGAAGAGCCGTCGATCAATGATTTGATCGGCAGTGTGAAGGTGATGCTGGATGCGTACCTGGAAGGCCGGATTGACCGCCTGTCCGTGGTATCCAACAAGTTCATCAACACCATGACCCAGCAGCCAACCGTGGAGCAATTGATTCCACTGGTGGCGACTCCGGATCAGGAACTCAAGCACCACTGGGACTACCTCTACGAACCAGACGCCAAAGAGCTGCTTGATGGCTTGATGGTGCGCTACGTGGAGTCGCAGGTGTACCAGGCGGTGGTCGAGAACAACGCAGCTGAACAAGCGGCGCGGATGATCGCGATGAAAAACGCTACCGATAACGCCGGTGATCTGATCAGCGATTTGCAGCTGATCTACAACAAGGCGCGTCAGGCTGCGATCACCCAAGAGATCTCGGAAATCGTCGGCGGCGCTGCCGCGGTTTAACGGTTCAAATATTCAGAGGATCCAGCTATGAGTAGCGGACGTATCGTTCAAATCATCGGCGCCGTCATCGACGTGGAATTTCCACGCGACAGCGTACCGAGCATCTACAACGCTTTGAAAGTACAAAGCGATGCAGGCACCACTCTGGAAGTTCAGCAGCAGCTGGGCGACGGCGTGGTTCGTACCATTGCAATGGGTTCCACCGAAGGCTTGAAGCGCGGTCTGGATGTTCTGGACACTGGCGCTGCCATCTCCGTACCGGTCGGTAAAGCGACCCTGGGCCGGATCATGGACGTACTCGGTAACCCAATCGACGAAGCTGGCCCAATCGACACCGAAGAGCGCTGGGGCATTCACCGCCCAGCACCTTCGTTCGCCGAACAAGCTGGTGGCAACGATCTGCTGGAAACCGGCATCAAGGTTATCGACTTGGTTTGCCCGTTCGCCAAAGGCGGTAAAGTCGGTCTGTTCGGTGGTGCCGGTGTAGGCAAAACCGTAAACATGATGGAACTGATCCGTAACATCGCCATCGAGCACAGCGGTTATTCCGTGTTCGCCGGTGTGGGTGAGCGTACTCGTGAGGGTAACGACTTCTACCACGAGATGAAGGACTCCAACGTTCTGGACAAAGTGGCACTGGTTTACGGTCAGATGAACGAGCCGCCGGGTAACCGTCTGCGCGTAGCACTGACCGGCCTGACCATGGCCGAGAAGTTCCGTGACGAAGGTAACGACGTTCTGTTGTTCGTCGACAACATCTACCGTTACACCTTGGCCGGTACTGAAGTATCCGCACTGCTGGGCCGTATGCCTTCGGCAGTAGGTTACCAGCCGACCCTGGCTGAAGAGATGGGCGTTCTGCAAGAACGTATCACTTCGACCAAAGAAGGTTCGATCACCTCGATCCAAGCGGTATACGTACCTGCGGATGACTTGACTGACCCATCGCCTGCGACCACCTTCGCCCACTTGGACGCCACCGTCGTTCTGTCCCGTGACATCGCTTCCCTGGGTATCTACCCAGCGGTCGATCCACTCGACTCGACTTCGCGCCAGCTGGACCCGAACGTGATCGGCCAGGAGCACTACGACACCGCTCGCGGCGTTCAGTACGTGCTGCAGCGTTACAAAGAACTGAAGGACATCATTGCGATCCTGGGTATGGACGAGCTGTCGGAAACCGACAAGCAGTTGGTATCCCGCGCTCGTAAGATCCAGCGCTTCTTGTCGCAGCCGTTCTTCGTGGCTGAAGTCTTCACCGGTGCCTCGGGTAAATACGTTTCCCTGAAAGACACCATTGCTGGCTTCAAAGGCATCCTCAACGGTGACTACGACCACCTGCCAGAACAAGCGTTCTACATGGTCGGCGGCATCGAAGAAGCGATCGAGAAAGCCAAGAAACTGTAATCCCGGCGCCCGGCAACGGGCGCTCATCAGGTTGAGGCAATCAGATGGCTATGACAGTCCATTGCGATATCGTCAGCGCGGAAGGGGAAATTTTCTCCGGTCTGGTAGAGTTTGTAACAGCGCACGGCGACCTCGGCGATCTTGGTATCGCCATGGGTCATGCTCCGCTGATCACCAGCTTGAAGCCAGGTCCGATCACTCTGACCAAGCAAGGCGGGGAACGTGAGGTGTTTTACATCTCTGGTGGTTTCCTCGAGGTTCAGCCGAACATGGTCAAGGTACTTGCCGACACCGTGCAACGTGCTGGCGACCTGGATGAAGCCTCCGCTCAGGAAGCCGTCAAGGCTGCCGAGAAGGCCCTGAACGAAAAGGGCGCGGACTTCGACTACAGCGCTGCTGCTGTACGTCTGGCCGAGGCTGCAGCTCAGCTGCGCACGCTCCAGCAGTTGCGCAAGAAGTAAGCGGCCACGCCGTCATGCTTATGCGCGATTGATTAAAAAGGGTAGCCTCGGCTACCCTTTTTCTTTTTTAGCAAAACACTTCTCTGGTCTGAAGCCGGACCGCCCAGGATTGGTAGCCATTCATGTCTCTCGAAATCGTCATTCTCGCCGCAGGTCAGGGCACCCGCATGCGTTCGGCCCTGCCCAAAGTGCTGCACCCGGTCGCGGGCAATTCCATGCTCGGCCATGTTATCCACAGCGCCCGGCAACTGGACCCGCAGCGGATTCACGTGGTGATCGGCCACGGCGCCGATGTGGTGCGTGAACGCCTGGCCGCAGATGACCTGAATTTCGTTTTGCAGGACAAACAACTCGGCACCGGCCACGCCACCGCGCAAGCCGTGCCGTTCATCACCGCCGACACCGTGCTGATCCTTTACGGCGACGTGCCGTTGATCGAAGTGGAAACCCTGCAACGCCTGCTCAAGCAGGTAGTACCCGGCCAGATGGGCCTGCTGACCGTTGAGCTGGATGACCCCACCGGCTATGGCCGCATCGTGCGCACCGCCGACGGCAAGGTTGCGGCCATCGTCGAACACAAAGATGCCACGCCAGCGCAGCGCGCGATTACCGAAGGCAACACCGGGATTCTCGCCGTCCCTGCCAATAATCTTGCTGACTGGATGAGCCGCCTGTCCAACAACAACGTCCAGGGCGAGTACTACCTCACCGACGTGATCGAGATGGCCGTGAGTGATGGCCTGCTGGTCGCCACCGAGCAGCCCCATGACCCGATGGAAGTGCAGGGCGCCAATGACCGCAAGCAGCTTGCGGAGCTTGAGCGCCACTACCAACTGCGCGAAGGCCGCCGCCTCATGGCCCAAGGCGTAACCTTGCGCGACCCGGCACGTTTCGATGTGCGCGGCGAAGTCACTGTAGGCCGCGACGTGCTGATCGACATCAACGTGATCCTCGAAGGCCGCGTGATCATCGAAGACGACGTGGTGATTGGCCCGAACTGCGTGATCAAGGACAGCACCCTGCGCAAAGGCGTGGTGATCAAAGCCAACAGCCATATCGACGGTGCAGTGATGGGCGAGGGCAGCGATGCCGGCCCGTTTGCGCGCTTGCGTCCCGGCAGCGTGCTGGGCGCCAGGGCACATGTGGGTAACTTCGTTGAACTGAAAAATGCGCGCATGGGCGACGATGCCAAGGCAGGCCACTTGGCTTATCTCGGTGATGCGGTCATCGGTGCTCGCAGCAACATCGGTGCGGGTGCGATCACCTGCAACTACGATGGCGCGAACAAGTATCAGACGACGATCGGTGAGGACGTATTCATCGGCTCGAATAACTCGCTGATTGCACCCGTCACCATCGGCGACGGATCCAACACCGCTGCGGGGTCCACCATCAATCAGGATGTGGATAAGTCTCAACTGGCGGTGGCCCGCGCCCGTCAGCGCAACATCGACGGTTGGAAACGCCCGGTCAAAATCAAGAAGACCTGAGTTATCCACAACCCGACCAGTTGATGCTATTCCCTGTGGGAGCTGGCTTGCCTGCGATAGCTGTCTGACATTCAACATGGATGTCGCCTGACAATCCGCTATCGCAGGCAAGCCAGCTCCCACATTTGTTTGAGGGTGTCTTCGAGCACCCTGCAAAAATTTGCAGTCCTGCGCTTGACGATCTTTCACCAATAGGTTTTGATTGCCTTCGTTATCTTTCGAAACGAAACTTACCATCACCATGTCGAAACGAAATACTCCCCAACGACGCCACAACATCCTGACCTTGCTCAATGAACAGGGCGAAGTCAGCGTGGACGAATTGGCCAAGCGTTTCGAAACTTCGGAAGTGACCATCCGCAAGGACTTGGCCGCGCTGGAAAGCAACGGCCTGCTGCTGCGCCGCTACGGTGGCGCCATCACCATGCCCCAGGAGCTGGTGGGCGACGCCGCCCAACCCATCTCGGCCTACAAGCGCGCCATCGCACGTGCGGCCGTAATGCGTTTGCGTGAACACGCACGCATCATCATCGACAGCGGCAGCACCACCGCCGCCATGATCCCCGAGCTGGGCCATCAGCCTGGCCTGGTGGTGATGACCAACTCCCTGCACGTAGCCCGCGCCTTGAGCGAGCTGGAGCATGAACCGGTGCTGCTCATGACTGGCGGCACCTGGGACCCGCATTCCGACTCGTTCCAGGGCCAGGTCGCCGAGCAAGTGCTGCGCTCCTACGACTTTGATCAACTGTTTATCGGCGCCGACGGCATCGATCTGCAGCGCGGCACCACCACCTTCAATGAATTGCTGGGCCTGAGCCGCGTGATGGCCGAGGTCGCCCGTGAAGTGGTGGTGATGGTCGAATCCGACAAGATCGGCCGCAAGATTCCCAACCTGGAACTGCCCTGGAGCAGCGTCCATACCCTTATTACCGATGATCGCCTGCCGCTTGAGGCCCGCGACCAGATCCAAGCCCGCGGCATTACGCTGATATGCGCGGCAATCATCTAGGAGAAACACCATGTGTGGAATTGTAGGCGCAGTCGCTGAACGCAACGTCACCGCCATCCTGCTTGAAGGCCTCAAGCGCCTCGAATACCGCGGCTACGACAGCGCCGGTGTGGCCGTCTTCACCAATGCCGGCAAGCTTGAGCGCATGCGCCGCCCGGGCAAGGTCAGTGAGCTGGAGCAAGCGCTGCTCGGCGAGCCGCTGGTCGGCCGCCTCGGCATCGCCCACACCCGCTGGGCCACCCACGGTGCGCCGTGCGAGCGCAACGCCCACCCGCATTTCTCCGGGGACCTGGCGGTGGTGCACAACGGCATCATCGAAAACCACGAAGTGTTGCGCGAGCAGCTCAAAGGCCTGGGCTACGTGTTCACCTCGGACACCGACACCGAAGTCATCGCCCACCTGCTGAATCACAAGCTCAAAGACCTCGGCGACCTGACCGTCGCCCTCAAAGCCACCGTCAAGGAACTGCATGGCGCCTACGGCCTGGCCGTGGTCAGCGCCAGCCAACCTGACCGCGTGGTTGCCGCGCGCAGTGGCAGCCCGTTGGTGATCGGCCTGGGCCTGGGGGAAAACTTCCTCGCCTCCGACCAACTGGCGCTGCGCCAGGTCACCGACCGCTTCATGTACCTGGAAGAAGGCGACATCGCCGACATTCGCCGCGAAAGCGTGGCGATCTGGGACGTTAACGGTAACTCCGTAGAGCGCGAAGCCGTGCAATACCGCGACGGTGCCGAAGCCGCTGACAAAGGCGAGTTCCGCCACTTCATGCTCAAGGAAATCCACGAGCAACCGTCCGTGGTGCAACGCACCCTGGAAGGCCGCCTGAGCCAGAACCAAGTGCTGGTCAACGCCTTCGGCCCGCAAGCCGCCGAGCTGTTCGCCAAAGTGCGCAATGTGCAGATCGTCGCCTGCGGCACCAGCTACCACGCCGGCATGGTTGCGCGTTACTGGCTGGAAGAACTGGCCGGCATCCCGTGCCAGGTCGAAGTCGCCAGCGAATTCCGCTACCGCAAAGTGGTGGTGCAGCCCGACACCCTGTTCGTGACCATCTCCCAGTCCGGCGAAACCGCCGACACCCTGGCTGCGCTGCGCAACGCTAAAGAGTTGGGCTTCCTCGCCAGCCTGGCGATCTGCAACGTCAGTATCAGCTCCCTGGTGCGCGAATCCGACCTGACCCTGCTAACCCAAGCCGGTCGCGAAATTGGCGTAGCCTCCACCAAAGCCTTCACCACCCAACTGGTTGGCTTGTTGTTGCTGACCCTGTCCCTGGGCCAGGTGCGCGGCACCCTCGCCGAAGGTGTTGAAGCCACGCTGGTGGAAGAACTGCGCCGCCTGCCGACCCGCCTGGGCGAAGCCCTGGCCATGGACAGCACCGTGGAAAAAGTCGCCGAACTGTTCGCCGACAAAAACCACACCCTGTTCCTCGGCCGTGGCGCGCAATACCCAGTCGCGATGGAGGGCTCGCTGAAACTCAAGGAAATCTCGTACATCCACGCCGAAGCCTACCCAGCCGGTGAACTGAAACACGGCCCACTGGCCCTGGTGGATGACGACATGCCTGTGGTCACCGTCGCGCCAAACAACGAACTGCTGGAAAAGCTCAAATCCAACCTGCAGGAAGTGCGCGCCCGTGGCGGCCAACTGATCGTGTTCGCCGACGAAAAAGCCGGCATGACCAATGGCGAAGGTACCCACGTCATCAACATGCCGCACATCCACGACACCCTGTCGCCGATCCTCTACACCATCCCGCTGCAGCTGCTGTCGTACTACGTGGCTGTGCTCAAGGGCACCGACGTTGACCAGCCGCGTAACTTGGCGAAGTCGGTGACGGTGGAGTAATACGGCACCTGTAGTGGTCGAATGAAACCGGACACCTCGATAGGTGGAAAATGCATCTATCGAGGTGTCAAATGACCAAACAACGCCGTTCCATTTCTGCTGAATTCAAACACGAGGCTGCCGACCTCGTGCTTAAGCAAAACTCCAGCTTCATCGTAGCCAGTCGTCACTCGGCGTCGGCGAGTCGGTTCTATACGGGTGGGTTGACCAAGATCAGCAGGAGCGCCAAGGCGCTACCCCGCAGAGCAAAGCGCTAACACCGAAACAGCATGAAATCCAACAGCTGGAAGTCTGAGCGGGAGGGATCGATATTAAAAAACACCTTCCTGGCACTCCTCCACCCATTGGACTAGAAACACTACGTACCACACGGACTTCTCTGGACAACGGTTGTTTCGTAACCCCGCTTAGGCGGCGAGTGTCAAGACGCTCTACGACCTGGGTGCACTCAGCCCTGTAGCGTGCAGTCAAATCATTTCGCTCAACACCCGTTTGGCTCGTATTCGTCCGTGATGCTGCGCTCATTTGCTCTTCTTCCGTTGAAAGGGTTCTACACACTCACTTGTGAGAAGAGACCATGAGGACGTCTGCCTGCTTTCGCGTAAAGTGATGTTTCAACTTCTACCTGGCGAGCAACTGGAGCAAGTTTGCCAGTGTTGACAGCAGGATCGGCATGACGATTTCCGAAGGCGCAAAAAAGTCCGAGGAAGTCGAAGGTCTTTCACAGGGCCGGGGGCGGTGTCTGTTGTTGGGTGTCGAGCCAGCGCAGGACTTCGGCGGTGGTCTGGATCAGATCGGCGGGAATGTACTGGTCGACATGGCTGTCCTGATATAGCGCCCGCGCCAGAGGCACGCGTTGCAATACGGGAATGTTCTCTTCCTCGGCGATGCGCCGCACTTGCAGGGCTAGTGCCTCGGTGTGTTTCAAGGTGACGACCGGCAGCGGCGTCTCGCCCTTCACGTAACGAATACCAATTGCGATGTGGGTGGGGTTGGCGATAATCACCGAGGAGCGTTTGACGTCGGCGCGCAGGTTGCTCGACTGCAATTCCTGGTGAAACTGACGCCGTTTGCTTTTGATCTCCGGGCTGCCTTCCATCTCTTTGTACTCGCGTTTGATCTCGTCCTTGCTCATGCGCAATTGCTTGCTGTGCTGGTATCGCTCGAAGGCATAGTCGAGCGCCGAGATCAGCACGAACCCCACGCCGCACACCAGCAGTAACTGCTCAAGCAACAGGCCGATTACCGGCGCGATGCAGCCCATGCCGCAGCCGGGCAGCCTGATCAGGGAATCCAGGTTGCCGGTCAGGGTTGTCCACACCAGCAACGACAACAGGGCCACTTTAATGATCGACTTGAGGAAGTCCACCAGGCTGCGGATGGAGAAAATCTTCTTGGCGCCTTCCACCGGGTTGATCTTTTTCAGGTCGGGCTTGATCGACTCGCCGCTGAGCAGGAAACCGTACTGGGCCAGGTGCGCCACGATGACCACCAGTGCCGCGACGACCAACAGCGGCAGGCAGAGGTAGACCATCTCCTGGAACAGGTTTTCCACCATCAATTGCAAGGCCAGCCCGAAAGGCAGGTTCAGGTACGTCTCGGGCATCAGCATCAGTTGCCCCAGGTGTTCCATGTAGTAGTCGGAAAAACTCATGAGCGTGACGATCAGCGACAGGATCAGCGCGGTGGACACCACTTCCTTGCTTTTGACCACCTGGCCCTTGGTGCGTGCATCGCGAAGTTTCTTTGGTGTGGGCTGTTCGGTTTTTTCGGCGCTCATGGCGTCTCCAGTACCGGGCGCAACTGACTCAGCGGGTCGAGTGCGAGCAGCAGGCTGTCATAGGCGTGTTCCATCAACACGTTCAGGTAAATCACCAACAGCAGGCTGGCGACGATGCTCTTGATCGGCATCGCGAGGATGAACACGTTCAGGGACGGGGCGAAGCGGCTGATCAGGGCCAGGCCGAATTCGGCCAGGAACATGGCGATTAACAGGGGCGCTGCCAGCAGCAGGCACAGGCGCAGCAGTTGCCCGAACTGACCGTAGAAAAAGTCCACCCACTGGCTGCCTATGTAGGGGAAGAAGGTTGCGACCGGCCAACTGACGTAGCTCTGGAACAACGCACCGATCAGCGTCAGAAACGCGCCCCCGGAGAAAAACAGGGTGATCAGGGTTTGCGTCAGCAACAGGCCGGTGGGGCTGGTCTGGCTGCCCAGTGTCGGGTTGAGCGTGGAGGCAATGGAGGCACCGCGTTGGTTGTCGATGATGAAACCGGTCGCCTCGATGGCCCAGAACGGAATCGTTGCGACAAACCCGATCAACAGGCCGAGCAACACCTCTTTGCCGATCAGCATGGCCAGGTCTATGCCGTCGAGCGTCATGGGCAGCGTGCCGGCGACAGTCGGGTAGGCAAACAGCGCCAGCGAGCAGGCCACGCCGTTACGAATCAGGCCGCCACCGAGCATTTGTTTGCTCAGGATCGGCATGACCACAAAACAGCTGATGATTCTGGGCAGCAGCAGGGTGTACGCCAGCATGAGCTGTTGCAGGTCCTGAATGCTCATCGCACGAGGGGAATCTTGAGCAAGGTCAGTTCTGCAAAGGCATAGAGTTCGTTACCCATCCAGCCCGCCGTGGCGAACAGGGTGATGACCACGGCGATCAGCTTGGCAACGAAACCCAGGGTCTGTTCCTGGATCTGGGTCAGCGCCTGCACCAGCGACACCAGGGTGCCGACGGCGGCGGCCATGAGCACGGTGGGCATGGACAGGATCAGCACCAGCCACAGGCTCTGGCTGGTGAAGTGGAGGATCTCGGCGTTGTTCACCCTCAGCCTCCGTAACTGATGACAAGGCCGTGGGTCAGCCGCGCCCAGCCGTCGAGCAGGACAAACAGCAGCAGTTTGAACGGCAGGGAAATGGTCATCGGCGAGACCATCATCATCCCCATCGCCAGCAGGATATTCGAGATGATCAGGTCGATAGCGATGAAGGGCAGGTAGATCAGAAAGCCGATTTCGAAGGCGCGGGTCAGCTCACTGACCGTGAAGGCCGGCAGCAGGATCAGCAGGCTGTCGGGCTCGAGCCGGTCTGCGTACTCGCTCGGCCAGACCTGCCGGGTGCTGTCGACGAAGAACGCGTGTTCGCGGGCCTGGATCTGTTTCTTCAAAAAGGCCCGGTACGGCTCCATGCCCTCGTCGAGGAACTGCTCCACCGACTCGGTCTTGCTCAGGCTGACGTCATGGGTGCGCAGGTAGTCGCGGGTGGCGAAGCCGACGGGCGCCATCACGTACAGGCTCAAGATAATTGCCAGCCCGTACATCGCCATGTTCGGCGGAATTTGCTGCACGCCCAAGGCGTTGCGCAGCAGCGAAAACACCACGGTCATCTTGATGAATGAGGTGGCCATGACTGCAATGAATGGCAGCAACGCCAGCAGCGCCAGCCCGAAGATCAGGCTGAGTTCGTCAGGCAGTTGAATCATGCGGGCAGGTCCTGCAACAGGCGGGTGACGCGCACGCCGAGGCGGTCCTGAATACTCACCAGCTCACCCACGCCCAGGCAGCGCTGGTTGACCAGAATCCGCACCTCGCCTTCGAGCGGGGTGGCCAGGTCGATCAACGACCCCGGTTGCAGGGCGGCGAGGGTGTGCAGGTCGAGAGTCTGACGTCCCACTTCGAAGCTGACCTGGACCGGGAGCTGATCAAGACTGGCCAGATCGTGGGTGGTTTCGAGGGGGGCATCGTTGTGCATGGCGAGCAGTTCCAGTTGAGAGTCGTGGTGGCGAAATCGTGCCCAGGGGCGGTCTTCGACCACACCGAGCAAAGGGCTGGCGGCGTCGTGGCGTGCCGGCAGCAATAGAAGGTCACCCGTGGCCAGTGAGTGCAGCTGCGCGGGGAGCAGGCAGACCGGGCCCCATTGCAGCGAAAGTCGCAGCGCAACCGCCGTCAGTTCTGCCAAGGGGCGAGCAGGCGTGAAAGCGAGCAGCGCACTCGGGTCACCGTCGAGCCAGATAACCAGGCGTTGCGCGCCGCGTGACAGCGTCAACGCCAGTGTGGGCGTCCCCGCGCCAGGCTCGGGGCGGCACGGTTGAATGCTTTTCCAGATGAGCCCCGGCAACACGGCACTTTCCAGCTCCAGCAACGCCAGTTGCAGCGTCGCCGGCAGGCTGCTGAACGCCGCTTCTTGCAGGTGGGGCTCAAGCCATCCGGCCAGGGTTGCGCTGTGGCACCGCCAGCGCAGTGCCAGGCCTTGCCAGTGAACATTCAACAGCACGTCCAGCGCGTCGGGTTGCGGCAGGATCGTCAGCCGGGCTTCACCGTTCGCGAGCGGGTAGCGACTGCGGCAACGACTGATTTTTTGTTGCAGGGCCAGTTCCGACGCCTCGACGCGGGGCAGCATCAGGCTGCTCATGAGTCTTGCTCCCACTCGTCATACACGTGCCGCCGCTGCCGTGAACCCTGGTCGCCCCCGTGTTGTTGCTGGGTAAAGGTCAATTGGATCGGTTGCCCGGGGTTCAGCCGTTGCAGGCGTTCCATCAGGTCGCCGCGGGCGAGTTGCAGTTGCAGCAGGCTGCCGGGGCTGGCCTGGATTTCGACGTGCAAGTGGCCGTGTGAATGGGCGAGCTGGACATCGACCTGGCCCAATTGCGCCAGGTTCACCTGAAGCAGCGTGGTGCTGCCATCGCGGGAAACGCCGGCCTGGATGTGCAGTTGCAGCGTCTGCACCAGTTTGCCGAGGTCCTTGCTGAACGCCGGTTGCTCGGTGGTGTTCAACAGGCGTGCGAGCAGCTTGTCACCCGGGGTTTGGCCGGTGCTTGCCGACGGCTTCGGGTCTTCGACCAGTGAACCGAAGGGAGGCTGCTCGTCATGCTCGCCGGAGGAGTTGTGTTGGTCCGAGGGCGTTTCGGGGGCTAAACCGATGGCAGGCGCGCCCAGCATGATGGGCAGATGCTGTTCCGGGTTATTCACGGTCGCCGCGCTGCTGTCGCGGTGGCTTGTTCCGGGTTTTGGACGGTCGTTTGACGGCAGTGGCACCACGACAATGCCTGTGGGAGGTTGGGGCGTGGATGGTTGTTCGGGTGCCGGGCGTGCAACGGGCTCATCGGGTTTGCCGGTCTCGGGCTGTTCGGCGGGCTCGTCGTTTGTGGCCTGTTCATCAGGCGTGGCGGTTTCTGGCGCGCTGCTGTCGCGGTGGCTTGTTCCGGGTTTTGGACGGTCGTTTGACGGCAGTGGCACCACGACAATGCCTGTGGGAGGTTGGGTTGTGGATAGTTGTTCGGGGGCCGGGCGTGCAACGGGCTCGTCGTTTGTGGCCTGCTCATCAGGCGTGGCGGTTTCTGGCGCGGTGCCAGGGAGGTGCGGCCTACGGATGGGTTCGCGGTCTATGGCCGTGGAGGGTTCAGCCTGCTCGGCGTCATCGTCCAGTGGGCGCGAAGTGTCCCGAGGCGTTTTGCCCGGCTCACGGGTGTCGAGCTTGCGCCAAGCGTCGGTGCGGCGCTTCTCGCCCGCATCAGGTTTGCTGTTCAGCGCCCGTTCGAACTCAGCCTGGCTGGTTTTGTCGGCGGCCACGCGTGCCGGGGCCGGTGAACGTGCAAGGACATCTTGTGTGATGTCTGGTGGGGATATTCTGCTCATGAAACGGCCTCGACACGACGGAACTCTTCGAGCTCCTGTTCTTCTTTGAACTCAAGCAACATCCGCTCCTCGGCGAGGGCGTGACGGTTCAACTCGTTGAATTTTTCGACCTGCTGCTGAGCCTCCAGCAACTGACGCCGGTTCAGGCGAAGGCGTTCGCGCTCCTGGGTCAGGCTCTGGGCGTGTTCGGCAATGGTCTGTTCCAGCGCTGCTTCCTTTTCCCGCAGGCGGGCCACCTGTTGCTGCCATTGCTCAAGCTTTTTACGGTTCATGGGCTCAGCCTTGCAGAGGTCGAACAAACGGCTTTCTTCCGCCTGGCGCCACTGCCGGTACGCCTGGTGTTCAGCGCTCGCGGCTTCATGGGCACGGTGTGCCTCGGCGACCCGCAGCTCCTGGCGTTGCAGCGCCTGTTCGGCGCGCTCCACGCGCAGGCTCTTGATGCGCAGCAAGGTGGGCAGGGTCATCGGGTCAGGCTCGCGAGTTGTTCAAGGCAGCGCGGCAGATCGCTGGGCTCATGCGTGCCCTGGCGCAACCAGGCACGGATCGCGTCCATTTTTTCGATGGCGCGGTCGGCCACGGGGTCCTGGCCTTTCTGGTATTCGCCGATCTTGAGCAGCAACTCGACTTCTTCGTACCGGGCCAGCCACTCGCGTAACTGGCCGGCGGCGTTGCGGTGTTCGGGGGTCACAATCTGGTTCATCACCCGGCTGACCGAACGCAGCACGTCAATGGCCGGGTAATGGTTGGACGCGGCCAGCTTGCGCGACAGGATGATGTGCCCGTCCAGGATCGAGCGGGTTTCATCCGCCACCGGCTCGGTCATGTCGTCGCCTTCGACCAGCACTGTGTACAGCGCGGTGATGGAGCCTTTGTCCGATTGGCCGGCGCGCTCCATCAACCGGGGCAGGGCGGCGAATACGGAGGGCGGATAGCCGCGTCGGGTCGGCGGTTCGCCCGCAGCCAGGCCAATCTCGCGCTGGGCCCTGGCAAACCGCGTGACGGAGTCCATCAGCAGCAGGACGCGTTTGCCCTGGTCGCGGAAGTACTCGGCAATCGTGGTGGCGACAAACCCGGCCTTGGCGCGCTCCATGGCCGGGCGGTCCGAAGTGGCGACCACCAGCACCGAGCGTTTGAGGCCTTGTTCCCCGAGGTCGGACTCGATGAACTCGCGGACTTCACGCCCCCGCTCACCCACCAGCGCCAGCACGATGACGTCGACGTCCGCACTGCGCATCAGGGTCGCCAGCAACGTACTTTTACCGCCGCCGGCCGCCGCGAATATCCCCATGCGCTGGCCTTCACCGCAGGTCAGCAGACCGTCGATGGTGCGCACGCCGAGGGAAATTGGCCGCTCGATCAGGTTACGGCTCATGGGGTCGGGTGCATCGCGGTACACCGGATACCAGGCCGCGGGTTCACCCAGGCTGATGCCGTTGAGCGGCTGGCCGAGGCCGTCAAGCACCTGGCCCAGCAAGTGATCGCCCACGCCGACCTGATGCATGGTGCCGGTCGGGCTGACTTCGGTGTTCGAGGAAATGCCGAGCATTTCACCCAGCGGGGTCAAGAGTGCCTGGTGCTGCTGAAAGCCAATGACTTCGGCCATCAGCGACAGCGAATGATCCGGGTTGCGCAGTTGGCACAGTTCACCCACGCGCACACCCGGCACCACCGCTTTGAGCAGTGTGCCGGTGACCTGGGTGACCCGGCCGCGAATCTGGATCAGCCGACATTTATCGATGGCCTGCTGCATCTGGCCGGTGATGTGTTCGAGTGAGAGGTGCATGGTCGGCTTGGGTATGGGACTGGTGGCCACTATAGATAAAGGCCCGCTTGGGTAATTTCAGTCCCGGTCGCAAGTTTTTAGAAATTGGTTGGCGCAAGGCCTAAAAAAATGCGACCGATTTTGGCAGAGCCCCCGGCGGACGAATTTCTACAATGGCCCCCACACCACCGTTGCCTGCAAGTGAGTGCCCCTATGGCCAATATTCAGAGTGTCGTCCCTGCGGCGTCGTTGCCGGATCGACAGACCGAACCGACCATTGCGCGCGACAGCCGGTTGACCGGCAGTTTCCAGGGCGAACGTGTGCAGTACATTTCCACCAGCCAGTCCATGGCCGACTCCGCTGAGGAGCTGACCTTCGTGTTCTCCGAGCGGGTCGAGAAGTCGCTGGCCAAGCGCAGTGTCAGCGATGGCCAGGCGCGGCTGAGTGAAATCCTCGAGATGCTGGAGGAGTACCTCAAGAAAGTCCCGGACCTGGAGTCCCAGCAAAAACTCGAAGCCCTGGTCGCGCACCTCGGCAGTGGACAGCTGAACAACCTGGCGCAGCTCAAGGCGTACCTCAAAGGGTTCTCCCGCGAGATCAGCCACCAGTTTGTTGCCCTCTCGCATGCGCGCCAGGAACTGGCCGGCAAGACCGACGCCCGGGCGATGGTCGAGCTGATTGACCAGGCGCTGCTGGAAATGGCCCAGGAACATGGCCACGCCATTGAACTGGGCTTGCAGATCGGGCCGCTGGCCAAGGAAGCGGCAGAGCAGGGAGTCGGCGACATCCAGTCACTGCGTGACACCTACCGCGATGCCGTCATGGACTATCGCGGCCTGGCCGCTGCCTGGAACGACATTCATGCGCGCTTCGGCAGTTCGACGCTTGAAGGCGTGACGGGATTCCTGATGAAAGCCTTGAGCGCCGACCTGGACAGTCAGCAGACCCGGCTCGACCCGATCAAGCTCGAACGGGTCATGAGCGATATGCACAAGTTGCGCGTGCTGACGGGCATGTCGGACCAGGTCAATGCACTGTGGCAGGCGCTGGTAACGGGGGAACGAGGCCATGGCATACGGGCCTTCTGACCTGATGGGCGGGCTGATCGGCCTGATCGACAAACGCTGGGCGAATGTTCAGGACGTGCAGCGACTGATCGTGCCGCTGGCGATCAAGGACGCTGCGCGCCAGATCCATTTCTTTCGCGAGATCAAGCGTCTGATCCGGCTGATCCCCACGGAAATTTTCACCGATGAGGAGCAGCGTCAGAACCTGCTCAATGCCTGTCAGCTCGCGCTGGACCTGGCCATCGACCAGGAAGAAGACGAATGGCAAGCACAATGAGTAAACGACATGCACTGGATTGACCAAGCACTGGCTCAGTTTTGTCAGGACCTGGGGGTGGCCGTACCGGCTCCGGCCGGGGCGCTGATTCAGTTGGAGTTCGAGGAAACCGGCACGCTGCAACTCGAACAGCATGATCGCAAACTGACGCTTTGGCTGGCCGTGGACCTGGAATGGCACGAGATTCACCAAGGCGTGATTCGAGCCCTGGCGCTGACGTTCAGCCGCACCGGGCCGGAGTTGCCGTTGCGTTGCGGGTGGGCGGCCGACACGCGGCTGTTGCTGTTGATCACCCTGGATGAGCGGCGCGTCACCGCCCCGGTGTTGCACCAGGCGTTCCGTACCTTGAGCTCGGCGCGTCATGCGGTGCTTGAGCAGTGAGTCGGATCAGCGCCCCGCACATCGGCATCGAGCACCTGACCGAGGTCGGTGATCAGCATCAGGCATCGGGCTTGCCCGAGCGCTATGTGCTGCCGCCCGACGGCCACTCTATCGAGGCTCACCTCGACAATCTCTACCCGGCGGACCTCGCCGGGCGTCGGCTGCTGGCGTTTGCCTGTCCCCACGAGGGCTTTCACGAGTTGCTCCGGCCACAGGCATTTCGCCAGGCCCTGACAGACCTCAAGCAGCAGGTCTCTTCATCCGATGCGCCCGAGTTTCAGGCGGTATCGGCGCTGCTGCAAGCGCGCAGCGAAGATGAGTATCTGCTGCAGATGGCCCTCCATTTGCTGCACAAGGTATGACCCCCATGATGTTGAAACCGGTACAGCAAAGCCTGCTGCTACTGCTCGGCTGGCTACAGCTGCAGTGCGGCCAGCCAGGTCGTGCGCGGATATTCCTTGAAGCCCTGCTGGTCGTTGAACCGGCCCATCGCCAGGCGCGACGTGCGTTGGTGGTGGCGTTGTTGCAACTGGAAGAGGGCGAGCTGGCCGAGGGGCATTGCGACCGGTTGCTGGCTGAAGGCGAGGAAGACCTTGCGCTGTGGGGCTGTGTCAGCCGTGCGTGCCAGTTACAGGGGCGAATCGCTGATGCACGCGTTGCTTACGAACGATTTTTGAGCCAGCGGGAGTCCCATGAAGGAACTCTCTAATTTTCTGAGGCAGGTGGGCGAACGCCAGGACATCATGCTGGCAGTGATGCTGCTGGCCGTTGTGTTCATGATGATCCTGCCGCTGCCGCCGTTCCTGCTGGACATCCTGATTGCGATCAACATCACGGTGTCGGTGGTGTTGATGATGATGTCGGTCTACATCAGTTCGCCGTTGCAGTTCTCGGTGTTCCCGGCGGTGTTGTTGATTACCACGTTGTTCCGGCTGGCGTTGTCGGTCAGTACCACGCGGATGATTTTGCTGGAGGCCGACGCCGGCCAGATCGTCTACACGTTCGGCAATTTTGTCGTGGGCGGTAATCTGGTGGTGGGTTGCATCATCTTCCTGATCATCACCATCGTGCAGTTCCTGGTGATCACCAAAGGCGCCGAGCGCGTCGCCGAAGTGAGTGCGCGGTTTTCCCTGGACGCCATGCCCGGCAAGCAGATGAGTATCGACGGCGACATGCGGGCCGGCGTCATCGACGTCAACGAGGCGCGCGACCGGCGGGCGGTGATCGAGAAAGAGAGCCAGATGTTCGGCTCGATGGACGGCGCGATGAAGTTCGTCAAAGGCGATGCGATCGCGGGCCTGATCATCATCTTCATCAACATTCTGGCGGGTATCACCATCGGCGTGACCCAGAAGGGCCTGAGCGCCGGCGATGCCTTGCAGCTCTATTCGGTGCTGACCATCGGCGATGGTATGGTCAGCCAGGTGCCGGCCCTGTTGATCGCCATCACGGCCGGTATCATCGTGACCCGGGACTCCTCGGATGGCACCTCGGACCTGGGCAATGACATCGGCGACCAAGTGGTGGCGCAGCCCAAGGCGTTGCTGATCGGTGGCGTGCTGCTGGTGTTGTTCGGGCTGATTCCGGGGTTTCCGACCGTGACCTTCATGCTGCTGGCGGCGCTGGTGGGCGGGGGTGGTTACTTCATGCTGTTGCGCCAGCGCGGGCTGGCAGCCGAGGACAACCCCAGGGATTTGCCGACCTTGTTGGCGCAAGGCGCCGGTGCTGCTTCTTCGGCCAAGCCCAAAGCCAAGCCATCGGGCGGCAAGCCCAAGGGCACGCGGCTGGGGGACAAGGAAGAGTTCGCCATGACCGTGCCCCTGCTGATCGATGTGGACGCGAGCATGCAGCAGGAGCTGGAGGCGTTTGCCCTCAATGATGAGCTGGTGCGGGTGCGGCGTGCTCTTTACCTGGACTTTGGCGTGCCGTTTCCGGGTATTCACCTGCGCTTTAATGAAGGTTTGAAGGACGGCGAGTACCTGATTCAGTTGCAAGAGGTACCGGTGGCCCGTGGGCGCCTGCGCAGTGCGCGGTTGCTGGTGCAGGAGCGGGCCAGCCAGCTGGAACTGATTGGTGTGCCATTCGAAGAAGGCGAGCCGGTGCTGCCGGGCCAACCGACGTTGTGGGTCGGCGCCGAGCACGAAGGGCGGCTGGAGCGATCCGGTTGTGCGTTCCTGAGCATGGACCAGGTGTTGACCTGGCACCTGTCCCACGTTCTGCGCGAGTACGCCGAGGATTTCATCGGCATCCAGGAAACCCGTTACCTGCTGGAGCAGATGGAGCACAGCTACTCGGAACTGGTGAAAGAAGCCCAGCGCATCATTCCGTTGCAGCGCATGACCGAAATTCTCCAGCGCCTGGTGGGCGAGGATATCTCGATCCGCAACCTGCGGGCGATTCTGGAGGCCATGGTGGAGTGGGGTCAGAAAGAGAAGGACGTGGTGCAACTGACCGAGTACATCCGCAGCAGCCTCAAGCGCTACATCTGCTACAAATATTCGAGCGGCAACAACATCCTGCCGGCCTATCTGCTGGACCAACTGGTGGAAGAGCAGATCCGTGGCGGGATTCGCCAGACCAGTGCCGGCAGCTATCTGGCGCTGGACCCGGCCGTCACCCAATCCTTTCTTGAACAAGTCCGGCAGACCGTCGGCGACCTCTCGCAGATGCAGAGCAAGCCGGTGCTGATCGTCTCGATGGACATCCGCCGCTACGTGCGCAAGCTGATCGAAGGCGACTACTACGGCTTGCCGGTGCTCTCGTATCAGGAGCTGACCCAGCAGATCAACATTCAGCCGTTGGGCCGGGTTTCGTTATGACTCGCGACCCATTGACCGATTGGCTGCAAGCGCGGGGTTATGACATCCATCCGCATTTTCTGCGCCAGAGCGCGTTGCCGCTGGGCTGGAAGTTCGTGCATGGCGGCTGCGAGCTGGCCTGGCGCTGTGAAGGCGCGCGGGTCTGGATCGTCATGCTGCGCCGTGCCGACGGGCGTCTTGGCCTGGGCAACTCCTTTGCGGCGCTGTATGTGCTGGCCGAGGCGGTCCTCGCAGTGCTGGGGCCGCAGGCCTGTTTGTACGGCAAGGTGCAGGCGATGGCGGGGAGCCCGCTGGAGGGCGCCCGGATGGAGCGTTTCTATCGCCACTGGACCGGCGCCGCCGAACCGCAGTCCGGCTGGTTCGAGCTGGAGGCCGGGCGGGTGTGTTCGCTGCAATCAATGAGAAAACGACAAAAAATCGACCGTACCTGACAGGAAGCCAGGCGCCCTGTCCCTACTATAGGAGCCATGGACATGTACGACGAAACCTACGCCAAAACCCTCCAGGCTGCCGAGCAGGCCATTGAAGACAATGAGCATCGCGCGCGCTTGCTCACGGAAATGTGGGAGGGTCTGGGCTTGCCCGATGAGGTCTGTGACCAGGTCTTTCGGTCACGGGATCAGGCGCTGGTCCAGGTGGCGGAACAGGAACTGTTGCAGGAAGTGCAACGGATGCGGATCAACCGTCCACCGGTTGCCGATGAAGGAAAACGACTGCGTCGTCCGGCGTCAATGCGTGGACTTCTGGTGTAAGGAACCCTTATGGATATCAGGCTTTACCGGCAAGACTTGTCGGCTTTTCTGAACGAATTGCAGACGCTTCCCGAAGACCAGCTGCGCGGCAGCGGGACCCCTGCCCTGGCAGAACTTCAGGCGTTGATCAAAAAGCACAACATCACGTTTACCCATGGTACGCAGACCTTGTTGCCCGCCCAGGTCGAAAAGCTGCTGGCTTATTTTCTGCCGCCCACCCCGAACACCACGGGCGGGCTGTATGAGCTGCAGGTCAAGTCCGGGATCGAGTCAGCCAAACAACTGATCAGCCAGTACGCCGATGCGAAGCCGGGGCAGCCGTGGCCGTTGAAAGAGTTCCTGGCCAAGGCGCATTTCGGGCTGACCGGTGACCGGATCGACGATGACGTCCGGGGTATTTACGAAGAGGTCCTGTTGATTCAGGACGACAAGCGCACGGGGCTGCGTGACGACCTCAAGGCACTGACCGCCGAGCTCAACATCTACAGCAAGATCCAGTCGCAGATCAACGTGAAGCTGGCGGCTGAAAAAGAGATCGAGATCGAACCGGGGCTCAATCTGTTTGACCGCACCTTGTATGGCTACCCCGACGACAAGAGCTGGCAGGCCAGCTCGGAGTACAAGTTGTTGACCGGGCTCAACACCTACAGCGCGGGCAATCCGCTGAGCATCAAGGCGTTTTTGAAGGGGGCACCCAAGGAAAGCGGTGCGATGAAGGACAGCGACTTGCTCAACAAGTACGAGTTCAAGGACGAGAACAACCCCATCGCCAACTTCGCCACGACGGTGGGCGACCGCTCCCGTCCGATCAACGACAAAGTCAGTGAAAAAACCACGCTGTTGAACGATGTCAGCTCTCGCTACAACTCGGCCATCGAGGCCTTGAACCGCTTCGTTCAGAAGTACGACAGCATGATGCGCGACATTTTAAATGCCATATAGGAACGGTTGATGAGCCAGCAAGAACATGATGTGTCTGAGGAGTACGAGAAGGAACTGGAGGCGTTTTTGCGCGATGGCGGCACGCTGGCCATGCTCAAGAACATCTCCAGCGACAGCCTGGAGCAGCTCTATTCCCTGGCATTCAATCAATACCAGGCCGGCAAGTGGGATGACGCCCACAAGATTTTTCAATCGCTGTGCATGCTCGATCACTACGACGTTCGGTTCTTCCTGGGGTTGGGGGCGTGCCGGCAGTCCATGGGGCAGTTTGAGCAGGCATTGCAGAGCTTCAGTTATGGCGCGCTGATCGACATCAACGAGCCCAGGTTTCCGTTTCATGCTGGCGAGTGTCACCTGCAACTGGGTGATCTCGACGGGGCCGAGAGTGGCTTCTACTCGGCTCAGGCCTTGGCCGCAGCACAGCCGGCGCACTCGGTTTTGGCCGAACGTGCCGGCGCCATGTTGGAAGCCGTATTAGCAAGAAAGGATCAACACAATGAATCCGATAACGTTTGATCGCGTTGCGCTGACCACGGGGAACGTTTTTGCGAACGACCCGGTGGTCCGCCCACGCAATGACCGGGGGGACGCGCTCACGGTCACCCGGGTCGAGGCGGATGGCCGACCGGCCGCCCCGTCTCAGGGGGTGCAACTGACAGCGCCGCTGCCGGCCAGCCAGCAGCGTCTGGAGGCCAGCACTCGGGCAGACATCAACCGCCTGGTGCAGTCCGTGCGTCAGGACAGTGTGCTGGCCCAGCGTTTCATCGCCGAAACCACAAGGCTTGGGGTGGCGCGGCTCAGTTCGGTCGAGGATTTCGAGATCGAGTTGGCCAAGCTGACCGGCGAACTGGAGTCCACGCAGAAGAAGCTCAAGCTCGAAGAAATCACTCGGGCGCGTGAGCAAAACCTGCAAAAGATGGACGAAAACCAGAAGAAGATCAAAGAGTCGACCGAGGCTGCAAAAGAAGCCCAGAAGTCCGGTCTTGTGGGCAAGATTTTTGGCTGGGTCAGTGCCATTGCGTCGATCATCGTCGGCGCAATCATGGTTGCGACGGGCGTGGGTGCGGTCGCGGGTGCATTGATGATCGCCGGTGGTGTCATGGGTATCGTCTCCCAGTCGGTGCAACAAGCGGCGAAGCACGGATTGATCAGCAAAGAAGTCATGGAAAAGCTCGGACCGGCTCTGATGGGGATTGAAATCACCATCGCCGTGATCGCTGCGGTAGCCAGTTTTGGGGGGACTGCCGTAGGGGCGGTCGCCAAGTTGGGGGCGAAAATCGGTGGCAAGGCCGCCGAGCTCACCGCCAGTGTCGCCGCCAAGGTGACGGAGTTGGGCGCCAAGTTCGGTAGCGCAGCGAGCCAGTCGATCTCCCATGGCGTCAAGCTTGGGGTGCAGATTTCCGACGTGACTCTGGATGTCGCCAACGGTTTCGCCCAAACCGCGAACTCGGTGCTGCAAGCCAAGGCCGCGGACAAGCAGGCGGATGTCCTGGAGGCGCGTTCCGAGCTCACCCAGTTCCAGAATGTCCTGGACAAGCTCAAGGAAGAGCTCAGCCGCATGGTCGAGTCGTTTTTGCAGATCATGGAACTGATATTCCAGATGATCAATGCCAAGGGCGACAGCCTGCATAACCTATCCAGCCGTCCTGCGGCTATCTGAGGAGCACATCAATGATGATTGAAACAGGCTATGGCGCTCAGGGGCTGAGCCAGATCGGCAACACCCAGGCGCTGGAAAAAAACCAAACGACTGCGCGTACCGAAACGGTCCACAGCGCGGGTGCGGCGCCACTTGGCGAATCGAAAAAGAGCTCGGGTGTCGACCTGATTGAGCCAAGTCAGAGGTTCAAGCCGGAAGGCTTGAGCAAGGTCAGCAGTGAGCTCAATGGTAGCGTGGAGCTGATGGTGCTGCTGTTTCGCATCGCGCAGAAGGCTCGCGAGCTGGGCATCATGCAGCGTGACAGCGAGAACACTTCCGTCATCAGCGCGCAGAAATCCCAGGTGGACGAAATGCGCAGCGGCTCCAAGTTGATGATCGCCATGGCGGTGATTTCCGGGGCAATGGCCTTGGCTTCGGCCGTGACCGGTGCCATCGGCGCGATCAAGAACGGCAAGGCGGTCAAGCAGGAAAAACTGCTGGAAAACAACATCGCCGGGCGCAACGAACTGATCGACGCCAAGATGCAGTCGCTGGGCAAAACCTCCGGCGCGGACCGCACCGAAATCGGTAAGGTCTGGGCCTTGGATCAGTCTGCGGACAGCGGTGCGCTGAGCAAGATCGGGCGAGGGTTGGATAACCGTAATGCCAAGCTGCAAAGCATCAACGGTGTGAGTCAGGCACTTGGGCAAATGGCTAACACCTCGGTGCAAGTCAAGCAAACGGCGATCCAGGCCGATGCCAAGGAAGATGAAGTCAACGCGTCGGTTGCCCAGAGCGAAAAGCAAAAGGTTGAAGATCAGTTGAGCTACAACGCCAACTTCATGAAAGAGCTGTTGCAGTTGCTCCAGCAGTACACCCAGAACCACAACCAGGCGTGGCGTGCTGCCGCCGGCGTCGCCTGATGTGATTTTGTTGTAGGAAAAAAGCCGCAGCGATGTGGCTTTTTTCTTAAAAGAAAAGCCCGTCAGTGACAAAACCCCAGCATGGCCGGGTGCTAGCATTCGCCTAGCTCGAGGAGACATGCATGGATTTGAGTATCAGGGTCAATCGGCTGCTTGCCGAATTTGCCAATCGCAGTGGCCTTCCCGCTTTGTCGCTGGATGAAGAGGGGGTCGCAAGCCTGCTGTTTGATGATCAGTTGGGCGTGACGCTGGTATTGCTGGCCGGACGTGAGCGACTGGTCATGGAAGCGGATGTGGCGGGAATCGAAACCTTCGGTGACGGAATATTCCGGCAACTGGCGAGTTTTAATCGACGCTGGTATCGCTTCGACCTGCATTTTGGTTTTGACGAGGAATCGGGCCTGGTGCAGTTGTACGCGCAGATTCCAGCGGCCGAGTTGACCCTGGAAAGCTTCGAAACCACCTTGGCCAACTTGCTCGATCACGCCGAGTTCTGGCAGCAATTGCTGCCAGAACATGACAGTGCCGCCCAGGCGACATCCAGACCCGCCGGTATGAGGGTTTAAGCAGAGCCATGAAGATAGACAGCGCTGGCATTTCACCAGCAGCCACGATCGACCGTGAGCAAGTGCCTGGAAGTTTTGCCGGACGCTCGCTCAGTCAGGTGCCCAGTCGCCAGGAAGGGGTTGCCAGTGTCGCTGAGCTGGGTCGCTGGCTGGCGACGCAGGTCGGTGCGGATCAACAGAGTGAGCGACAGTTGCAGCGCTTGGTCGATGGCGACAGCGCGCCTCTTTATGAGCGTCAGGTTCGTCGACCATGATGAGAGCGCTGCTTTGCAGCGTTTTTTTGGCCGTGGTCGGCTGTGTCAGTGTGACGCCAACGCCTGTAAACAAGATTGATGTCAGGGGGCTGGTGCGTACGCCATCGCCGGTCACGCGCCCTGCCTTTGTCAGTGTGCGGCTCTATGCCTTGACCGAGGGGCAGCCGCGGCTGGTTGCCCAGGCCCGCTATCGGGTGACGGCGTTGCCGTTGCACTTTGCTTTTCGTTTGACGCCAGTGCAGGTGGCTGGTGAGGGGCTGTTGCTGCGTAGCGAGTTGGCCTGGTCCGACAACGGTCCTGTCCAGGCTCGCAGTTGGCAACCTGCGGTACCCGGTAACGATATGAATGTGCGTCTGGGACAGTTGTCCTGTTATCCAAACTGCACTGTTTCGGCGACGTCGGAACACCTCTGAAATACTTTGTATCAATGTTGGGCTTACTGAATTCGGTGAGCGTTCCGATACTTGAACGGCTATATAAAAATATCGAGGGTTTCATTAAATAAGAGTAATTAACCTAATTTCGGGTCGATCATTCTCGTTCATGATAACTGTCATTGAATTAATCATCGTTCATAGCGTCACGTAGTAGTACGTAGAGGGTGCGTTTTCGTACGGTGCCTGCTTTGGCGGCGTACAAACGGTATGTGCAGGTTCGGGGTCACTATAATATGCAAGGTGCCAGCACACTTGGCCGGAAACAGATAAAGCTGTGCCGATGGTCTATCCCAACGTTTGAGTTTGTATCGAACTGCGAAGAAGGGATTTATATCCTTATCGAGGGACAGCTCACGGTTCAGGATTGTAATGCGACACTTTGTCTCATGCCGGGTGAACTAATGTTTGCTCGCAGAGGTAACTATGTCGTGAGTACGGGCGAACATGATTGTCGTTTGCTTTGGATCCCATTATCGGTTGGTTTTTTACAAAACTTCATTCAGCGTTTCGGTGCACTATTGAGCGAGGTGGAGCGTTGGGAGGAGCCTGGGGTCAGCCTCATCGCGTTCGCCAGTACGCCGTTGTTGGCCAGTTGCGTCAAGGGGCTCGAAGGGTTGCTGGTGCATGAGCACCCACCCATGCTGGCGTTGTTGCGGGTCGAAGAGTTGTTGATGTTGTTTGCCTTCAGCCCCCAGGGGCCGGCGCTGATGTCGGTGTTGCGCCAGCAGGGCAGCCGGCATGTCGAGCGATTGCAGGCGTTCATGGAGCAGCACTATCTCAAGGAATGGCGACTCAGCGAGTTTTCTCGAGAGTTCGGCATGGGATTGACGACGTTCAAAGAGTTGTTTGGCTCGGTCTACGGCGTTTCTCCCCGTGCGTGGATCAGCGAGCGGCGTATCCTGTATGCCCACCATTTACTGCTTAACAGTGAGATGAGCATCGTGGACATCGCGATGGAAAGCGGCTTTTCCAGTCAGTCCTACTTTACCCAGAGCTATCGTCGCCGTTTCGGGTGTACGCCCAGCCGTTCCAGACAAGGAAAAGAATAGCGTCGGACTAAAAAAAAATGACGTTTTTTGCAAGTTTGGTCCGTTGCCCCTCAGTAAGATTGGTCGCAGTGAAAGACGCTGACGGGTGTGCTACGAAACGAGATAGTCAAGGCAGAGAATGAGCCAGGAAGACCATAATCAAACCCCTCAAGCAGGCATTTTTGCTGGCCGTCGGGTGTCCGTAGTGGGTCAGGATGCCCGCTCTCGGGGCAGAGCCGCAGGGTGTATATCAGGCAGTTTGTATCGTGAATCGGGAATCATCAGCGCGCGACAGTTGACCTTGTTGCAGCGCCTGCTGCCGCGTGTGCAAGTGGAACAGCTGTTCCAGTCCAGCTGGCTGCAACAGCGCCTGGCTCGCGGAATGGCGCTTGAGCGCGGGGATCTTCAATTGGTGCTGCGCCAGGCCGCTGCCCAGGGCAACGACTGGTGCAACTGGCTGGGCGACCGAATCAACCTGGCCTCGCCCCAGGCCATGATCGACTGGGTCCTGCTGCCCGTTTACAGCTGGTGGGAAAGCCTGTTCGACGAAGCGATCCCCAACTGGCGTTCTGCGCTGATCGAGTACGAAACCCAGGCCCGCCAATTGCGGATCAAGGCCGAGTTCTGGCGCCAGGTGGGCGAAGCCGATTCGCAGTTGGTGCAGCAGGAGTTGGCCAACATCGCCAGCTGTCAGGCAAAGACTGAAGCGGACACCGCGCACATGGTCCGCAAACTGAGCGCCATCTCCGAGCAGGCCAGAGAAGCCTGGCCCAATTGGCATCAGGGCATGGCCGTGTTGCTGGCCGACGGCAAGCTCGACGGCTTTGCGCCTGTGCCGGTGGTGCTGGCCTCCCTGTGGGAGCCGCTGGCCAAACTTGACGAGGACGCGCACGCCGCGGACGCCGTACAACACTGGTTGCATGAACGCAGTCTGTGCCAGGCCCGCGACCACTTTTATTGGCAGAGTCCCTGACTGCCGGATACGCCGAGGAATCATGGAACATTTACTGACTGGATTGGCCGCACGAACGGGCCAAGGGCCTTTTGTGGCCGATCAAACAGGTCGCTATCACCTGTGGATCGACGGCCATAGCCTGTTTTTACAGCGCCAGGGTACTGACCTTGTGTTGTCCAGCCCGCTGAACTGGCAGGTTCAGGGCCAATCCTCGACGGATCGCGAAGTGTTGCTGAACCTGCTGGGCCAGGTCACCAGCTGGAGTCGGCGTCATCCCCAGGCGTTGGCGACGGATGAACAGTCAAACCTGGTACTTGAGGCGCGCCTGGAACTGGGCGCCCTTGAACTCGACGAACTTGAGCGGGCGCTGGCCGCTCAGGTCGGGATTCTGGAAACGATCAAGCCAGGGCTGCTGCGTGCAGGCCTGGAACCGCAGTGGAAACAAACTTTATGGCGTCCCTGAGTGTTTCGCGGTGCTTGAGCCTGGTCTTTGCGTTAGCGCTGACCGGGACCGCTCAAAGCCAGGATCTGGACTGGCCGACCATCCCCTACGACTACGTCGCCCAAGGCGAGAACCTGCGTGATGTGCTGGCCAATTTCGGTGCCAACTACGACGGCTCGGTGATTGTCAGTGACAAGGTCAATGACCAGGTCAGCGGGCGTTTCGACCTCAAGGACCCCCAGTCCTTTCTGCTACTGATGGCCTCGCTCTACAACCTCATCTGGTACTACGACGGTGCGGTTCTTTATGTGTTCAAGTCCACCGAAATGCAGTCGCGGCTGGTCAAGCTGGAGCAGGTCGGCGAAACCGAGTTGAGGCAGGCGCTGGAAGCGGCAGGTGTCTGGGAGCCGCGTTTTGGCTGGCGACCGGACATGAGCGGGCGGCTGGTGTATGTCTCCGGCCCTTCGCGCTACCTGGACCTGGTGGAGCAAACCGCCATGGCCCTTGAGCAGCAACACGCGCTGCGCAGTGAAAAGACCGGCGACCTGGCCGTGGAGATCTTTCCGCTCAAGTACGCGGTCGCCGAGGATCGGCGGATCAAGTACCGCGAAGACGACATCGACGCGCCGGGCGTGGCGACGATCCTGGCCCGGGTGCTGGGTGATGCCAATGTGGTGTCGGTCGATGGCGGGCAGGACAGTCCACGGCTACCGGCGCAGTCCGGGCGTGCGGTGGTCCAGGCAGAGCCCTCGCTCAATGCCATCATCGTGCGCGATACCAAGGACCGCATGCCGATGTACCGGCGCTTGATCACCGCGCTGGATCGTCCGTCGGCGCGGATCGAAGTCGGGTTGTCGATTGTGGACATCAACGCCGAAAACCTGGCCGAGCTGGGGGTGGATTGGCGCGTCGGCATCAGCGTCGGCCCGCGCCAGCTGATCGACATCCGCACCACCAGCCAGAACCTCGGTGGCCAGGGCAACTCCAGCCCCGGTACCACGCGAGAGGCCGGCGCCAGTCTGGTGGACAGTCGCGGCCTGGATTACCTGTTGGCCCGAATCACCTTGCTGCAGAGCCAGGGCCGCGCCCAGGTCGGCTCGCGGCCGACCGTGCTGACCCAGGAAAACACCCTCGCGGTGATCGACCACAGCGAAACCTATTACGTCAAAGTCGTCGGTGAGCGGGTGGCTGAACTCAAACCCATCACCTACGGCACCATGCTGAAACTGACGCCCCGTGTCATCCAGTTGGGCGACAAGCCGGAAATTAGCCTCAGCCTGCACATCGAGGACGGCAACCAGAAACCCAACAGCACCGGGGTGGACGGAATTCCCACCATCGCCCGCACCGTGGTCGATACCGTGGCGCGCGTGGGGCATGGCCAGAGCCTGTTGATCGGCGGTATCTACCGCGACGAACTCAACGAGTCCATGCGCAAGGTGCCGTTGCTCGGTGACATTCCGTACCTGGGCGCGCTGTTCCGGTTCAAGTCCAACTTCACCCGCCGCTCGGTGCGGCTGTTTCTGATCGAGCCGCGGCTGATCGACAACGGCGTCGGCCATTTCGTGGCGTTGGGCAGCAAGCGTGGCTACATGGATGGATTGCTCCAGGTGGATGAACTGTCGAACCAGAGCCTTTCGTTGCAGAAAATGCTCGGCACTTCACAGTGCCAGGTGCTGGGCCAGGCCCGCGAGCTCCAGCAAATACTGGCGCAAACCGGCAAGGACTCTTCGCTGACTGCCTGCAGCCTGGGCAATGACACTAACGGCTGGCGCATTTCCGAAGGTGCCTGCGTCGAAGGCGTTGACCAGTGCGTTCGCGCGCCGAAGAAGCCCTGACATGAGTTGGAAAGTCCGCTTTTACAGTGGCCTCAATCAAGGGGTCGAAGTGCCGCTGGCCGAAGGGCGAGTGGTCATCGGCTGCGACCCGTTGCAAGCTGATCTGGTGCTGGTCGATGAAGGTATTGCGCCGGTTCACCTGGTGCTGGATGTCGACCCGCAGGGCGTGCGCCTGCTGGAATGGGCCGAGGGTAATCAGCCGCTGCAGGAAGGCCAGCCGCTGGCCGGCGGCAGCACGTTGCAGGCGCTGGTCCGGCAGGCCTGCGGGCCGCTGCTGTGGGCCTATTGTGCTCAGGAGCGACAGTTTTCCGAACAATTGCCGCTGGCCGCCAGCCCTCAGGAGCGTCGCACGGCGGTGCCCCGGGCCCATTGGGGTGGGCGACTGATGCTCGGGGTCAGCGTGCTGTTGCTGGTCGGTGTCGTCGGTTTGCTCGGCGCCCCTTGGTCGGGCGGCAGTGGCGGCATGACCGGCGAAGACCCGGTCGTGGCCTTGCGCAGTTTTCTGCGTGATCGTCAGTTCCAGTATGTGCAGGTCGGTGAGCGTCAGGCCAACGGCAATGTTCCGCTCACCGGTTACCTGGAAGACAACCGCACGCGGCTGGCGTTGCAGCAGTACCTGGAGCGCAGCGGCCTGACGTATCGGCTCGACGTTCGCAGCATGGAAGAGATTCGTCAGGGGGTGGAATTCATCCTGCAGAAATTCGGTTATCGCCAGGTGCGCACCGCCACTGCGGACCAACCCGGCTGGATTCGTCTCACCGGCGAACTGGCGCTGGAGGATGAACACTGGTTACAGATCGAAAGCCTGCTCAAGGCCGATGTGCCGGGGTTGCTGGGCGTGGAAAACCGCGTTCGGCTGGCCGGCTCGCACCTCAAGCGGCTCGACCAGATGCTCACCGATTTCGGGCTTGAAGCCGTGCTGGCCTACCAGGACAAAGGCGAGCGCATCGAGTTGCGCGGGCAACTGGATGAGGCTCAGCTCAACGAGTTCTACAAGTTACAGCGCGAATTCCGACAGGAGTTCGGCACTCGCCCGGCGCTGGATCTGGTGAGCCGCAACAAGCGCGGCAGCACCGATGACCTGGAGTTCGTGGTGCGTTCGGTGTCTTTGGGCAAGGTGCCTTATGTGGTGCTGGGGGACGGCCAGAAGTACCCGGTCGACGCTTCGACCCCGCAAGGCGTGAGGGTGCTGGCAATCAATGCCGACGCCGTGATCGTCAGCCGCGGAAAACAACAATTCATCATCAATCTCAAGGGAGAGCCACTCAATGATGACGGCTTTGGAGGAGCGTCTGTACGCCGCTGACGTTGACTTTGAACGGCAGCTGCGTGCGCAACTGGAACAGGCCCAGGCCAGCGGCAAACGCCGCTTGATGGGCGGCGGTGATCCGCAACAGTACCGGCAATGGCAGATGGAAGCCCAGGCAGTCGAGGCCTCCATCAGCATTCTCAACACCCTTAAGGGAGCTTCGTGATGGCATCGATTTTTACCAATGACAGCAGCGTCAACACCCTCGACAAAGTCGCGGAAAACCTCAAGGACCAAGCCAACAACGCCAACAAGGAAGTCGGTGACGCCATTGCGGCCCTCAAGGACTCCGCAGACAACCCGGCGCTGTTGGCCGAACTGCAACACAAGCTCAACAAGTGGTCGGTGATCTACAACATCAACTCGACTGTCACCCGCTCGATGAGAGACCTGATGCAGGGCATCCTGCAGAAAATCTGATGATGGACAGTTCATTGAAAGGGCTGATGGCAGAACTAGCCCTGGCCGGTAGCGGCCATCACTGCCACGAAGAAGCCCAGCAGATTGCGAACTGGCTTGAACAGGTCGAGGGTCAGGAGGAAGCCGCGTGCCTGATCCGGCTTTCCAGCCTGATGAACCAGGGGCATTACCAACAGGCGTTGGTGTTGGGTGAAGGCAAACCGTGGCCGGCACTTGCACCCTGGCTGGCGTTATGTGAATGGCGGCTGGGGCTCGGTACGGCGCTGGATCGGCGCCTGGCCGAACTGGCCGCGAGCGAGGACCCTCGGCTGGTGCAGTTTGCCCACGGCATGCGTGACCCGGAGGGGCCATGAACCGGATCGACTCGTCGCCTTCGCAGCTGCCGCTCCATCATGGACGGGATGCACGGCCCATGGCGCCGGTCGAGCCCGGTCAGGCGCAAGCCTTCGACGCGGCGATGAAAAGCCCTCCGGTGTCGTCCAAGTCGGCACCGACCGACGCACCGTTGCAGCTCTGGTTGCAAGGTGCGGACCTGACAACGGCCCTGGCGGGCATGGACCCGCGCCAACAGCGTGAAAACGTCTGGAAGTGGTATCGCCAGGACTTGCCGGATTCGGCCGAAGGGCGTCGTGACGAGTTGCGCAACTGGCTGATGCAAGGCCTGTCGGACCGCTTGCTGGTGCGCTTCCCGGAGCAACAGCTGGGGCTTGAGCCGGATCGTCTGGCGCTTAAGGACTTGCTCAGGGAGCAGGCACCGTTTGGCAAGCAACAGGAAACACTGTTGCTCAACGTGCTGGGCGAGATCAAAGGGGTTGAGGGCAGTGATTACCTGGCGAGCATCGTGCGCCGCGAGTTGCAGATCCTGATCCCCACGAACGCAATGATCGAAAACTTGATGCGCTTCACCCACTCACCCGATTTGGAGTCGTGATGGACGTTAGTCAGATAAGTCAGGCCGCTGTCACCAGTCTCGATGAGCTCAAGGCGCCCCAGGCCAGCGCCGGGCAAATCGCCGATTTCGAGCAGGCGATGGGCAAGGGTTCCGAGAGCCTTGGGGGCAACCTGCTCAATGAAATCGGACAGATCAAAGAACGTTTTTCCCAGGCCAAGCATGACCTTGAGGTCGAGCTTTCGACCCCCGGCGATGACCCCGGCAGCCTGATGCAGATGCAGTGGTCGTTGATGCGCATCAGCATGCAGGAGGAACTGATAGCCAAGACGGTCGGGCGCATGAGTCAGAACGTCGAAACGCTGATGAAAACCCAATAAGGTGCTGCGTGAAGAGACTCAATCGAATCCTGATGTTGTTGACCGTGTTGCTGCTCGCCGGTTGCAAGGTCGAACTCTATGCCGGCATCAGCCAGAAAGAAGGCAACGAAATGCTCGCGTTGCTGCGCACCGAAGGGATCTGGGCGGCCAAGCAGCCTGACAAGGACGGCAAGATCAAATTACTGGTCGAGGAATCTGATATCGCCGAGGCCATTGATGCGCTCAAGCGCAAAGGCTATCCGCGTGAAAGCTTTTCCACGCTCAAGGATGTGTTCCCCAAAGAAGGGTTGATCTCCTCGCCGGTGGAGGAGCGAGCCAGGCTCAATTACGCCAAGGCCCAGGAAATCTCCCGGACCCTGTCGGAAATCGACGGCGTGCTGGTGGCCCGCGTTCATGTGGTGTTGCCCGAAGACCGCGACGGTCTGGGCAAGAAATCTTCGCCGGCCTCGGCGTCGGTGTTTATCAAACACGCGGCGGATATCCAGCTCGACGCTTACATTCCGCAAATCAAGCAACTGGTGAACAACGGCATCGAAGGCCTGAGTTACGACCGCATCAGCGTGGTGCTGGTGCCTTCGGCCGATGTCCGGCAGGTCCCGCTGGCCCCGCGTTATGACACGGTGTTCTCGATTCAGGTGACCGAAGAATCCCGTGGCCGGTTGCTGGGGTTGTTCGGGTTGCTGTTCGCGTTGCTGTTGGTCAGCAACCTCGGCCAGTACTTGTGGCAGCGCAGCAGGCTTTCGTGATGACGTTGTTGCTGACGCCGTACCAATTGAGGTTTTGCCCGGCCCGTTACATTCACCCTACGCACGTCCCGCTCTCGCTGGCGGGGCTGGCCGACACGCTGGGCCATTGGCGTCGGCACAGCGGGATCAATGCCTGGCTGTTGGGTGAGTGCAAGCTGGACATCGAGTATGAGCTGCCGCCGACACTCGGTGGCTTGGCGTTCTTTGAGCAGGCCGCGCTGGAGAAGACACTCGGTTACCTGGGCGCGTTGCTGCATGGCCATGCCATTCGCCAGGTGCTGGACGCGACAAACCTGCGACGGGTTCACGCCGCGATTGGCGAGGCCGGGCATCGTTACTGCCTGGAACAACTGGAGCTGATCATCGGCGCCTGGCCGGACGGCTGGCAGCAACCGTTACCTGAGGGTGAACTCGTTGATTGCTTGCGCCAACGTGCGCTGGCGTTCTGGCTGCTGGCCTGCGGTGACACGCCATCGGGATTTGCCCGCCGCCTCGCCTTGCGCCTGGCGCTTTGCGAACCCCGGCTATCCGAGCCCCCGGCGCAGTGGACGGTCAGTAGCAGCCAGCGTCCATTGGCCCAGGCGTTGTGCCTGAAAATCGCCCGACAAGTGAGCCCGCAATGCTTCCATTTATTGAAATAAAAGCCTCCGACGTCCGATTGGCGCCGGACCAGGTCCTACTGCGCAGTGCCGACTATCAGGACTATCTGACGGCGGGAGAACTGGTCGAAGTAGCCCGCAAGCGTGCCGAGGAAATCGAGCAAGCCGCCCACGATGTCTACGAGCAACAGAAGGCGTTGGGCTGGCAGGCTGGCATCGAGGAGGCGCGCAAGCGTCAGGCCACGTTGATTCAGGAAACGCTGTTGCAGTGTCATCAGTATTACCGCGACGTCGAGCAGCAGATGAGCGACGTGGTGCTGCAAGCAGTGCGCAAAATTCTCCAGCACTACGACAACATCGAGCTGACGTTACAAGTGACGCAGCAGGCGCTGTCACTGGTCAGCAACCAGAAACAGGTGATCCTGCACGTGCAGCCGGATCAGGTGCTTGAGGTGCGCGAGCAGATTTCCCTGGTCCTCAAGGACTATCCGGAAGTGGGCTATATCGAGGTCATCGCCGATGCGCGGCTCGACCAGGGCGGCTGCATCCTGGAAACCGAGATCGGCATCATCGACGCGAGTGTCGACGGCCAGTTGGGCGCCCTGGAAGAGGCCCTGAAGCAAACATGGATGCAGGGTAGGGATGAACGAATACGACCAACTTATGTGAACTTCTGATAAACGCCGTCATCATTTACAAGCCAAATGTACTGATAGGCTTGAACCAAAACGGCAGGCGGACTGTAAGGAACGCTGTTGGTGCTGCGGGTATGGGCATCGAAGAGCATCTCGTGACCTTGGCTAGGGTACGAACCAACCCGAATGCGCGACTGGCGCACAGCTTAATGTGGGAGACCTGGATGCGTCGAAACAGGCCTCCGATCAGCAGCCCTTCTTCGCTCCAGTCAAATTGAAAAGCTTCACCGAGCGCAAACGTCAGCGGTACAAAAGCGCGTAAAGACTTGCCTTGCTCACCTCGCCACGAGCGTACAAACGCCGTGAGCTGGCTATAGCCGCCGTCATAACCCTCAGCCTTGATCTGCTCGAAAAGTGCTTTGGCGCTTCTGCGGTTGTGCTTTGCCCGGAACGAATCGGCTTTCAGCGCCTGTTCCAGCGTGTCGTGGAATGGGCTGAGTTTGTTGAAGGTCGCGCACCGCTGGTACGCCGGCTGATTGGCTTCGGGCGCTCTGACCCATTTGCGGATGGTGTTTCTCGACAGCCCGGTACGCTTGGCTATCTGGTGCAGCGAGAGCTTGTCGCGGAAGTACATCCGCCGGATTTTCCCCAATATTTCCATGCTGATCACCCTGTGTTCTCCTGCTCAAAAAGTGAGCAGAAGCAGTTGAACACCTGGGTCAGTTTTCAGTCGGCAGAACAGCCTTTACTGGGTCAGTTTTCGGTCAGAGACAACAGATATCTACAAAATCAGGTGCGTTTACTAAAAGTCAGGGTTTGGAGGCGATGATACGATTAGTTCTCTCAAATACTGACAAGCGAACGGGGAAGTGTGTGGTCATGAGTACCAGTTACGTAGATGCCTTGCTCCAGGAGTTGGGTGCTGTATTGGGTATCGCTGGGCTTGAATTCAATGATGAACGTTTGTGCACGCTGGTGGTGAGTCATCGGCAGGTGTTGTCGTTACGACACGCGTGTGCGTTTAACCAATTGATACTGTTTGGACCGCTCGGCTATGAGCTACCCGACAATCCTTCCCGGAAAACATTGAATATGTTGATGTCGACAGCACTCAATCCGCTGATGGGATCGGCTCCAGGTGTCGGGTGGGACCCTGATTTGGGGCTTATCGGATTTCAGGCATTCAGCCTGGAAGGGCTCAATGTTCACGAGTTAGAAACAAGCCTGGGTTCTTTTATCGAATGGGCTGACACTTTTTCGCAGCAGTTGGCGATGCCTGTTGATTCAGCATCCAGTTTTCAAGGGGTTAAGTATGATCACGTTTAACAACGTTGCCGCGTTGCAAAGAGCACCTGAATCCGTCAAAGACGCTATCCAGCAGCAAGGTGTGTTGAAAGTTGGTGGTCGTGAGTACCATATTCAAAGCGATTTGCAGCAAGTTCTGCGTACTCAGCCTAAAGACAGCATAGTGGCTCGTTTTATTGAGGGCGTTAGCAAGCTGTTCACGACCGGTTCCAGCGCTTCCGTTGCCCAAGGGTTGACCCGGTCTTTGTTTACTTCACATGCTGGCGCGTTGCAGCAACGTCTGCAATCTATCTCATCGGTTGAGCATGCACGGATGCTGTTCAAAGATGCTGGCTTGCAAAGCCCCGAGCAAGTACTGGATCGCCTGGGTCGAACAGATGACAAGTCGTTGAATGGAGTTTCCAGTGGCGAAGTCAAACAACTCTTTGAGCGCGCGCTGGCGGAAGCGCTGGTTAATACTGCATCTGGCCAAGCCTTGGAGGCGCTAGTGGGACCGTCGGTCACCCGAGCGCTGGTGAACAAGCAACTGCCATTTGCCAGTCTCGAAAGTTTGCGTACTTCAGGTTCGTCCGCCTCGGTGGTGGGCGGCCTGGAGCCGATACTCATGGTCGAGCTGAAGAACCTGGGCCTGGCACAACAACATCAGCAATCAGTGTTGCAGCAAGATCTTGGCAGTGCGCCGTACAACAGTGTCCTAAGTGAATCGTTCTATAACCCGAAAGGTTACACCGAAGATGTGGATCGCGCGGCTGCCTGGATCCTTAAAGCGTCGACCTCGGGTGGCAATGAATGGGAAAACTTTACGGCGTTGCTGCGTGAGTACAGATCCAATGGCAAGGACCTGACAGACGCGACTGTTCTTAAAGAACTACATCAACGGCTGGTACCTGATATCGACAGGTCCTATCGTGGCCCGGCTATCAGCGGTGGCCGTTTGCTCTCCAGTATTACGGGGGCAGCAATGTTGGATCAGCACCTCAAAACACTGGACAAGGATCATGAGCAAGTTGGCAAGCAGTTGTTCGCAGCTGTGGTGGGCTTCCATGGGTTTATCGATGGCAATGGTCGTATGGGGAGGTTGCTGTATGCCCTTACTGAGCTGCGTGCGCAACAATTTACACCGATGGCTGTTGAGACAGAGAACTTGCTTAGCGGTTTAAGCTGATTTAGACGTGCGTGAGCGTGGGGGGATCTTCGTCGTAGGTAACGAACAGCGTCAGATTGCGCATTCCACGCCATCCGGCCGGGCAGTCGGAGCGCAGCGACGCAGGTTTGCATTGTAAGTCTGGGGTTGTATGCCCAAACCCCAGATTTTTTTGTCGGATGCTGAAGAACGGAGCCCCCCGCTAATCGCTTGATTGGGGGGAAAGCCTCACCGCGTAACTTACAGGCTGTTTGAGGGTAGTTGAAGCACCGTCAGCAAAATCGCGCTCAATCTTCCTTGGGCTTCCTGTCTGGTTTGCGCAGATGATATTTCCGGATCTTCATCGACGTTTTTACTGAGCTGTGCGAAAGGGATGTCTGATCACGGCACAAACTCCACCTTCAACCCCCGGCTCGCACTACGCCCCTGATCATCACTGACCCGCAACCGGTATTCCCCCGACTTGCCCGGCCGCCAGTTCAGCGTGGTTTGCGGCGGGCCTTGGCCGATCAGCGTTTGGTCGGCAAACCAATACAGCATCGTCGCATCGCTGGCCGCGTTGGCATTCAGCGGGATGCTTTCCTGCGGCTGGGACAGGCGCAACTGATAGCTCACTTGAGTTAACGGCGAGCGAATCTGCGGCGCTTCGCTCTGATCGCTGATGCGGTTGGGTTGGCAGTTCTTCATCACATTGGGCGGCGTGCGCCGGGGCAGGCCTGCCGCTCGGTACAGGCGCTGTACGTCGCTGGGCCAGAATTCGAAGACTTCTTCGCGGGTGTATTGCGCATCGAAGGGCGGGCACGCGGCTTTGCCGGTGCGCGTGTCGATCAGCACTGGGCGGTGCAGGTTGGACACACGAATCGGCGAGACGCCCGGTACATACCAGGTCTTGCGGGTTTGCGGGCACCAGCGGTTGGGCAGCTCACCGGAGGCGGCGCAGACGTCGATGCGCACCAGCCCGGCGGGTGGCTTGTCGGGTTTGATCACCACCGTGGGCAGTGCCAGGGGCAGGGCGTCGGCGATGCGGAAGAACAACGGCGCGGCGGTCTTGGCGCCAATAAACGCAGGGTTCGGTCGACCATCAAAGTTACCGACCCACACCACCAGCACGTAGGGGCCGACCAGGCCTGCGCTCCAGGCATCGTGAAAGCCCCAGGAGGTGCCGGTTTTCCACGCGGTGCGCCAATGGCGGCCCGGCAAACCATCCGGCCGTGGGTTGCGGCGCAGCATGTCGCGCACCATAAACGCGGCTTGCGGTGTGAGCAATTGGGGGCCGGTAGATTGCGGCTGTTCCTGCAAATAGCGCAGTGGCCGCAAATGCCCATCGCCGGCCAGCATCACATACAGCTGCGCCAGCTCTTCCGGCGTCATCTCGCCGCCGCCCAGCGCCAAGGCCAGGCCGTAATGGCTCTCGCCGCGCAGGCCTTTGATGCCGGCGCGTTGCAACAAGCCATACAGCGAAGGCGACTTGACCTGGCTGGCGAGCCACACCGCCGGGATATTGCGACTCCGGATCAAGGCATCCCGCGCCGTCAGCGGGCCGATAAAACTGCCGTCGAAATTTTCCGGCTGGAAGTAGCCGAAGTTACTCGGCAAATCCTTGAGAATGCTCATGGGGTGAATCACGCCCTGATCCAGCGCCAGCCCATATAGAAACGGTTTTAGGGTCGACCCCGGCGAGCGCCGCGCCAAAACACCGTTGACCTGCCCGTGGATGCTTGTGGATAAGTAATCCGCCGAGCCCACCAGCGCCTTGACGCTCTGGTCGCGGCTGTCGATCAGGATCGCCGTGGCGTTTTCCACACCGGTGCTGCGCCGCTCGGCGATAAAGCCGGTAATCAAGCGCTCCAGCAATTGCTGAAGCGGCAGGTTGAGGGTGGTGTTGAGCTCGTTACCTGCCTGGGCCGCGAGCAACTGTTCGCTCAGGTGCGGCGCCAGAAACGGGATCTGCTGACGGTTGCGCGCTTCCAGCGGCAAGTCGAGCAAACTGTCGTTGCGCGGGTCTTGTGGATAAGTTTCACGCCAGTCGGCCATCAAGCGCAGCCGCGCGTTTTGCAGCGACGGCCCAAAGCGCGCGCGTCGCCCCGGCTGCTGGGGAATCACCGCCAGCGCCAGCGCTTCAGACAACGACAACTGCGCCGCCGACTTGCCAAAGTAAATGCGGCTGGCCGCTTCGGCACCTTCGATGTTGCCGCCCATGGGCGCCAGGTTCAGGTAGGCCTCAAGGATGTCGTGCTTGCTGTAACGCGCCTCCAGCCACAGCGCCAAGGCCATCTGCTGCAACTTGCCCGGCACCTGGCGGGTGTTCAAGTCCCACAAGCGTCGCGCCAGTTGCATGCTCAAGGTTGAGCCGCCCTGGCGCTGGCCGCCGCTGTAGGTGGCCATGGCCGCCCGCAGTAACGCCGGGGGGTTGATCCCCGGATGCCAGTAGAAGTTGCGGTCTTCCTTGAGCAGCAACGCTTCGACCAGTGAAGGCGACATGCGCGCAAGCGGCAGCCATAAACGGTATTGGCCGTCAGTTGCCAACGTCATGCGCAGCAGCGCGCCGTCGTCGGCCAGCACCACCCGCGACGAGGTCACGGCCTGTTCCAGCGGAGCATGTGGCCATAGCCGCAACCCCACCAGCACCGCCGCCGTTGCCAGCAGCGGTGTCAGGCGTTTAAGGCTTGGTAATTTCAAGCTGGCCTACTTTGCCGCGCCCTTGCAGGGTGGTTTCGTACATCCCTTCGGCGTAGGCCGGTGGCGTATTGAAGGTGCCGGCGTTGGTGGCGCGCACGCGGTAGACGAAAGTACTTACATCGCGCAGCGCGGTGCCGTACAACACCACTCGATCATCCCGCACATCCACGTAGTCCGGCTGCCAGTTGCTCAGCTCGGTTTCGCCGATGGGCGCCTGCCAGGCGTCAGTTTCATCACCGTCGGCGGTTTCCACGTACTCCGAATCGTCGCCTTCACTTTCATCGGCGCTTGCGGCCTCTGGTTCCGGCGGCAAGTTATACACAGGCTCGACGCCGCCGGGCAGCAGGTCGACCACGGCCACTTGCTGCACTTGGTCGCGGTCGGTGGCGCGCAGACGCAGGCGCACCAGGAACTCATCGCCCACCGCCACTTTGCTCACCGGCTCGCCCTTGAGGTCGAGGTATTCGTGGATGATTTCCAGGCCATTGTTGATCGGCTTGAGCTTGGCGCCCTTGTCGAAACCGGCTTCGCTGAGCATGTAGAACGCGGCCGGGCCGTCGGTTTTTTCCATCACCAGCTTCTGCGTGGCACGCGGCACGGCGGCGCGCGGTGGCTGACCGGCCATCTCCAGCAATTGCTGCTGCTTGTCGCCCAGCCAGGCGGTGGCCTTGAGGGTCATGTCGCTCTGCGCGCGCTGGCCATAGTTGTCCAGGGCACGCAGCAGCAAGGCGGCCGACAGCGAGTTGTAGCGTTGCTCGTTAAGGCGTTTGCCGAGTTTATCCAGCAGCGCTGTCGGTACATCGTCGAGCAACTCTGGGAAATGCCGCGCCAGCAGGTGCAAGTGTTCGGCGTCGTGCACCAGCGGGTCGTAATACAGGCCGTCGCTGACCCACTTATCCACAAGGGAGCGCCATGGGATTTTGCGGAACAGCGTATCGGCCTGGCGATCCTGCTTGAGCAGTTTGTAGCTGGCGGCCAGGTAAGCGGCGCCCAGGTCGTTCTGCCAGGTGTCTTTGAAGTAGCTCTCGTAGCGCTCGCGGATATCGCTCAAGGCGCCGCTCACGAGAATCCCCTGACGGCTCAGCAGGTAACTGGCGTAGGCACGGTTGCGCAATTCCGACAGCCCTTCGCTCGGGCCGTTGGCCAGGTCCGTCAGATACGCATTGGAGCGCACCAGCAAATCTTCCGGCACTGGCAGCCCGCGTTCCTTGGCTTCGATCAGGAAATCGGTGGCGTACAGGCTGGCATACGGCGCCACATCCGGGTTGGCCGCCCACAAACCAAAGCCGCCGGCTTGGTTCTGGCGTTGACGCAACATGCGCACCGCGCTGCTGAACGCTTGCTCGGCTTCTGGCGCCGTGCCGCCCCAGATCAACGCCGGCATGGCCTTGGACACCAATTGCTCGGTGCAGGCGTAGCCATAGTCATCCAGGTAATGCTTGAGGCCGTTGGCCCACACCAGCGGCGAGGCCGCCACGCCCAGCTGCACATCACGCAGTTGGCTGAACAGTTCGCGCGTTGGCTTGAGCTCTTTGCTGGCGCTGTCGAAACGACCCAGGCTCAGGGCCACGCGGTGTTCGCTCAGCGGGCGGATCGAGGTGGTTTCCCCGACCTGGATGCGTTTGCCATCGGGCAGCACGGCGATAAAACGCAGGTCCGCCGAGCCGAGGGTTTCGCCGACCTTGATTTTGAACTCAGCGGTGCCTTCCTTGCGCGGTTGCAACGACAAGGTGCTGCCTTTGTTGCCTTGCACGTTGAGGCCGTCGCTGGTCTGCAGTTCAAACTTCACGTCCGCCGCTGCGTCGAGGTTGCTGAACACCCCGGCGCTCACATTGAACACATCCCCCGGCGCGACAAAGGCCGGCACGTTCGGCGTGATCACGATCGGCCCACGCACGTCGGTGCTGGCCTCGCTGACACCCACGCTGTCGGCATCCACTGCCACCGCAAACAGGTGCAGCTTGCCGTTGAAGCTGTCCGGCACTTGGTAATGCAGCACGGTTTCACCGGCCGGCAGGTCCACCAGCCCGGACCACCACGCCACCGGTGGCTGATGTTTACGCTTGAATGGGTTGAGGTGGTTGGCCAGGGCGCCTTCGGTATCGCCACCGGGCGCTGCCCCACTGAGCAGGCGGCTGAATTCCGGTAGGATCAGGTCAAGAATCTGACTGGTGCCGACTTCCAATGCGCGCTTCTGGAAGAAGAAGCCCAATGGGTCCGGCGTCTGGTAGCGCGCCACTTGCAAGATGCCTTCGTCAACCGCGTAAACCACCGCGCGGCCTGGGCGGTCGGCAGTGACCTTGATGTCCAGGGTTTGTCCTGGTTCGATCTTCGCCGGGCCTTCGACCTTCAGCGCCATGCGCCGCGCATCCAGGTTGATGCTGAACGGCACCACGCCGTAGGACAGCGGGCTCATGTAGACCTCGGACGAGCCGATGTCCCGCACAAACTGCACGTTGACGTAGGCATTGCCCTCAAGGCCTGCAGGCACGCGGATATGTTGCACGCTGTTGGTGCTGTCGGCCTTGAACCACTGCTGGGTGTAGACCTTATCGCGCTCGATGGTGATCAAGCCGGCGCCGGTGTAAGGCGCGCGAATGCTGATCGCAATTTCATCACCGGTGGCATAGCTGCGTTTATCCAGGCGCAGTTGCAACTCGGCGTTACGCTCCAGGGAGCGCGAAGTGTTGCCACGCCCGGCTACGCTGTAGTCGATCTGGTTGAGCAGGTTGCCGTTGGCATCCTTGAGTTGCAGGGTGAAGTCGCCCGGCGTGCCGGTGTTCAGGGTCTGCTTGGCGCCGTCCTTGGTCATCGTCAGCGGTGAGGCCGGCTGGCTGATGTTTTTGATGCGCGATTCGTACTTGTAGGTGCCGTTGGACTGTTTCACCAGCACCGACACATAACGGTGCTCGACCACTTCACTGGTCAGGCCATCCACTGCCACTGGCGTAAGGTCCGGCGCGACGGCCAGCCACTGCACCTGACGCGGGGCGTCCTTGGCCACGTATGACAGCGAATCCTGACTTTTCACACCCACCAGATACGGCGCGGACGACACCAGCAGCGCACTTTGCGCCGCTACGTTACGGCCACCTTCGGCCTCGAATACCTGGGTCATGACCTGCAGGCGATAGGTGCTGTTGGCGAAGCGTTGCAGGTTGAGGTCAAGCACGGCCTGGCCGTTGTCATCGACGGTGGTTTCGGCGAGGTCTTCGGTGCTGGCGTCTTCCAATGAGTCGTTGAGGCGGAAGCGGTAATCGGGATAACGGTCGAAGGCCGCGAGCGTCGGGCTCAGGGACATCTTCGCCGTGACCCGGCGGCCGGCCGCCGGGGCGCCGAACAGGTGCATCGCGGTGACTTTAGCCACCACTTGGTCCGGTGGGATCCAGCCCGGCACCGGCGTTTCGTGCAGGCTCAGGCTGACCTTCATGCGGTCCGGCTCGAAATCTCGGACCTTGAAGCTGACACTGCCCAGGTCGGTGCGGGTGTTTTTCTCGCCAATCAATTGCAAGGTGGCGGTGTAATCGCCAGCCGGGGCGACTTCACTGCTGGGGAAATCAAAGGTTTCAAAACCGCTGGTGGACAACTTCAGTGGCTGGCGAATTACCTCCAGGCCGCGTGGGTCGGTGATTTGCAGCTCCACCGGCAGGCCTTGCAGGGCGCCTTTCCAGTTGCCACTGCGTACGATCATGCCCACGTGCGCCGTCTCGCCCGGGCGATACAGGCCACGGTCGGTAAACAGGTACGCGCTGAGGCGATCAATCGCACCGTCTTCTTCCAAACCGCCTACGTCGAAACGCGACAAATCCAGCTGCTGAGACTGACGGGCAATCGGCAGGAAGGACTGGTCATTGCCGCGAGTGACCACATACATCAGCGGCGTTTTCTCACGGCGCAATTCATCCAGCTTGGCGAAATGCACATGGCCTTCGGTGTCGGTGCGGCCACTGCTGACCGCCAGACCGTTGCGGCCGATGATGTCGACTTGCGCATCCGCCACCGGCGAACCATTGCCGATCGACTGCACGTACACATCATGGCTGCCGTCGCTTGCGCGCTTGGCGATGATGCCGAGGTCGGTGACCACGATGAAACGCAGATCGCTGGTGCTGCTGCGGTCGTATTCAAACGTGCGCTCGGCCGGGTCGTCCTGAGGGCTCAGCTTGAGTACGAAAATGCCGCGACGCCCGCCGTTGGCGGTGAGGTAGTGGCTCAGATCGACGTTGTCATAAACGGTTTTCGCCGGGTCATTAGACGACAGCGGAATATCCAGCGACTGACGCTCGACCATCCGATCAAAGTATTCGTTGCCGAAGTTCGGCCGAGCGAAGCTGCCGCTGCTCTGGTCCACCAGGTGCTGCAACTGGTTGGGCAGCAGGCGAGCGATTTCGACGTGGGCGCCGGGCACGCCACGGGCCATGAAGCCCAGGCGTTTTTCGCCGTTGAGGCTGAGCAGTGCGCCGTCAGACAAGAACTGCAAGGTACGCGGATATGCGGGCATGCTGATCAAGGAGGCCGTAGGGTTTTTCGCCAGGTAGCCGCCAATGGCTTCCAGGTTCGCGGGCACGCGCACATACAGCGCGCGGCCAGCTGGGGCCTTGAACTTGAAGCCGTGCAGGGTGTTCAGCGGCTCGACGCTGGGCACGTGGGTCAAGTTGACCTTGGTGCTGCGGGCGAGCAGGGCGTCGTCGATGTCGTTGCTGGTGTAGGGGCGGGTGTCGTCCTGGGCTTTTTCCGGCAGCAGCCAAGCCTGGACCTTACCGGCGATGGTGTCATCGGCTACGGCGCTGGAACTGCTGAACATCAGCACCGGCTCCGGCTCGCCGCGTTCGTTGTCGACAAAACTGACGTCGGCGCCGGTAAAGGTCAGGCGATAGCGACCGGGCACAGTGACTTCCGCCACCAGCGGCGCGTTGTTGGCATTGCCGCCATCACGGGCCTTGATGCCTTCGTCGAGCTTGGCGCTGACCGGTGTGCTTTCCAGCGGCGTGGCCAGGGCGGCGGAGCGTACGTAGGCGTTGAGCTTGGTGTCGTCGAAGGTGATTTCGGGGCGGTTAGGCAGCTGCGCATCACGGTAAGCCAGGCCTTTGCCGAGGGTCACGGACACGCGCTTACGCAGGTTGTCTTCGTCCACCGGGTGGGAAAAGTGGAAGGTCGCCACCAGCTGTTTCAGCGTTGGGTTGGACGGGTCTTGGTACAGCTCGTTATGGGCCAGGGTGGCGCGGAACGGCTGGGTAGAAAACTGGCTGCTGTACTGGCTGAGCAGCACGCCGTCGGCCAGGAGATTTTTCTTGGTCAGGTCGAGGGTGTAATGGGTGTCGATGGGCCAATCTTTTTCCGGCACGAACAGTAAGGTGCGGTCGTCGGACCAGCGCCAGGCGCCCGCCACAGTGGGCTTGAGCGTGATGCCTTCGGTAACCGGTTTACCAATCGCCGCCAACGGGGCCACGGATTCAGCGAAACGCACCTGCAAGTTATCCACAACCGGCGGCTGCTGGGTGTAATCCGTCAGGTTAGGTTTGTGCAGCGAATAACCCACGGTGTGCGGCTGCGGCAGGTTTGAATACCAATGCCAGCCATAGAAGCCGGCGGCGGCCAGCAACACCAGCCCCAACACCCCAGCGCCAGCCTGACGCGGGTAAGCGCGAGCCTTGCGGCCCAGGTTCGCCAGGCCATGGCCGATGGCGCGCAGCCAGGATGGCGGTTGCCATTGGCCGAACAGGGCACTCACCACAGTGGTTAACAGGCTGAGAAAACGGCGGCTGATCGCTTTCAACGTATCGAACATGGTGAGCATCCCTGGCTAAGTGCGGCGTATCTTACAGCGTCTTTGATACAAAAGATGACGTGGATACACCGCTGCGCTCAGGCGTGCTGCACAAAAGTGAGACGCAGCGCAAAACCGATCAACAGACTGCCGAATAACCACTGCTGCATACGTTGTGCCGAGCGATTACGTGCCAGCCAGCGGCCGATGCGTGCGCCGGCCAGGGCGTAGCAACAATCGAAGACGAAACCGACACTCACCAGGATCACGCCCAGCAACGCAAATTGCCCCGCCACCGGGCCGCTTTGCGGGTTGATGAATTGCGGCAGCAGCACCGAGCAGAACAACAGGGCCTTGGGGTTGAGCAGATTGGTCAGCAGGCCGCGTTGAAAGGCCGCGCGCCAGGCATGGGCTGGCGGGGCGCCGTGAGAGGCTTCGAGCGCTGGCAGCATATTGGTGCGCAGGCATTGCACGCCCAGCCATAACAGATAGGCCGCGCCACCCAGGCGCACCACATCAAAGGTCCATGGCGCCACCTTGAACAAGGTCGCCAGCCCCATGCCTGCCAACGCCACGTGGCACGCCCGCGCTAGTCCCAAACCGATTGCCGTGGTCAGCGCCAATGCCTTGCCCTGGCGCGCGCCGGTTTGCAGCAACAAGATCATGTCCGGCCCCGGCAGCAGATACACCACCGACAGCGCCACCAAAAATAACCAGAGCTGCGCCATGTTTCACCCCCTTCAATTGTCGGCTAATTCTAGGGCGGGAGGGCGAGGCAGGTGCTTGCGTAGTCAGCTAGAAAAGCGTCTAGTCTTGGCACTATCTGCCACTTATAAAGCCAGCGACCATTCATTTATGCCAAATCTAAAACTCGATGCCTTTGACCGCAAGATTCTTGAAGCCCTGCAACGGGACGGGCGCCTGAGCAATGTGCAACTGGCTGATGAGATCGGCCTGTCTGCCTCACCTTGCTTGCGGCGCGTGCGGCTGTTGGAAGAGGCCGGGGTGATTCGCGGCTATCAGGCGACGCTGGATCGCGATGAAGTCGGCTTGGGCATGATGGTGTTTGTCGGCGTGAAGGTGGAACGGCATAACGACACCGAGGCGAATGCGTTTCGTGAGGCGGTGACGGCGTTGCCCGAGGTGATCTCGGCTTTTTTAGTGTCGGGCGAGTCGGATTTTCTATTGCAGGTGGTGGTGCCGGATTTGCGTGGGTATGAGCGGTTTGTTACTGGGAGCCTGCTGAAGCTGCCGGGCGTGAGGGATATCCGCAGCAACTTCGCGATCCAGACCGTGAAAACCCCAGGCGCCTTGCCCCTGGGGCATTTGCCAGGCTGAATACTTGGAAACACCGCAAAACAACCGTGGGAGCTGGCTTGCCTGCGATAGAGGTGTATCAGTCAACAGATGAGTTGCTGACCCACCGCCATCGCAGGCAAGCCAGCTCCCACAGTTGATCCGCTTTGGGCTTGAGGGTGTATTTCTCAGGTCCACCAGTACCGCACTAGGTGAAAGAAAATCGGCGCGGCAAAACACACTGAATCCAGCCGATCCAGCATGCCGCCGTGCCCTTCGATCATATGCCCCCAATCCTTCACGCCGCGGTCGCGCTTGATGGCTGACATCACAATGCCGCCGGCAAACCCGAGCAGGTTGATCAGCAGCGCGATCAAGAACGACTGCCACGGGTTAAACGGCGTGGTCCACCACAGCGCTGCGCCGATCAGGGAGGACAGCAGAATCCCGCCAACAAAGCCTTCGACGGTTTTGGACGGTGACAGGTTGGGCGCGATCTTGTGTTTGCCGAACAGCTTGCCGCACACGTACTGCAGCACGTCCGACAGTTGCACCACGATCACCAGGTAGGCGATCAGCAACAGGTTGCGGCCTTCGTAGCCAGGGATGTCGAGGGTCAGCAGGGCCGGTACGAACGACACGCAGAACACTGCGATCATCAGGCCCCATTGCACCTTCGATGCGCGTTCCAGGAAGTGTGTGCTGTCGCCGCCCAGCGAAGCGAGGATCGGCAGCAGCAGGAACAGGTACACCGGGATGAAGATCGAGAACAGCCCGTACCAGTCGGCATAGATCAGCAGGTATTGCAGCGGCAACGCCAGGTAGAACGCGGCCACCAGCGCCGGGTAGTCACTGCGGCGGGTTGGGGTGAGGGTGAGGAACTCGCGCAGGGCGTAGAACGACACCGCGTAGAACAGCAGGATCACCGCGCCGGTGCCGAGCCAGAAGGCGATGCCAATCACCACCACCATCACCCACCAGGCGTTGATGCGGGCGTTGAGGTTGTCGATTACCGCATTCGGCGTGCCACGGGTGCGCAGCTTGAGGATCAGGCCGATCAGCGAGGCGAGCACCAGGATGGCGCCGATTCCGCCGAACAACATCAGGGTTTGGCTATCCATGTCAGACATGCTCCGGGGCAAGGGCGAGCAGGGCGTCGCGGGTGCGGGCGAGGAAGGCGGATTTGTCTTCGTCGTCTTCCAATTGCAGCGGCGCGCCGAAGCTCGTGGTGCACAACAAAGGCAGCGGCAAGACCCGGCCCTTGGGCATGACCCGGTTGAGGTTGGCGATCCACACCGGAATCAGTTCCGCCTGTGGGTAACTTTTTGCCAGGTGATACAAGCCGCTCTTGAAGGGCAGCAAGCCGTCTTCGAGATTGCGCGTGCCCTCGGGGAAGATGATCAACGAGTCACCGCCTTCCAGCGCGGCGAGCATGGGCTGCAAAGGGTTATCCACAGGGTCTTTGCGTTCGCGATCGATCAGCACGCCGTTGAACACGCGGTTGATGATGTAGCGGCGCAGCGCGCTTTTGTTCCAGTAGTCGCTGCCGGCCACCGGGCGCGTGAATTTGCGCAGGTTCTGTGGCAACGACGCCCACACCAGCACAAAGTCGCCGTGGCTGCTGTGGTTGGCAAAATAGATGCGTTGCACCGGCACCGGCGCGCAACCCAGCCACAGGCTGCGGGCGCCGGTCACGGTGCGGGCCATTGAGGTAATCAGGGTGGCAACCACGGGTTCGAACATGGGGATTCCTTATCCGGCGAAAGGTAGCCAAGGGCTGGCGAGGATCACGGCCAGGGTCAGCAATACTTGCGCGCCCAAGAGCCAGGCTTGCTTGCGCAGCAGTTTGAGGGCGCCGCGACGGCGTTCGGTCCAAGGCCGGCCGACGCGTTTGGCCGATTGCAAGCCAAGGGTTTGCAGGGCTTGATCGAGGTCCGGGGTGCGCTCGGTGTCACGCGCCAGCAGGGCGAATAGATCCGCATCGAAGGCTACCCGCAGCGCCCAGTACTTTTGCAGCAGCCCGAGGGTAATCATCCACAGGCTGAGCAGCAGGCAGATCGGCGAAATACTCGCCAACAGCAGTTGGGCCAGGCCGAATAACACGCCGAGCAGCGTCAGGCCTGTGGATAACTGATCCAGCGAGCGGCCGCGACGCAGCAGGCTGGCAACCACTTGGAGTTCCATATCAGCGGGCATGGGCTAAACCCTCCAGAGCTTCACGGTGAGCGGGATGCAGGACCACGTTGGCGCGCGCTGTACGAATAACAGCCAGTGCCTCATCCACCGTTGCCGCGCGCCCGCTGTGCAGCAGCCACGCGGCGACGGCCGTGGCGCTGCGTGAATAGCCGAGGGCGCAACACACCAATAACGGCCCGCTTGCGCGCAGGCGTTCAATGGCCTGGGCGGCTTGCAGGCATTCGGCGGGTGTCGGCGCGATCAGGTCCAGCACGGGGACGCATTCATAAGAGCGGCCCTGTGGATTAATCGGTAATTCGGCGCACAGATCGACGATGGCCTTGAATGAACCTTGCTCACCCACCGTGGGGATTCGCCCAAGCCAAACGTTATCCACAACCAGGTCCGGCTGTGGATGTTTACGTGTCCACAGGCGCGAGTTGACCCACGCCGCCGCCAAGTAGGGCGCATACAGCCAGCGCGCGGCAGGCGTCAGGGTGCCGTCGGCGCGTTTCTGAAAGCCCGGCGCGCCGAGTACGAAGTAATTGGCCTTGACCAACCCCAGGGAAACCGCTGGCCACAGCAGCCACAGCCACCCACCGCCGAGCACCAACGCGAGAATCACCAAGGCCAAGGCGCCCAGGCCGTAGCGCACGCCTAGCCGCCAGCGTTTTCTATCCCGCGTAAGCCGCGCATTCAGCAGCGGGCTCGGGTGTTCCAACGGCCACAGCCACACGCAAACCCAGCCGGCGAGGGCGCCTGTGGGTAAGTCGATAAAGTGATGTTGATAAGTGGTCAGCACCGAAATACCGATCAACGCGAACCAACCGTGGACCACCCAGCGCCAAAAGCCTTGGCTGTGGCGCTGGTACATGATCCACAGGATCACCAACAGCGCGATGTGCAGCGATGGCGCCTGGTTGAATGGCTTGTCGAAGCCCGCCAGCACGGCAAACAGCCAGCCGAACACGCCATCCAGCTCCGGCCGTTCAAACGTGAAGCGCAGCGGCCAGATCAGGAAGCAGCTCACGGCAATTACCTGGGCCGTCAGCAGGCGCAACGCGTGTTGTTTCAGTTCATGGCGGCTATTGGGCAGCAGCAGGGAGAAGCCGTAGAGCAGGTCGATGGACCAGTAGGGCACGATGGTCCAGGCCCAGAACGGCATATGGGTTTCCCAGCCGAACACCAGCGTGCCGACGTCGCTGCGCTGGCTGGTGACCCAGGTGGCGAAGCCGTAGGTGCTGAAAAACAGCGGTGCCAACAGCAACAGCCACAGGACTGCAGGTTTCAATAAACCGGGTTCGCGCATGCTCAGATCTTCTGCGCCAGGGACACGGTGAAAATGCCCCACTCATCCACACGCTGGGTGATCTTGCGAAAGCCTGCCGCCTCGACCAGTTGATCCATCTCCGCCTGGCTGCGTCGGCGCATCACCCAGGCCTGGCCCTGGCGGTGGCTGGTCAACGCGCGGGCGATCAGTTCCAGTTGCGGGTGCCACGGCTGGCCGGTGTAGACCAGGTAGCCGCCGGGCTCCACGGCTTCGGCAAGACCGGCCAACGAGCCACCGACCATGGCGTTATCGGCAAACAATTCATACAGACCAGACACCACCGCCAACGTCGGCTTGGGGTCGAGCGCCGCCAGGTCCGCGCGATCAAACGCATCACCTTTGACGAACTGGGCGATATCCCCCAGGCCTTTCTCACGAATCAATGCGCTACCGTCACGCACGTTGATGTCGCTGTAGTCGCGCAGCAGGATCGATTCCGGCAACGGCGACACACCCTGCAAGGCTTCCAGAATGTAGCGGCCGTGGCCCGCAGCGATGTCGACAATGCGCACTTCGCGATCATCGCTGCGCAACTTGGCCATGGCCAGGCGCAGCAGTTCTTCGACGTTCAACTTGCGCTGGCGAATGCCGCGCCAGCCGATGGAGTTGAGGTAGTTGGTGTCGATCATCCGCCCCAACCCGCCCTTGCCGGTGGGAGTGTTGCGGTACACATAGTCGAGGGTGCTGCCGGAGTCGAAGCCGGTGTCGAAGCCCAGCTTCACCCCGTCCGACAAGTTCTTGCCCAGGCCCATGCTGGCGCGGGTCATGCGCCAGTACAGGTCGCGCAGGGAATTGCGCGGCAGCGGCGCGGCGAGGGATTCGGACTCGGCGCAGGTGGCGCCGAGTTTGTCGGCGTCGAGTAGGGCGGCACGGTCCAGCGGGTGGGCAAAGTTCTGCAGGATAAAGCGCTTGGCGCTGCTCACGGCCACGGCGCGGTCGCGCTCGCCGAGGGTGTCGTGGAAGAAGCCGGGCAGGATGTGCAGTTCTTTTTTCAGGCTGCCGAGGCGGTCGAAAAATTGCTGCTGGGGTTTGCGGTGCACCACAAAGTCGGAGCCGGAGATCAGCAGTTGGGTCGGCACCTGGATCGCCTGGGCATCGGCTACAACGCGGTCGGCGGCTTCGTACAGGCCAAGCAGCACATTCACCGAAATCGCCTTGGTGATCAGCGGGTCGCTGTCGTAGGACGCCACGCGTTCAGGGTCATGGCTGAGGAACTTGGCCTTGACGTAGCTGTTGACGAAAAAGTTGCCGCGAAACTTGCGCATCAACGCCAGGCCCGGCCGTGCGAACGGCACGTAGAGCTTGACCTTGAAGGCCGGGGAGGCGAGCACCAACGCGCGGATTTTCGGCGCGTAATCGTGCACCCACGTGGCCGCGATCACTGCACCGACGCTTTGGGCGATCACTGCGCTATTTTCTTCTTCAATGCCGTAAGTGGCGCCGATGTGGTCGCGAAAGGTCTGCACGTCGCGGGCACTGGTGGCGAAGCTGGGGCTGTCACCGCGTGCGCCGGGGGATTGACCGTGACCACGAGCGTCCCAGGCGAAGAAGTCGAACTGCGGCAGGTCGAGTTCATCGACCAAGTGGGCAATACGCCCCGAATGCTCGTGGCCGCGATGGAACAGCAGGATCGCCTTGCGCGGCTCATCGCCAAGCGGCGCGGTGGCCGGCCAGTGCCGGTAGAAAAGCTCGACGCCATCGTGGGTACTGAAGCTGTGCTCTTGCTGTTCGCGCATCGCAAATTCCTTATGCAGAAGGGGACGTCGTTTCTTTAAGGCCTTGGCGTACACGGTTGACCAAGGTGTAGGCGAGCAGGGCGGCAACCAGCCACATCACCGTGTCGACCCAACCCGCGCCGAGCCAGCCCAAGGCCACGCCGGTGGCCAACACGCCGAGTACAAACGCGCGATCACTCTTGCCCATCGGGCCGTCGTAGCGCCGCGACGCACCGACCATTGGCCCGAGCACACCAGCGTATTCGCTGAACACCGCCAGCAACGTGACCAGCAGCACCGGCGCCAGGCTCACGCCGGGGATTAATGCAAAGGGCAGGATCAGCGCGCTGTCGGCGATCACGTCGCACAGTTCATTGAGGTAGGCGCCCAGGCGCGACTGCTGGCCGAATTCGCGGGCGAGCATGCCGTCAATGGCGTTGAGGGCCATGCGCAGGATCATCCACAGCGGGATCAGCGCAAACAGCCAGAGGTGTTGGGCAAAGCCTGCGATCAGCAAGCCGACCAACAAGGAAACCAAGCCAGCCAGCACGGTGATCTGGTTGGCAGTGGTGCCGTTGTCGTAGAGACGTTGCACCAGAGGGCGCAGCAGGTTTTGAAAACGCGGCTTGAGCTGATAGATCGAAATCATGAGAGGTGACGCTTCCTAGTCCATGGACCCGCGAAAAACTGTTTGGAGTGTGCCGATTTATCCGTGCTTACACCAGTGATGGCTCGTGTTTCTGGGGGGTTAGTCACGATCTCGAATGCAATGAAGGACAAATGTGGGAGCGGGCTTGCCCGCGATAGCGGTGTATCAGACTAAACATCGATAAGCGGCAGACCGCCATCGCGAGCAAGCCCGCTGCCACAGGGGGTTTGTGGTGTTTTCGAACAAAAATTTCACGCTGCGTGTTATATCGTAACGAATTGTGTGCGAGCGGGCGTTGAGTGGATGCAAGTGGATCTAGAAGCTGACGGCGCTTCGGTGGAAGGCCTGCCGCGTTTTCAGCAGGGGCTGTTTCATGCCCGTCGATTGCGCCAGGCCGGTATCAGCCTGACGGCGCTGGCCGTTTCCGGTTGGGTGCTGGCGTTGTTTGTCGCCCTGTTTGCGCCGCTGTCGATCTGGCCGGTGGTGCTGATCAACTGCGCGTCGGCCTTGTGGGTGTTGGTGGCGGGCCTGCAGTCGGCATGGTGGGTCGCCGATTGGCGGGCCCTGGCGCTGGAAGAACCGACGGTTGAGTTGATCGAACCGCCCGTTGAAGACGCCGGCTGGTACGCGCGATTTGTCGCACGTTTTGGCCGCGGCCTGCTGGCGCAGATTGGCGCGCCGGTGTTGTGGCTGAGCGGCTGGTCGTTGCTGGCGTTGGTCAGCATTATCGAGTTCTGGAACCTGGCGCTGCCCGCTGCGGCTGTGGGGCAATCGGCGAGTATTGGCGCTGCGTTGGGGCTGGCATTGGCCTTTGGTTTGTTGGTGTTCGAGCGCCGCCTGGCTCAGGAAACCGCCGCGCAATGGCCGGAGGCGTCACAGCTGGCGCAGTTGAGCCGGGTGGCGATTGCCTGTTTGGTGGTCAGTGCGATCTGCCTGCTGTTTGCCGGCGCGGAATCTGTTTGGCCATTGCGCCTGGCCGTGCTGATCGGCCTGCTGCCCGGGCTGGTCGCCGTGGAGTTTTTGCTCAGGGCCGTACTGTCGTTGTTCAGCCCACGCCAGCCGCGCCTCGAACCGCGCTTGATGGCGCAAAGTTTTATCGCCGACTTGCTGCGCTGGCCGCCACGACCCTTGCTGGCGTTGCAGCACGAATTGCACAACCGCTTCGGCATCGACCTGCGCCAGATCTGGGCGTTTACCTACATGCGCAGGGCTTTCCTGCCGGTGTTGCTGGTGGTGCTGGCGGTCGGCTGGGCGCTGACCGGTGTGCATGAAGTGCCCCTGCAAGGCCGTGGGATTTATGAGCGCTTCGGCAAACCGGTGGAAGTGTTCGGCCCTGGCTTGCATGCCGGGTTGCCCTGGCCGTTGGGCCGCGTCATCAACATCGAAAATGGCGTGGTGCATGAACTGGCCACCAGCGTCAGCGACGGCTCCCCACCTGAGCTGGTTTCTGCTGAAGGCCCGGCGCCACTGATCGCCAACCGGCTGTGGGACGCCAGCCATGTGAATGACAAAGCCCAGGTAATTGCCAGCAGCAGCGGCGACAAGCAGAGCTTCCAGATCGTCAATATGGACGTGCGTTTCGTCTACCGCATTGGCCTGACTGATCAGGCCGCGCTGGCCGCCACCTATAACAGCGCGGATGTGCCGACGCTGATCCGCAGCACCGCCAGCCGTATCCTGGTTCACGATTTTGCCTCGCGCACCCTCGACGAATTGCTCGGTGAGCAACGCACCCAACTGGCCGATGAAATCGGCCGCTCGGTGCAGGCGGATTTGCAGAAACTCAACAGTGGCGTAGAAATTTTAGCCACGGTGGTGGAAGCGATTCACCCACCGGCCGGCGCCGCCAATGCCTACCACGCCGTGCAGGCTGCCCAGATCGGCGCCCAGGCGCTGATCTCCCGCGAGCGCGGCGCCGCCAGCGAACAGACCAACCAAGCCTTGCTGCAAGCCAGCACCGCGCGCGATCAGGCGTTGGCCACCGCGCGCGAAGTGAATGCCGGTGCCCAAGCGGCCGACCTGCGTTTTACCGCTGAGCAAAAGGCCTACGCCGCTGCAGGCCAGGCCTTCGTGCTGGAACAGTACCTCGGCCAACTCAGCCAAGGCTTGGCCCACGCCAAGCTGCTTATTCTGGATCACCGCCTAGGCGCCGATGGCGCACCGACGATTGATCTGCGTTCTTTTACTTTGCCGGCCGACCCGATGGCGCCGCGTAAAGCCGTTCAATAAGGAGTCTGTCTGTTGAGCGCTCATTCTCACGATCACGGTCATCATCACGGCCACCACCATCACCACCACGGTGATGAGCAAGCGGCTGGCCCGTTCCCTTGGCGGCGCATGGCCTGGGCGGTGTTGCTGGTGCTGTTTGCGGTAGCAGCCGCCAGCCTGGTGCAGGTGCGTTCCGGCGAAGCCACGGTGATTACGCGGTTCGGCAACCCGTCGCGGGTGCTGCTGGAACCGGGCCTGGGCTGGCGCTGGCCGGCGCCGTTCGAAGCGGCGATCCCGGTGGACCTGCGCTTGCGCACCACCTCCAGCGGTTTGCAGGATGTGGGCACTCGCGATGGCCTGCGCATCATCGTGCAAGCCTATGTGGCGTGGCAGGTGCAGGGTGATGCCGACAATGTGCAGCGCTTTATGCGTGCGGTGCAGAACCAGCCGGATGAAGCGGCGCGGCAGATTCGCACGTTCGTCGGCTCGGCGCTGGAAACCACCGCCGCGAGTTTCGACCTGTCCAGCCTGATCAACACCGACGCCAGCCAAGTGCGCATCACTGATTTCGAGGCGCAGTTGCGCCAGCAGATTGATCAACAATTGCTCACCACTTATGGCGTGCGCGTGGTGCAAGTCGGTGTCGAGCGCCTGACGCTGCCGTCGGTGACGCTCACCGCCACCGTCGACCGCATGCGTGCCGAGCGCGAAACCATCGCCACCGAGCGCACGGCCGTGGGCAAACGTGAAGCGGCGCAGATTCGCTCCGCCGCCGAGCGTGATGCGCGCATCGTGCAGGCTGATGCCACCGTGAAAGCCGCCGACATCGAGGCGCAGTCGCGGGTCGAAGCCGCACAGATTTATGGGCGTGCCTACGCCGGTAATCCGCAGCTGTATAACTTGCTGCGCTCGCTGGACACTTTGGGCACGGTGGTGACGCCGGGCACCAAGATCATCCTGCGCACCGACGCTGCGCCGTTCCGCGCGCTGGTCGATGGGCCGAAGGATGTTCAACCATGAGTGAGCGTGACAGCCCGGACAGCCCATGGATCCAGGCTGGGCGCCTGACCTTCCTGGCGTTGTACGCGGTGACCGTGTTGGCGGCGTTGGCCTGGGCGTTTTCCAATGTGCGCCAGATCGACCCGCAGAACCGTGCGGTGGTGTTGCACTTCGGCGCGCTGGACCGTATTCAAAATGCCGGGTTGCTGCTGGCGTGGCCGCAGCCGTTCGAGCACGTGGTGCTGTTGCCAGCGGCGGACCGCGTGATCGAACGTCGCGTGGAGAACCTTCTGCGTTCCGACGCGGCAACGCAGGCCGACCGCGTGGCCAGTTTTGCCACGCCGTTAAGCGACGCACTGGCCGGCTCCGGCTACCTGCTGACCGGCGATGCTGGGGTGGTGCAGCTGGATGTGCGGGTGTTTTACAAGGTCACCGAACCCTACGCGTTTGTGCTGCAAGGCGAGCATGTGCTGCCGGCGTTGGACCGCCTGGTGACGCGCAGCGCCGTGGCCCTGACGGCCGCGCGCGATCTGGACACGATTCTGGTGGCGCGCCCGGAATTGATCGGCAGCGATAATGGCGCCGCCGAGCGTCGTGAGCGGCTGCGTGGTGATCTGGTGCAAGGCATCAATAAGCGTCTGGCGGAGTTGGCTTCCACCGGTTTGGGACTGGGCATCGAAGTGACCCGTGTCGATGTGCAATCGAGCCTGCCGGGCCCGGCGGTGAATGCATTCAACGCAGTGCTGACTGCCAGCCAGCAAGCCGACAAAGCCGTGGCCAATGCGCGTACCGACGCGGAAAAACTCACCCAAACCGCCACCCAAGAGGCCGACCGCGTGGTGCAAGTCGCCCACGCCCAGGCCAGTGAGCGCCTGGCCAATGCCCAGGCGCAAACCGCCACCGTCGCAAGCCTGGCCCAGGTCAAAGACCCGGGCTTGATGCTACGGCTGTACCGCGAGCGCCTGCCGAAGATTCTTGGCCAGGCCGGTTCCGTGACCACGGTCGATCCTAAAGACGACTCCCGTTTGATCATTCAGGGAGCCGAACAATGAGCGCGCCTATGCTGACGTCCGCCGAGCAGCGCAGTGCTGCCCGGCAATTGACCCTGGCCATGTTGGCGTTGGGCTTGCTGGTATTGGGGTTGGTGTGGCGCTGGCTGGCGCCGGACCAGAACGGTGTGAGCCAACTGCTGCTTGGGGTCGCCTCCTTACTGGTGGCCGTGCCGGTGATGCGCTCGGCCTGGTACAGCCTGCGTTACCCGAGCCTGCATGGCATCACCGACCAGTTGATCGCCCTGGCGATGATTGGCGCGTGGGCCACGGGCGACCTGCTGACCGCCGCCTTGCTGCCGATCATCATGATTTTCGGCCATGTGCTGGAAGAGCGCAGCGTCATCGGCTCCCAGGAAGCGATTCATGCGCTGGGCAAGCTGACCCGCAGCCACGCGCGTTTGGTGCAGGCTGACGGCAGCATTGTGGAAGTGGATAACGGCACGCTGAACACGGGCGATATCGTCGAAGTGCGTGCCGGTGACCGCGTGCCCGCCGATGGCGTGGTGCTGTCGGGCCAGGCGAGCCTGGACACGGCGCCCATTACGGGTGAGTCGGTGCCGCTGGAAGCCAGTGTCGGCGTGCAGGTGTTTGGTGGCGCGATCAACCTCGACGGTTTGCTGCGCCTTGAAGTGACCCGTACGGGTAATGAATCGACCTTGGGCAAGGTTATCGCGCTGATGCAGAACGCCGAGCGTTCCAAGCCGCCGATCACGCGGCTGCTAGAGCGTTACGCCGGCAGCTATATGGTGCTGGTATTGCTGCTGGCGGCGGTGACCTGGTTTGTGACCAATGACGCGCAGGCTATGCTCGCCGTGCTGGTGGCGGCGTGCCCGTGTGCGTTGGTGCTGTCGGCACCGGCCACGGCGATTGCCGGGATTGCGGTGGCGGCGCGGCACGGGATTTTGATTCGCAGCTCGGCGTTCCTCGAAGAGCTGGCGGACCTGACGTCGTTGGTTGTGGATAAGACCGGCACGCTGACTTTTGGCACGCTGCGCCTGCAATCTGTCGAAACCACGGCGCCGGATCGGCAGGTGCTGCTGAACCTGGCGGCCAGCCTGGGTTCGGCCAGCAGTCACCCGGTCAGCCGTGCGCTGGCGGGGTTGGCGACGCAGGAACAAATGCTGGGGCTCACGGATATCCGCGAACGTCAGGGGCTTGGCGTGGTGGCGCAGACCGAGCAGGGCGAAGCGGCCTTGGGGCGCCCGGAGTTGTTTGAGCAACTGGGTATTACCACTACCGCAGTCCCGAACCATGACGGGCCGACTGCCGGGTTGGCACTGAACGGGCAATTTCTCGCCTGGCTGTTGCTGGCTGACAGCGTCAAGCCGGAAGCGCGTCAGGCACTGCAAGAACTGCGGGACTTGGGCCTGGGCCGCCAACTGCTGCTGACCGGCGACCGTCAAAGCGTGGCGGACAGCCTGGCGCTGGACGTGGGCATCAGCGACGTCGAAGCCCAGGCGCTGCCGGAAGACAAACTCAACCGCGTGCTGGGGGAAATCAGCAGCGGCTTCCGCCCGATGGTGGTCGGTGACGGTATCAACGACTCGCTGGCGCTCAAGGCGGGCGTGGTCGGCGTGGCGATGGGCGCGGGCGGGGCGGACATTGCACTCGCTTCGGCGGATGTGGTGTTGATCGGTAGCGATCTGCGCCGCCTGGGCACCTGTGTGCGTTTGAGTCGCCAGTGCCGCCATACGTTGCAGGTCAACGTGATCATCGGTTTGGGTTGGACCTTGGCCATCGTCGTGTTCGCCGCGTTTGGCTGGCTGGGGGCCGCAGGCGCGATGATTGCGGCGGTGTTGCATAACCTCAGCACCTTGCTGGTACTGGGCAACGCCGGGCGTTTGCTGCGCTTTCAGGAGCCGCTTTTGAAGCTCGACGATTAATTTTAGAAATATTTGCACACGGCTGTAACGCGGATAAGGGACCTCACTCTAGTGGTATGTCGAGACTGAACAATCCGTTCAGACCGGCTCCACTACCGATCATGAGGAATACACGATGAACATCAAATCCGCTGCTGCTGGTGCCGCCCTCGCAATGGCCGCCGCTACTATGTTTGCTGGTGTTGCCACTCAGGCTCAAGCCGCTGATACCGCTGTGCATTGCTATGGCGTCAACGCTTGCAAAGGCCAGAACGACTGCAAAACCAAAGACCACGCGTGCAAAGGTCAGGGTTCTTGCAAAGGCCAGGGCTTCCTCTCCATGAGCAAAGCCATGTGCGACCAGAAAGGCGGCACCGTCGGCGAATAACCGGCAACCAAGTGCACCCGCAGCGGATGCCCCCCACCGCTGCGGACACTTTGCCTTGGAGTGAGTCATGTCCGCGTCCCTTCCAAGTCTGGGTTACGGCCTGGGTTTACGCAGTGAGTACTACCAGCAGATCCTTGAACAATCGCCGGCCGTGGATTGGTTCGAAGTGATCTCCGAGAATTATCTGGTCCAGGGCGGTAAAGCCTTGTATTACCTGGACGCGATAGCCGAGCGTTATCCCTTGGTGATGCACGGTGTGTCCCTGTCCATCGGTGGGCCGCATGCCCTCGATATCGATTACCTCAAACAAATCAAACAGCTCGCCGAGCGCATTCAGCCCGCGTGGATTTCCGATCACCTGTGCTGGAGCCGTGGCAGTGCGCACCAATTGCACGACTTGCTGCCACTGCCTTACACCGAAGAAAGCCTTTATCACGTAGCCGGCCGCGTGCGCCAAGTGCAGGACGTGTTACAGCGCCCGTTAGTATTGGAAAATGTCTCCAGCTACGTGCGCTCCAAGGCGGATGAATTCACCGAGTGGGAATTCCTCAATGCCTTGGCTCATCTCACGGGCTGCCAGCTGTTGCTGGACGTCAACAATGTGTATGTCAGCTCGCGTAATCACGGGTTCGACGCCTGGACCTTTATCCGCAGCCTGCCGCCCGAAAGCATTCGCCAGCTGCACTTGGCCGGGCATATGGATTACGGCGATTACGTGGTCGATACCCACGACCATCCGGTCTGCGACCCGGTGTGGGCGCTTTATCAGCAAACGCTGGAGCTGTTGGGGCCGGTGTCGACGTTGTTGGAGCGCGATGACCATTTCCCACCTTTCGAAGAGCTGCTCACCGAGCTGAGCAAGGCCCGTGAACTGGGCGCTGCCGCGTTGGCCAGGAGGGCGTTATGCGCCTGATTGATTGGCAGCTGGCCTTTGAACAGCATCTATTGTGCGAAACCTCGGTGGCCAACCATTGTTTTGCCGCCGCCTTGCTGGGCGGGCCGACCCTGGACGTGGACACGGGCCTGGCGATTTATCACAACGCCTATGTCGCCCGACTGCAAGAAGTGTTGCGGCATGACTTCGGCGCCATCTGGTATTGGCTGGGGGACGATGAATTCGCGTTACTGACACACGCCTATGTGCGGCGTTATCCGTCTGCCCATTACAGCCTGCGATGGCTGGGCGAGCGGTTCCCGGCGTTTCTCGTTGAGCATCTGGTGGCTGAGCAAAGCGCGCCGCTGGCCGAGCTGGCGCGGTTGGAGTGGGCGTTTACCCTGGCCTTTGACGCGCCGCAGGGCGAGCCGCTGAGCCTGAATGACATGGCGCAATTGGCACCCGAAGACTGGCCGGGTTTGCAGGTCACCCTGGCGCCGTCGGTGCAGCAGGTGCTGTGCCATTTCAACAGCGTGGCGATCTGGCGAGCCAGCAAAGATGAGTCGGATTTCCCTGACAGCCAGGCATTGGAATTGGCGCAGATTTGCCTGGTGTGGCGTCACCAGAACGTGTGCCATTACCGCAGCCTGGAGCCGGCCGAAGCCTGCGCGTTGGCGGGAATGGTGACCACTGGCTGGAGTTTTTCAGAACTGTGCGCAGAGTTGGCAGTCACTACTGGAGAGGGTGCGCCACTGCAAGCGGTTACGTGGCTGAAACAGTGGATCCAGGACGGTTTGCTCGAGCGACGAGGCCTATAGAATAGCGCTATCAATTCGATAGCCTCCTACTTTGTCTTCGGATGGTCTACCCTCAAACCAGACGTCTGAAACAAGGGGGATTACTCATGCTCGCGCAACTTCCACCGGCCTTACAGAATCTTAAGCTACCGCTACGTCTTCGACTCTGGGACGGCCATGAATTCAACTTGGGCCCCGAGCCCAGTGTGACCATCGTGGTGAAGGACCCCACGTTTGTGTCCAGTCTGACCCATCCAACGCTCGACTCATTGGGCGAAGCCTTCGTCGAGGGCAAATTGGAGCTGGAAGGCTCCATCACCGAAGTGATCCGGGTGTGTGACGAGTTGAGTCACGCCCTGATTGATGACGACGAGGGGAGTCGTCCGGTGCGCTCGATCCACGACAAGGCCACTGACGCAGCGGCCATTTCCTACCATTACGACCTGTCCAACGAGTTCTACCAGCTGTGGCTGGACCAGGACATGGCGTACTCCTGCGGTTATTTCGAAACCGGCAGCGAATCCATCGATCAAGCTCAACAAGACAAATTTCGCCATCTGTGCCGCAAGTTGCGCTTGCAGCCGGGTGAGTATTTGCTCGACGTAGGCTGCGGTTGGGGCGGGCTGGCGCGGTTTGCGGCGCGTGAGTTCGGGGTCAAAGTGTTTGGCATCACCCTGAGCAAGGAACAACTGGAGTTGGCCCGGGAACGGGTCAAAGCCGAGGGCCTGGAAGGCCAGGTGGACCTGCAACTGCTCGACTACCGCGACCTGCCGCAAGACGGTCGTTTCGACAAAGTGGTGAGCGTGGGCATGTTTGAACACGTCGGCCACGCCAACCTGGCGCAGTACTGCAAGGTCCTGTTTGGCGCAGTGCGTGAAGGCGGCCTGGTGATGAACCACGGCATTACTGCTAAACACATCGACGGCCGCCCAGTTGGCCGTGGCGCCGGGGAGTTTATCGAGCGTTATGTGTTCCCCAACGGCGAGCTGCCGCACCTGGCGATGATGACGGCGGAAATCAGCGAGGTCGGGCTGGAAGTGGTCGACGTCGAAAGCCTGCGCCTGCACTACGCGCGCACGCTGGACCATTGGAGCGAGCGCCTGGAAGACAACCTGGAAGCGGCGGCGAAGAGGGTGCCGGAGCAAGCGTTACGCATCTGGCGGCTGTATTTGGCGGGTTGCGCGTATGCGTTTGCGCGGGGCTGGATCAATTTGCACCAGATATTGGCGGTAAAACCGCATGCCGATGGCAGCCATGAACTGCCGTGGACGCGGGAAGATATCTACCGCTGACTTAGGAACACAGAAGGTCTAAAAAACGTGGGAGCTGGCTTGCCAGCTCCCACGTTTGTTCTGTTGTGTTCAGAGGATGGGTGAAATAAGCCGTGCTACCCGCATGCCCAGATGTTGCAGGCGGCGGGTCTCAAGGCTTTCCTCCTGGCTGACTTCATGGGCCAAGGCGAAGTCATCCAGCAGCATCTGCTCCACCTCGCTGGCAAAGGCTTCATCGACCGTCAGCAACATCACTTCAAAATTCAGCCGGAACGAACGGTTGTCCATGTTCGCACTGCCGATGGCGCTGATTTCGCTGTCCACCAACACCACTTTCTGATGCAGGAAGCCCGGCTTGTAGCGGAACACCCGCACGCCGGCGCGTACCGCTTCGATCGCATACAGGCTGGAAGCGGCATAGACGATGCGGTGGTCCGGCCGCGACGGCAGCAGTAGGCGCACATCCACGCCGCGCAGCACCGCCAGGCGCAGGGCCGCGAACACGGCTTCATCGGGCACGAAATACGGGCTGGTGATCCACACCCGCTCGGTCGCTGCGTGAATGGCCTCGACGAAAAACAGTGAGCAGGTTTCATACGGGTCGGCCGGCCCACTGGCGAGCAACTGGCAGAGCACACCGTCTTCGGGGTAAGCGTCCGGCAGGATCAGCGGCGGCAATTCCCGTGCGGCCCAGAACCAGTCTTCGGCAAACGACTCCTGCAGGCACGCCACTACAGGGCCTGTGACCTGCACATGGGTATCGCGCCACGGTGCCAGCGGTGGCTTTTTGCCCAAGTACTCATCACCGACATTATGCCCACCGACAAACCCGGTGATGCCGTCCACCACCACGATCTTGCGGTGGTTGCGGAAGTTGACCTGAAAGCGATTGAGCCAACCGCTGCGGGTGGCGAACGCTTTGACTTTGACCCCAGCGTCGCGCAGCGACTGCACATAACTGTAGGGCAGGGCGTGGCTGCCGATGCGGTCGTAGAGCACGTAAATATCTACGCCTTCGGCAGCTTTTTCCTTCAGCAAGGCATGCAACTGCCTGCCAAGATCGTCGTCATGAATGATGAAGAACTGGAACAGCACGGCGGTCTTGGCGTTGCGAATCGCCTCGAAAATCGCGCTGAACGTGGCTTCGCCATTGATCAGCAAGCGCACTTCATTGTTGGCCAGGCACGGCATGCGGCCCAGCTTGGGCATGGCGCGCAGGGACGCGTAGGCGCTGGAGTTGCGCGCGGCCAGGGCTTCTTCGACCCAAGGGCGCCAGTTCAGCTCGGTAATGGCGGTGTGCATTTCCTGGTTGGCTTGGCGACGGGCCTGGATGTACGCGTCGAAGGTGCTGCGGCCGAAGATCAGGTAAGGGATCAGCGTCAGGTAGGGCATGAACATCAGCGACAAGGCCCAGGCGATAGAGCCTTGGGCGGTCCTGACGGTCAGCACTGCGTGGATCGCGGCCAGAGTCCCGAGAAAATGCAGCGTGGCAATGAAGTAGGCGAGCAGGTGCGGGCCAAAAAAATCCATGAACGACGTAACTCCAGGCAATCCAGTGCCTAACAGACCATGAACAGCGGTGAATGTCGCTATTTTATTTGCCGTGCAACACTGGCAACTTTACGGCGTCTAACGCCGACAATTACCCAGGAGTTACCCGATGAATGCTCGTCTGCTTGGTTTGGCCATGGTTGTTGGATTGACGCTGCCCGTGGCGGCTCAGGCGCAGATGCTGGCGCCGGGCTTGTGGGAATTGACCACCAGCAATATGAAAGTCGATAACCAGGACTTGCCGGACCTGTCGCTGATCCTCGGTCAGCTCAAGCAACAGATGACGCCTGAACAGCGCGCCATGCTCGAAAAGCAGGGCATCACCATGGCGGGTAAAGGCGTGCAGGTGTGCCTCACGCCCGCCCAGGTTGCTTCTGATTCGATCCCGTTGACCGACCCTCAATCGGGCTGCAAACAGGAAGTGACCGACAAAACCGGCAACCAATGGAAATTCCGCTTCAGTTGTCCGAAAGCCCAAGGCACTGGCGTTGCGACCTTCCGGAGCCAGCAGGAATTCACCACCACCGTTAACGGCACTTTCAATGCCACCGGCATCCAGCAGAAGGGCAGCCTGGACACGCACGCCCAGTGGCTGGGCAACGATTGCGGTACGGTCAAACCCCGCGCTTAACGCAGAAAATGCAGGGGCAACCCCTGGCAACTGTCGACCACCTGGCCGTTGTGCCACGCCAGGTGGCCGGACACCAGCGTGGTGCTGACGCTGTGGCGAAAGCTGCGCTCGGCAAAGGGCGTCCAGCCGCAGCGCGCGAGGATCGGTTGGCTGCTGACGGGTTTGCCTTCGGGCTCGGGTTTGATCAGCACCAAGTCGGCCCAATAGCCTTCGCGTAGATAACCTCGGTCCGGGATGGCGAACAAGTCGGCCACACGGTGACTGGTCTTCGCCACCAGCGTGGTCAGCGGCAAATGCCCGTCGATCACCAACTCCAACAACGCCGGCAACGCGTGCTGCACCAGCGGCAGGCCTGACGGCGCTTCGCGATAGCCCAACTGTTTCTGCGCCCAGGTATGCGGCGCGTGATCACTGCCAATCACATCCAGACGGTCACTCAGCAGGGCCAGGCGCAGGGCGTCGCGGTCGGCGCGGGTCTTGATCGCCGGGTTGCATTTGATCTGGTGGCCGAGGCGGTGATAGTCGCGGTCATCGAACAGCAAGTGGTGCAGGCAGACCTCGGCGGTGATGCGTTTTTCCGATAAGGGTTTGTCCTCGAACAGGGCCAGCTCGCGGGCGCTGGTCAGGTGCAGCACGTGCAGGCGCGTGCCGTGACGCTTGGCCAGTTCCACCGCAAAAGACGATGAGCGATAACAGGCTTCGGCATCGCGGATCAGCGGGTGGGCGACGGCGGGAATGTGCTCGCCGAAGCGCTCACGCAGGCGCTGCTCGTTCGCCAGGATGCTCGGCGTGTGTTCGCAGTGGGCGAGGAGGATGGTCGGTACTTCGGCAAACAGCCGCTCCAGAATCCGCGGGTCGTCCACCAGCATGTTGCCGGTGGAGGCGCCCATGAACACTTTGACCCCGGCCACTTCGCGCGGGTCGAGGGCGGCGACGGTGTCCAGGTTGTCGTTGCTCACGCCAAAGTGAAAGCCGTAATTGGCCACCGAATTCAATGCGGCCCTTCGCTTCTTATCGGCCAGGGCTTGGAGGTTCAGGGTGGCGGGGTTGGTGTTGGGCATGTCCATGAAGCTGGTAATGCCACCGGCCACCGCCGCGCGGGACTCGCTGTAGAAACTGCCTTTGTCGGGCGCGCCAGGTTCGCGAAAGTGCACCTGGTCATCGATCATGCCGGGCAGCAGCCATTGACCCTGGGCGTCGATTTCTACCGGTTCGTTGTAGCCTTCGAGGCTGGCGGCAATCTTCTCGATGCGGCCGTTGGCGACCAGTACATCGGCATCGAACTCCCGGCCTTCATTCACCAGGCGGGCATTGCGAATCAGCAGGCGGCTCATGGTTCAGAACTCGTTTTGCAGGGCTTTGTAACCGCGCACCAGGTCGACGTTGGTGCGCGCCACGTCTTCGGAAAACTCCGAAGCGCTGACACTCACCGGCGGGAATTGCGACAGGTCGGTGTTCGGCCCGATGCGGGTGGTGGAGGGCACATAGAAGGCGGCGGGCAGGTCGCGGCCATCGACCACTGAGTTGTGGCGCACCACGCAGCCATCGCCGACGGCGCAGTTGAACAGCACGCTGTTGAAACCGATAAACACGCGGTCGCCAACGGTGCACGGGCCGTGGACGATGGAGCGATGCGCGATGGACGTGAATTCACCGATCGTCACCGCCGCGCCAGATTTGGAGTGGATGACCACGCCGTCCTGGATATTCGAATTGGCACCGATGGTGATCGGGTCCATGTCGCCGGTGGCGTCGACTTCGTCGGCACGGATCACCGCGTAAGGGCCGACAAACACGTTCTCGCCGATGATGACCTTGCCGCAGATGATCGCGGTTTTGTCGACGTAGGCCGACTCGGCAATCACCGGCAGATCGCCGGAAGGGTTCTTGCGGATCATGCAGTGGGCTCCTTTTTAAGGGGCGAGGTGATGATATGAACGTAGGCGCCGTCGATGGCGTTGTAGAAACAGGTCGGCCGGCCGGTGTGGCAGGCCGGGCCTTGTTGGTCGACGATCAGCAGTACCGCGTCGCCGTCGCAGTCCAAACGTGCCTCGAGCAGTCGTTGCCGGTTGCCGGAGCGTTCGCCTTTGCGCCACAGCTGCCGTCGCGAGCGCGACCAGTAGCAGACCTGCCCGGTGGCCAGGGTTTCGCTGAGGGCCTGGCGGTTCATCCAGGCGAGCATCAACACTTCGCCGCTGCCGTGCTGCTGGGCGATGGCAGCAATCAGGCCGTCGCTGTTCCACGACAGGGCGTCGAGCACCGGTTCGAGTGGGAAGCGGCTGCCGATGGCAGCCGCTTCCAGGTCGAGCATGCTCAAGGTCATGGCTTGCTCAGGGCGGCGCACAGGGTGTTGAGGTTGTACTCGAACAGCCCGGTGAAGGTGCTGGCCGGGCCTTCGGCGGCAAGGGCGTCGGAGTACAGCGTGCCGCCGATCTGTGCGCCGCTTTCGTCAGCAATCTGCTTGAGCAGGCGCGAGTCCTTGATGTTTTCCACGAACACGGCTTTGACCTTGTCCTTGCGGATCTGGGTGATCAGCGCAGCGACTTCGGCGGCCGACGGCTCACGTTCAGTCGACAGACCTTGGGGCGCCAGGAACTGGATGCCATAAGCTTGGCCCAGGTAACCGAAGGCGTCATGGGAGGTGACGATGCGACGGTTGCCCGGTGGCAGCGCGCCGAACTTGGTTTTGGCTTCGGCCAGCAGGCGGTAGATTTCTTTCAGGTAGGTTTGGCTGTTGCGCAGGTAGTCCGCCTTGTTGCTTGGGTCGGCCGCCACCAGTGCCTTGGTGATGTTATTCACATAGATTTCGGCGTTGGCCAAGTTGTGCCAGGCGTGCGGGTCGGGGATGGTTTCGCCGTCTTCGTCCATGGTGTGGGAGATCACGCCCTTGCTGGCGGTCACGACCGTGGCTTTGGTTTCTGTGCTGGTTACCAGGCGGTCCAGCCAAGGTTCAAAGCTCAGGCCGTTCTTGATGATGAGCTTGCCCTTGAGCAGCGCTTTGGCGTCATCCGGCGTGGGTTCGTAGGTGTGGGCGTCAGCGTCCGGGCCAACCATGTTGCTGATCTGGATGTGGTCGCCACCGATCTGGTGGGTGATGTCATCGAGAATACTGAAGCTGGTAACCACTTGGAGCTTGTCGGCGGCCTGGGCCATCGACAAAGGCAGCAGCAGGCTGAACAGCACGAGTAGAGCGCGCATCGGGAAACACCTCATTGGGATGTAAGCAAAGGCGGGCGGCGCAGCAAGCCGTGCACCGGACCGAAGATTACGGACAGCAAATACCCACCGCCAGCCACCAGCACGATGGCCGGGCCGCTGGGCAGCGAGTAGTAGAACGACAGCAACAAACCGAACCACACCGACAGGCATCCCAGCACCGCCGATACCGCGATCAACACCGGCAGGCGCCGGCTCCAGAAGCGTGAAGCAATCGCCGGCAACATCATCAAACCCACCACCATCAACGCGCCGATGGCCTGGAAACCAATCACCAGATTCAGCACCACCAAGGTCAGGAACAACCCGTGGGCGATCGGGCCGAGACGGCTGACGGTTTGCAGGAACAGCGGGTCGAGGGTGTCCAGCAGCAGCGGTTTGTAGATCAGCGCCATGGCGATCAGGCTGAAACCGGAGACCCAAAGCATGCCGGTGAGGGTGGTTTCATCCACCGCCAGGGCTGAGCCGAATAGCAGGTGCAGCAGGTCCAGGCGCTTACCGGCGAGGCCGAGGATCAGCACACCGGCGGCCAGCGAGATGGGGTAGATGGCGGCGAGGCTGGCGTCTTCGCGCAGGCCGGTGCGGCGCGTGATCCACGCGGCCAAGCCGGCCATGCTCAGGCCCGCGCCGAGGCCGCCGATGGTCAGCGCGGGCAGGCTGAGGCCAGCAAACCAGAAGCCCAATGCGGCGCCAGGCAGGATGCCGTGGGCCACGGCGTCACCGATCAGGCTCATGCGCCGCAGGATCAGAAACACACCCAGCGGCGCGGTGCTGCACGCGAGCACCAGCCCGCCAATGAGTGCACGGCGCATAAACACGAAGTCGAGGAACGGCATCCACAAGTGGGCGGCGAAGTGCATCAGACCACCTGCATGTGAGGTTGCGGGCGGATCAGTTCTTTACTGGGGCCGAACACGCAGCCGGTGCTTTTGATCTGCACCACGTGCGGGGTGTGATGGCGCACCGATGCCAGGTCGTGACAGACGACGATGATCGTGCGGCCTTGATCGTGCCAGGCGTGGATGTGTTTCCAGCACAGCGCCTGGCCGTCTTCGTCGAGGGCGGCGTGGGGTTCGTCGAGCAACAACACGGGCGCTTCGGCCAGGCTCATGCGGGCGAGCAGGGCGCGTTGCAGTTCGCCACCGGACAACGCCATCAACGGGCGATGCTCCAGGCCACTGAGGCACCAATCCTCCAAGACGGCTTGCAGGCGTTCGTTGCGTTGTAGCGGGGTTAGCTGAGTGCCCCAGAAACCGGCGGCGACCAACGCCTGCAGGCTGATTGGGAACTGCCGATCCAGGTGTTGTTGCTGTGGCAGGAACGACAGGCCACCGCGGCGTGGGACCGCCACGCTGACTCTTCCCGCCAGCGGTTTTTGCAGGCCTGCGATGACTTTGAGCAGGCTGCTTTTGCCAGTGCCGTTGGCGCCGATGATGCCGGTGAGGCTGCCTTTTTCCAGGGTCAAATCCAGCGCTGGAGTGAGTGGTTGCCCAGGTGCGCCCCAACGCAAAGCGTTACAGGTGATCATGCAGAGTCTCTCGTCCAGCGGCTTTCAGCCACGGCATCGTGCGCGTGCAGGCTTTCGGCATGGATCACTTTCAGGTGGAAGGCTTTGACGGCATCCGAGCGTTTCAAGGCGAGGTTCAGGCGGCGGGCGGCGTCTTCGCAGAACATCAGGTTCTGCCCGTTGGCCAAGGCGAAGGCTTGTTCGTCCGCACGTTTCACAGCGGTTTGCACGGCGGTGCCGAGGGCGGCCTCGACGTCGTCGATCAGGTTGGTGAGCGGCAAGGTGGACTGGTTGGCGTCCAACTGGATGGAAAGCTCTGCGCTGCTGCGTTGGCTGTGGGGTGTGGCGACGATGCCGTTGGCGCTGCCGAGCCAGGTCAGCACGTCTTCGTGTTGCAGCGGCGTATTGGCGAAATCTTGAACAAATTGCTGCTGAATCAATTGCCTGGCGAGCGCAGCGGAGCAGGGGCAGGTTGAGGAGTATGTAACGTCAATTTTTAGTTCCACGTGGAACATCTGGTTTTCCAGACGCGCCTCGATGCACACCGGGTAGCTTTTCCAGCCAGCTAATGGGCTGACCAGCGCCGGACGTTTTAGCAGCAAATCCGTGTGAATTCGCAGGTACGCGTTCTTAGATAAACCTTCATGACTCTCCAGAAAGCGCTGCAGTACATTACGCAGAAGTGCAGGCGTAAGAAGCTGCTGGTCGAGCATTTCCAGGGCCAGGTACAGGCGTGACATATGAATGCCACGGGCCTCGCCGTCGTCCAGGCTGACGCCCGCATCGGCAGTGGCAGCCAGGCGTTGGCCGTCGACGAGGATGGGCAAGGCGATGCCGCACATGCCCACCCAGTCGAGCGGCAAGGCTTGGCGTGAAGCCTGCGCGGCGATATCCGGCAGAGTCAGCGCATTCATGAGCAGGTCCATCGTTGGAAATAAAAAGACATGTTATATTATAACTATTGAGTCGACGATGCTTTTTCTGTTCCAGCCTTTCTTCAGTCATGTCGAGCAGGGACGCTCCTCTATTTGCGGTACATGTCATGCACAGACGTCAGCTCCTCAACCTGCTGCTGGTCAGCCCTCTGTTCACCTTTCCATTGGGGGCCTTCGCCACACAGATTCGTAATGCGCGCCTGTGGCGCTCCGACGACAAACTGCGGCTGGTGTTCGACCTCAGCGGCCCGGTGCAATACAAGACCTTTTCCCTGACCGCGCCGGAACGCCTGATCATCGACTTGAGCGGCGCCGGGCTCAGCGGTGATTTCTCGCAGCTGGCGCTGAAAAACAGCGGGATTACCTCGATCCGTTCCGGGCATTTCGGCAAAGGTGATACGCGTATCGTGCTGGACCTGGCCGCGCCAATGCAGCTCAACAGCTTCTTGTTGCCGCCGCAGGATGGCCAAGGCCATCGCCTGGTACTCGACCTGACCAACGCTACCCACGCGCCGCGCCAAATCGCCGCCGAACCGCCGCCCTTGATTGCGCCGGTGGATAAAGCCCATCCCAAGCGCGACATCATCGTGGTGGTCGACCCCGGCCACGGCGGCAAAGACCCAGGCGCGATCGGCTCCAAGGGCCAGCGCGAGAAAGACGTGGTGCTGTCCATCGCCCAATTGCTGGCCAAACGTTTGAAGCGCGAGAAGGGTTTTGACGTGAAACTGGTGCGCAACGACGACTTCTTCGTGCCGCTGCGCAAGCGCGTGGAGATTGCCCGTCAGCACAAGGCCGATATGTTTATTTCGGTGCACGCCGATGCCGCGCCACGGCTCACAGCATCCGGAGCGTCGGTGTATGCGTTGTCTGAAGGCGGCGCCACCTCCGCCACGGCGCGCTTCATGGCGCAGCGTGAAAACGGTGCGGATTTGCTGGGCGCCACTACGTTGCTCAATCTCAAGGACAAGGACCCGATGCTGGCCGGGGTGATTCTCGACATGTCGATGAACGCCACCATCGCCTCCAGCCTGCAACTGGGCAGCTCGGTGTTGGGCAGCTTGCAAAGCATCACCACGCTGCACCAGAAGCGCGTGGAGCAAGCAGGTTTCGCGGTGCTCAAATCACCGGACGTGCCGTCGATCCTGGTCGAGACCGGGTTTATCTCCAACACCCAGGACGCCCAGCGGCTGGTGACGGCGCGCCATCAACAGGCGGTGGCGGATGGGCTGTTCGAGGGCTTGAAAAAATACTTCGAGAAGAACCCGCCGATGAACAGCTACATGGCCTGGGTTCAGGAGCAGAAGAACGGCCAGGTCTAACAGCCGGTCATACGGCTGCAGGTGAACGTCGCGCGGGTGCCGCCTGAACTGGAAAACCGGTTGATCGTGGTCCAGCCCACGCGGCGCGTATAGCCGACCCACGCCTCACCATCGGACGCCAACCCGGTAAAGAACGTCAGCTGCCCATAGCGGCTGTTGGTCTGTGCCCAGTAGCGTTTGCCGATCACCTCGAAACCTCGCAAGTACGTGGTGCTGCCCACAGTCGCCACGCTATAGGCATTGCCCAACGGGTCCACACAGGCCAGCAGGTTGGCGCTGCGCGTGCAGTTTGCCAACAGGCTCGGCGCTTGGGCGCAGGCCGGTCCTGCCACCGCCAACAACAGTGCGCACACCAGGTATTTCATAGGGCTTCTCGGGGCAAGAAAGTGTTCAAGCATTGCGCCCTTCGTCGTGACGAGCAAGGGAGATTGGCTTATTCGCATTGTTATACTATAACATCGTAGCACAGCCTGACCCGTGAACCGCTCTCCATGACTGAACAAGACCTGCTGGCGCAACCGCCCTGCGACTACATGAATGAAGCCCAGCAAGGTTTCTTCCGCGAACTGCTGCTGACCCAGCGCTACGAACTGCAGGCGCGCATCCAAGCCGAGTTCCTGGTGCTACGCGAGCAAGAAACCAACAGCGACCCCGCGGATGTGGGCAGCGCCGAAGAACAGCGCCAATGGCAACTGCGCCTGCTGGAGCGTGAAAAGAAGCTGCTGGACAAGATCGACGACGCCCTGGAATTGCTCGCCCGTGGTGAGTACGGCTGGTGCCGTGAAACCGGCGACCCCATCGGCCTGAAACGCCTGCTGCTACGCCCCACCGCGACCCTGAGTATCGAAGCCAAAGAACGTGAAGAGCTGCGCGAACGCCATAAACGGGCGATTTGACCGGCCACCCCTGATGAGGAATACCTGATGCCCAATCGTCTCCCCGTTACTGTGTTGTCCGGTTTTCTCGGCGCCGGTAAAAGCACGCTGCTCAACTACGTCCTGCGCAACCGCGACAACCTGCGGGTGGCGGTGATCGTCAACGACATGAGCGAAATCAACATCGACGGCAGCGAGGTGCAGCGCGACGTCACCCTTAACCGCTCCGAAGAAAAACTGGTGGAGATGAGCAACGGCTGCATCTGCTGCACCTTGCGGGAAGACTTGCTGGAAGAAGTCGGAAAACTCGCCAAGGAAGGTCGGTTTGATTACCTGCTGATCGAATCCACTGGTATTTCCGAGCCGTTGCCCGTGGCCGAAACCTTCACCTTTCGCGATGAAAACGAGCAAAGCCTGGCCGATGTCGCGCGCCTGGACACTATGGTCACCGTGGTCGATGGCATGAACTTCCTGCTCGATTATCAGGCCGCTGAAAGCCTGGCCTCACGCGGTGAAACCTTGGGTGAAGAGGACGAACGCTCGATCACCGACCTGCTGATCGAGCAGATCGAGTTTGCCGACGTGATCCTGATCAGCAAGATCGACCTGATCAGCAGCCGCGAGCGCGAAGAATTAATGGCGATCCTCGAGCGCCTCAACGCCCAGGCGCAAATCATCCCGATGGTCATGGGCGAAGTACCGCTGAACAAGATCCTCAACACTGGCCGCTTCGACTTCGAACGTGCCGCCCAGGCGCCGGGTTGGTTGCGGGAACTGCGCGGTGAACATGTGCCGGAAACCGAAGAATACGGCATCGCCTCCACGGCTTATCGCGCGCGCCGCCCGTTTCACCCACAGCGTTTTTTCGACTTTATCGACCGCCCGTGGGTGAACGGCAAGTTGCTGCGCTCCAAGGGGTTTTTCTGGCTGGCGAGCAAGCATCAGGATGCGGGCAGTTGGTCTCAGGCCGGCGGCCTGATGCGCCATGGTTTTGCCGGGCGCTGGTGGCGCTTTGTGCCGAAAAGCCAATGGCCCCAGGACGAAGAAAGCGCGGCGGCGATCATGGGCAACTGGCAGCTGAGCACCGGCGATTGCCGCCAGGAGCTGGTGTTTATCGGGCAAAACATCGACTTCACCCAGATGCGTGCCGAGCTGGACGCCTGCTTGCTCACCGATGAAGAAATGGCCCTGGGCGTCGAGGGTTGGCGCCAGTTGGCCGACCCGTTTGGCCCTTGGTTCGAGGAGGTCGCCTGATGCTGGCCCCGGTTATCCCGCTGCGCCCGGTGATCCGCCAGACCCGTGGTGAAACCCCGCTGGCGCTGGCTGACGTGCTCAATGACGGCGTGAACCTCGCGGTTTGGCAACGCCAGTTGCCCCTGCATATCGCCCAGTTTGGTGCTTTGCTGGTGGCGCTTAACGAGCCGTTGGCTGAGTCCTTGGTGATTGAACTCAATACCGAGGACGCAGTGCCGAACTTGCAGGGTTTGGCGTCCAGTTGCCGTGATCTTGAAGGCTACGACGGCTTTATCGCCGATGTGTCGTGGCTGGTCAGCGCGTTTGCCTGTTTGCTTGGCGCCAAGCGCATTGGCGTGCGTTTGCGGCTGCTGGACAAGGCCATGTGCCCGCGTTTTCACGTTGACCACGTGCCGGTGCGGCTGATCACTACTTACGCGGGCATCGGCAGCCAGTGGCTGCGCGAAGGCGTGATGGACCGCCGCAAACTGGCCCAGCCGGACGCGGAACCCACTGAGCGCATCGAGCAGATTCTCTGCGGCGAAGTGGCGATGCTTAAGGGCACCAAATGGCATGGCAACGAAGGTCATGGTTTGATTCACCGTTCGCCAGCACTCAAGGCCGATGAGCGCCGCTTGATCCTGACGCTGGATTGGCTCGCATAACCGGGTAGGATCAAACGCTCTACACGGTCTGAAAGATGCCCAACATGCTGCAGAACATTCCCACCCACGTGATTGCCGGGCCTTTGGGCGCCGGCAAGACCAGCCTGATCAAGCACCTGCTTGCCCAACGCCCGGCCAACGAGCGCTGGGCGGTGTTGATCAACGAGTTCGGGCAGATCGGCCTGGACGCCGCCTTGCTGACCCAGGATGACGACGGCATTGCCCTGGGCGAAGTAGCGGGCGGCTGCCTGTGTTGTGTGAATGGCGCACCGTTCCAGGTAGGCCTGGGCCGCCTGCTGCGTAAGGCCAAGCCGGATCGGCTGTTTATCGAACCCTCGGGCCTTGGCCACCCGGCGCAGTTGCTCAAGCAATTGCGGCAGGCGCCGTGGCAGGGCGTGTTGGCGGTTCAGCCGTGCGTGCTGGTGCTGGATGCCGAGGCGCTGGCGGCGGGCAAACCTTTGCCTGATGCGCAACGCGAGACGCTGGCCAGTGCCGGGCTGTTGGTGTTGAACAAGGATGAGTCGCTGGATGCCGTGCAGCGCCAGGCCATTGAACAGCAATTACCCGACTGCCCGCTTTACTGGACGCGCCAGGCGCAATTGCCGCTCGAACGGTTGCCGGGCCTGAATGCGCAGGCCAACGCGGCTGTGGATAACTTCGACGTGCCCAAAGGCTTGGCGCAGCTGCCGGCTATCTGGGCCGACCCCGCGCAGCCCATCTGCCTCAGCCAGGCTCAAGAAGGCGGGTGGAGTATTGGATGGCGCTGGCACCCGAGCCAGCACTTTGCCACCCAGCGCTTGCATCACTGGCTGACAAGTCTTGAGTGGCGCCGTGCCAAACTGGTTATCCACAGCACCGAAGGCTGGGTCAGCGCCAATGCTGTGGATAACAGCACCCTCACCTGGCAACCCAGCGAATGGCGTCGCGACTCACGTATTGAATTGATCTTTGGCCAGCCACAGGACGTGGCCGCCTTGCAGCGTGCGTTAGCGGCCTGCCGTCAGTGACGGTTCTTGCTGGCGTGGTCCTGGCGCCATTGGCTCAGCTCGATCACTTCAGCGCTGGGCAGCGGCGTTTTGATCTCGAACGGGTAGGGCGCCAGTTCGATCTGCGCGCTGTGGGCGCCAAATTGGGTGATTGTCCCAGGATGGCGGGCTTCGCCGGTCACGGTGAACTCAAAGTTATAGATGCGCGCCAGACGGCGCCGACCATTGGCATCTTTCACAAAACCGATGCGCTTTAGCGCTACTGCGCCGTCAAGCAGTTCGATATCAAGCTTGGCGCAATGCTGCTTGACCCGCTCCAGCGCCCGCTCGCGCAGGCCGTGGTTGTGCCACACCCAAGCGGCGCCGGTCGCCAACAGCATCAATACGAAGATGTTTCCCAGGGTCAGCATGCAGTGAACTCCAACAAAGTGAGAGCAGCTTAACTGTGTCGCCGGCCTGTCGTATAGGCTGTGTTTAGTCGCATACTGCGCGGCCAGAATTTCAACGGCTTTACGGAAATCTCCCGCATGAAACGCACACCTCATCTGCTTGCGATCCAGTCTCATGTGGTCTTTGGCCACGCCGGAAACAGCGCCGCCGTATTCCCCATGCAGCGGGTCGGGGTGAACGTCTGGCCGCTCAACACGGTGCAGTTCTCCAACCACACCCAGTATGGTCAGTGGGCGGGCGAAGTGTTGGCGTCGCAGCAAATTCCGGCGCTGGTGGAAGGCATTGCCGCGATTGGCGAGCTGGGTAACTGCGATGCGGTGCTGTCCGGCTACCTGGGCAGTGCCGACCAAGGCCGTGCGATTCTTACCGGCGTGGCGCGCATCAAGGCCATCAACCCCAAGGCCTTGTACCTGTGCGACCCGGTGATGGGCCACCCGGAAAAGGGCTGCATCGTGCCCCAGGAAGTCAGCGATTTTCTGCTGGACGAGGCGGCGGCCATGGCGGATTTCCTCTGCCCCAACCAGCTGGAGCTGGACAGCTTTGCCGGGCGCAAGCCGCAATCGCTGTTTGATTGCCTGGGCATGGCCAGGGCGCTGCTGGCTCTCGGGCCCAAGGCCGTGCTGGTCAAGCACTTGGATTATCCGGGCAAGTTACCGGATGGCTTTGAGATGCTGCTGGTAACGGCTGAAGGCAGCTGGCACTTGCGTCGGCCGCTGTTGGCCTTCCCGCGTCAGCCGGTGGGCGTGGGCGACTTGACGTCGGGATTGTTCCTGGCGCGGGTGCTGTTGGGCGACAGCCTGTTGGCGGCCTTTGAGTTCACGGCGGCGGCGGTGCATGAAGTGCTGCTGGAAACCCAGGCCTGCGCGAGCTACGAGCTGGAACTGGTGCGCGCCCAGGACCGCATCGCCCATCCTCGAGTGCGTTTTGAGGCGACACCGATCAGCTTTTAGGGATTAGTCTGATCGAGTACCGCAAGGGGCAGCGATAGGCTTCCGGGCTTTTGGCCCCTTACGCTCAATGAGGACGACCATGTCGCATTCGTCACTGAGTTCTGCTGCGCTGGCCCTGACCTTGCTGCTGGGCGGTTGCAGCCCTCACGTCAGTGAGTCTGGCGTGACCGAGCGCCCCGTCATACCCGGTCAATTACCGGACACCCTGAAGCGTACGGCGATGATGGATAAGATCATCGAGGCCAGCGTGCAATCGATCGAGCATCGCGAGCCCAACGTTACTGATCGCCAGCCGATCTCGCCGGCACTGCTTGAGGATGAGTCCGTTGCCGATCGCAAGGCGTTCCTGGGCAGTTTTACTCTGCCTGAGGACTACTGGAATCAGTTTCGGCAGAACTTCCGATTGTTCTATAAAGGTGTCACGGAACAACACGCACGCACGTTGGGCATTTATCGCGACAAGTACCGTTCATACCTGCGCGATACCGAGAGTGCTGTGCTTGAGCAATGGCTGCAACCGGTGGGCCCTGCCGTACGCACTCGGGTAGCTGCGATCGATAGCCTCATGGCCCAGTTCTACCGTGACACCAACGAGAAAGTCGGGCGAGACACGATCGAAGATCACGTGAAACGCATGAACCAGCTGGATCAGCGCTTCGGCGTGTGTGCTCACTTTCCTCTTTGCGTGTTGGAATGAGCCTTACGGCCCGTCGGCTTTGATTTCCTGGTAGCGTTTTTCCAGCTCTTGGCGAATCTGCCGACGCTGCTGCGCCTGCACGAACCGGCGTTTGTCTTCGCTGTTCTGCGGCTGCAGCGGCGGTACGACGGCGGGTTTGCGCTGGTCGTCCACGGCCACCATGGTGAAGAAGCAGCTGTTGGTATGGCGCACCGAGCGCTCGCGGATGTTCTCGGTCACCACTTTGATCCCCACTTCCATCGACGTGTTGCCGGTGTAGTTGACCGAGGCGAGGAAGGTCACCAGTTCACCGACATGGATCGGCTCACGAAAAATCACCTGGTCGACCGACAAGGTCACCACATAGCGGCCGGCATAACGGCTCGCGCAGGCGTAGGCCACTTCGTCGAGGTACTTGAGCAGGGTGCCGCCGTGCACATTGCCTGAGAAGTTGGCCATGTCAGGGGTCATCAATACCGTCATCGACAGCTGGGCGTTTCCGGGTTCCATAGCACACTCACGGGTTGTAGGCATCGGTTGGGGAGGCACCTCTGTGGGTGCTGGAATCTTTGCAGCGCTCTCCCTTACGGGACGCCAGTGGGCGGCTTGCCGTCACGCGGTCACCGATCTGTTTCCATATATTGCACCGGCTTTTTGCCGGAAGTCGCGGTGTTAACCTTCAAAAGCCCGTCTCAGGGCATTTCTTACGACAAAGGCCGACTTTTCCTTCCGCTTATTGCGACCGTTCCAAGGTCCGGGTGGAAGTGGGAAAAGCGCCAGTACCCTTAAGGAGCCCCTCGCCATGCACGCCATCAGTTTTATCCAGGACTTGGCCGTGATCATGCTGGTGGCGGGGGTTGTCACCATCCTGTTTCACCGCCTCAAGCAGCCCGTGGTGCTGGGGTATATCGTTGCCGGGTTCATCATCGGCCCCCACACCCCGCCCTTCGGCCTGATCCACGACGAAGACACGATCAAGACCCTCGCCGAGCTGGGGGTGATCTTCCTGATGTTCTGCCTGGGCCTGGAGTTCAGCCTGCGCAAGCTGTTCAAGGTCGGCGCCACGGCGTTTATCGCCGCGTTCCTCGAGATCATTCTGATGATCTGGATCGGCTACGAAATCGGCCGCTGGTTCGACTGGAACACCATGGACTCGCTGTTCCTCGGCGCGATCCTGGCGATTTCCTCGACCACCATCATCGTCAAGGCGCTCAACGACCTGAAGATGAAAAACCAGCGCTTCGCCCAGCTGATTTTCGGCGTGCTGATCGTTGAGGACATCCTCGGTATCGGCATCATCGCCTTGCTGTCGAGCATTGCCGTGAGCGGTACGGTCAGTTCCGGAGAGGTATTCTCCACGGTCGGCAAGCTCTCGCTGTTCATGATCGTCGCGCTGGTGATTGGCATTTTGCTGGTGCCGCGCCTGCTGGCCTACGTGGCCAAGTTCGAAAGTAACGAGATGCTGTTGATCACCGTATTGGGCCTGTGTTTCGGCTTCTGCCTGCTGGTGGTGAAGCTTGAATACAGCATGGTGCTGGGCGCGTTCCTGATTGGCGCGATCATGGCCGAATCTCGTCAGTTGATTAAGATTGAGCGCCTGATCGAACCCGTTCGCGACATGTTCAGCGCGATCTTCTTTGTGGCGATTGGCTTGATGATCGACCCACAGATCCTGCTGCAATACGCGTGGCCGATCGCGGTCATTACCGTGGCGGTGGTGTTGGGCAAGATGTTGTCCTGCGGCCTGGGGGCGTTTATCGCCGGCAACGACGGCCGCACCTCGTTGCGGGTGGGCATGGGGCTGTCACAGATTGGCGAGTTTTCCTTCATCATCGCCGCGTTGGGCATGACCTTGCAGGTGACCAGCGATTTCCTCTATCCAGTGGCCGTGGCCGTGTCGGCAATCACCACGTTGCTCACGCCGTACCTGATTCGCGGCGCCGACCCGTTGTCGTTGAAGATTGCGGCGGTGATGCCCAAACGCATGAGCCGGGTGTTTGGCATGTATGGCGAGTGGCTGCGCAGCATTCAGCCTCAGGGTGAGGGTGCAATGCTTGCGTCGATGATTCGCAAGATCATCCTGCAAGTGGGTGTAAACCTGGCGTTGGTGGTAGCGATCTTCTTTACTGGCAGCTTCTTCGCGGCACGCATCGGTGGGTACCTGGAGGGTTGGATCAGTGACCCAAGTTGGCAGAAGGCGTTGATCTGGGGCGGGGCGTTGTTGTTGTCGCTGCCGTTTTTGATTGCGGCGTATCGCAAGCTCAAGGCGCTGTCGATGTTGCTGGCGGAGATGAGCGTGAAGCCGGAAATGGCCGGGCGGCATACCCAGCGCGTGCGACGAGTGATCGCCGAACTGATCCCCATCCTCTCGCTGCTGGTGATTTTCCTGCTACTGGCAGCCTTGTCGGCCAGTATTTTGCCGACCAACAAGTTGCTGGTGCTGATCGCCGTGGTGGCGGCAGCGGTGGCGGCGGTGCTCTGGCGGTGGTTCATCCGCGTGCATACGCGGATGCAGGTCGCCTTGCTGGAGACCCTGGATAACCACAAAGATACGCCGGAGCACTAGAGGCCGGGGTGTGGGGCTCAGCTTTCCAGCCAGACGTCCCGCGCCCAGTGCCACACCGATTCCCAAGTTTCTTCGGTGACCAGTTCTTCTTCGCCGGACCACAGCACCACGGTGCCGTCTTCTTCGACGCAGTAGTAGTCGTCGCCGTCCTGGCAGATCGGGATCATGCTGCGGTCAACGCCGGCATCCCAGGCGTTGGCGGCAACGTCTGGCAGGTAGGTGTGGGACTGCGGGTCGGTGACGGTCACCGGCTCCAGGCTGCCATACACCACGTCGCTGACGGTCAGCAGGAATTCGCGGAAGACAAACGGGATGTCGATGAACAGTTGTTCCTCGATTTCCACCAGTTGGTCTTCGTCAGGCAGCTCCAGAGGCACCGGGACCGGTTCGTTGGCTTCACGCAATTGTTCGATGATTTCTTCCACGGCCGGGATCCTCTTGCTAGATGGCGCGGTTAATAGGGGCGTTTTATACAGTAGCTCGCTATAAGTGCAACCGTGAAATAGAAAACCCCGGAACATGTCCGGGGTTTTTATTACCAAGTGCTCAAACGCGCAGCGATCAGCCGTTCTGGCGGATACCGGCAACCAGCCATGGCTGGTTGTCGCCTTGCGGGCGTTCCATGTTCCAGCTTTCGCTGAACACTTCACCCTGGTCGAAACGCGAAGTCTTCGACACGCCGCTGAAGGTCAAAGTTGCGATGGTCTTGTCGGCGCGATCATCCACACCTTCCAGCTGTACGCGCAGGTCGTCGATGTAAGTCGACTGGAACGCATCGCCCAGGTCAGCGCGTTCGCGCTTGAGGAACTCCAGCAGTTGCGGGGTCACGAACTCGGAGATCTTATCCATTTCGTTGGCGTCCCAGTGTTGCTGCAGGGACTGGAAGTGGCTGCGTGCCGCTTCGACGAAACGCTCTTCGTTGAACCAGGCCGGTGCGTTGATAACCGGACGAGCGGCAGCAGGTGCAGCCGAACCGCCGAAGATCGAACCCATGGCTGGTTTTTGCTCGAACGCTTCACGCTGCATCGGCGCGCCGGCTGGAGCCAAGTGCTCCTGCTGCTTGCGGCGACGGGCGGCGATAAAGCGGAAGATCAGGAAAGCGATGACCGCCATGATCAGGATGTCGAAGATCTGCATACCCTGGAAGCCGCCGCCCATGAACATGGACGCGAGCAGGCCACCGGCAGCGATACCGGCCAGAGGGCCCAACCAGCGCGAAGCACCGCCAGCTTTGGCTGCTGCGCCAGCCGCACCGGTTGCACCCGCCGTTGCCGCTGCACCGCCGGCACCGGCGGCTGGAGCCATTTGGCTGGTCTGGTGAGTCGGCGCCGAGCCCATGCTTTTGCCGCCACCGAAGCGCTTGGCGTTGGCGTCGAGGCTCATCGTCAGGCCGATGCACAACGCCATGGCGATGCTAAGAAAACGTTTCATCAAGGGAATTCCCATTTGTGGATTGCACGCGCGCCATGTTGCACAGGTGTCGTGACACTGGCTAGCGGCATAATGTTTCGGGCTTTTACGTAAGACAAATCCCGAAAGGTCTGTAGGACTAGTTACAGATATTGGCCCGCGTTCCTCAAAAACAAGGGCCAGCCTACCGATCGATCGTTCCCACGCTCCGCGTGGTAACGCATCCTGTGACGCTCCGAGTCACGAGGTTAAAGCGCGACGCAGAGCGTCCCGGGCGGAATTCCCACGCGGAGCGTGGGAATGCTCAGGTCAGAGGGCTTCGAGCTTCGCGTAGCCCATCATCAGCCACTTGCTGCCTTCGGCGAAGTTCACCTGCACCCGTGCCTGGGCACCGGCGCCTTCGAAGTTGAGGATCACACCCTCGCCGAAGACCGCATGCTTGACCTGCTGGCCAAGGCTGAACGGCGTTTCCGGAATTTCGGAGCCGGCAAACATGCTGCTGGAGTTCTGCTGCTGGCCGCCGCCGAACGGGCGGCTGACGCTGTTGGACAAGCGCACTTCCTGGATCAAACCTTTCGGCACTTCACGTACGAAGCGCGACACCTTGTTGTAGGTCTCGCTGCCGTACAGGCGTCGGGTCTCGGCGTAGGTCATCACCAGGTTCTGCATGGCCCGGGTGATGCCCACGTAAGCCAAGCGGCGTTCTTCTTCAAGGCGGCCGGGCTCTTCCAGGCTCATCTTGTGCGGGAACAGGCCTTCTTCCATGCCCACCAGGAACACGTAAGGGAATTCCAGGCCCTTGGCGCTGTGCAAGGTCATCAACTGGACGCTGTCTTCATGCTCATCGGCCTGGGTATCACCCGCTTCCAGCGAAGCATGGCCGAGGAAGGCGGCGAGCGGGGTCAGCTCTTCATCGTCCTCAGTGTTCTCGAACGCGCGGGCGGCGCTGACCAGTTCCTCAAGGTTTTCTACCCGGGCCTGGCCTTTCTCGCCTTTTTCCGCTTCGTGATAGGCAATCAGCCCGGACTGTTCGATCACGGTCTGGGTCATCAAGTGCAGGGGCATTTCTGCGCACTTGGCGGCCAGGTTCTCGATCAGCTCGACAAACACGCCCAAGGCACCGGCGGCGCGGCCGGTCAGGCCTTTATTGGCGATCAGCAAGCGCATGGCTTCCCACATCGACACATCGGCGTGGCGTGCGTGGTCGCGAATGGCCTCGACGGTCTTCTCGCCAATGCCACGCGCCGGGATATTGATCACCCGCTCCAGCGCCGCGTCATTGCCACGGCCTTCCAGCAGGCGCAGGTAGGCCATGGCGTTCTTGATTTCCGCACGCTCGAAGAAGCGCTGGCCGCCATAGATGCGGTACGGGATGCGCTCGCGCAGCAAGGCTTCTTCCAATACCCGCGATTGGGCGTTGGAGCGGTACAGAATGGCGATATCGCTGCGCGCCAAGCCGGTTTTCAGCGCGCTTTCGATGGTTTCCACCACATAGCGCGCTTCATCGTGCTCGTTGAACGCGGCGTACAAGTTGATCGCTTCGCCTTTGCCGCCGTCCGTCCACAGCTCTTTGCCCATGCGCCCGGTGTTATTGGCGATCAGTGCGTTGGCAGCCTTGAGGATGCCGGCGGTGGAGCGGTAGTTCTGCTCCAGACGGATAGTGATCGCGTCCGGGAAGTCGTCGGAATACTGGTAGATGTTCTCGATCTTCGCGCCACGCCAGCCGTAGATCGACTGGTCGTCATCGCCCACCACCATCAGGCTGTCGCCGCCTTTGGCCAGCAAGCGCAGCCAAGCGTATTGCACGGCGTTGGTGTCCTGGAACTCGTCCACCAGAATGTGCCGGAAGCGCTTCTGGTAATGGGCCAGCAAGCCTGGGTTGTCTCGCCACAGGTCGAGCGCGCGCAGCAGCAGCTCGGAAAAGTCGATCACGCCGGCGCGCACGCAGGCGGCCTCGTACGCTTCATAAATGCTGCGCATGGTGGCCAGGAACAAATCGCCGCTGGCCTGGATATGTTGCGGGCGCAGGCCTTCGTCTTTCTGACCGTTGATAAACCACTGCGCCTGGCGGGCGGGCCAGCGCTGTTCATCGAGGCCCAGCTCGCGGATCACGCGCTTGACCAAGCGTTGCTGGTCATCGCTGTCGAGGATCTGGAAGGTCTGGCTCAGCCCCGCTTTCTGCCAATGCGCCCGCAACAGGCGGTGCGCCAGGCCGTGGAAAGTGCCCACCCACATGCCGGCCGGGCTGATGCCCATCAGCTGCTCGATGCGGTGGCGCATCTCGGCAGCGGCCTTGTTGGTGAAGGTCACCGACAGGATGGAGTGTGGGGACGCGTTTTCGACCTGGATCAACCAGGCGATACGGTGCACCAGCACACGGGTTTTACCGGAACCAGCACCGGCCAGGACCAACTGACGGCCAACGGGGGCTGCTACGGCCTGGCGTTGGGCATCGTTGAGGGAGTTCAGCAAAAGGGAGAGATCATCGCGCATCGGCGCATTCTAGGGTGCCCGGGGGAGTGGGGCAAATCCCAATGCCGGGTGGTCGCAAGAAACCTCAGGAAGCGCTTCGGGCGGGGGGAAACATTCTGCCGAGATGGATGACCGGTTGGTCATAGGCTGCAGCCCGCGCAGTGTCTCGCTCGAGGTGTCTGGCTCCGGAGTTTGCGGCGGTTTGTCGCGCGGGTTTTATGACGTGGGGCAGTTTGGCCCACGCGCTTGCTTGTGTATGCTCCGTGCACGTTTCGGGCTCACCATTATAAGAACACTGCCTATGACTCTCAGTCCCGACCTGTTCGGCCCCTCGGCGGCGCCTGCGCAGATCATCCGTAAACATTACGCAACCGAGATGGCGGTCGAACGCACTCGCCTGCTGTACCAAGGGTCATTGCTGCCGACTTTATTGATGTTGGTGAATGGCCTGGTCTGCGCCTGGTTGCTATGGAACCCCAAACAATATCTGTTGGACAGCGTCTGGCTGATCTGGCTGCTCGCGCTGGTGGCGTTGCGCGTGATCCAGGTGGCGGCCTTTGATTCGGCGATGCCCAGCCGTCAAGCCCAACCGATCTGGCGGCGCATGTTCATGCTCGGCTCGGCGGTCAGCGGCCTTACCTTAGCCACTGCCGCTATCGCCCTGGTGCCGGCGGACAGCTTCATGCAGCAGGCCTGGGTGTTCGGCCTGCTCGGTGCGGCGACGCTGTCGGCCAGCGTCGCCTATGCAGTGAGCCTGCCCGCGTTCCTGTCCTTTGCCGTGCCGTGTCTGGTGCCGGCCATCCTTTATCTGTTCTGGAAGGGCGCGCCTGCGCAACAAGGTTGGGGCGTGCTCGGCCTAATCCTGCTGGGCTCTTTGAGCCTGGTGGCGTGGCAGGTCAACCGCCTGACCCAGCGCGGGTTGTTGCGACGTTTCCAGAACCAGGCACTGATCGAGCATCTACAGCAGGCGCAGCAGCGCAGCGAACGGTTGAATCAGGAACTGGTGCGCGAAGTTGAGCAGCGGCGCCAGGTCGAACAGGAATTGCGCGAAGCCCAGACCGGCCTGCAAGACCGCATGGCGCAACGCAGCCAGGAACTGGACGCCGCCAGCCTCGCCCTGAATAAAAGTGAAGCGCGCCTGGCCATGGCCCTGCAAGCCAGCGAACTGGGGCTGTGGGACTGGAACCTGCAAACCGACGAAGTCCACCACACCCAACTCAAGGAACTGTTCGGCCTGGAACCTGAATACGTCACGGCGATGCTCAGCCACCTCAAGCCGCGCCTGCACCCTGACGACTTGCCGCTGCTCAAGCGCGCGCTGGTGGAGCACCTTAAGGGCCGCAGCGAGGACTATCAGGTCGAATACCGCGTGCGGCATGGCGATGGCCATTGGGTGTGGATCGAAGACCGTGGCCGCGCCGTGGAGCGCACGCCCGGCGGACGGGTCACGCGCATGCTCGGTACTCGCCGCGACATTAGCGCCGGCAAGGTCCTGGAGGAACAGCAGCGTCTGGCGTCGACCGTGTTCGAAGCGGCCAGCGAAGGCATCGTGATTCTTGACCCGGACTACGCGCTGATCGCCGTTAACCAGGCCTTCAGCCGCGTCACCGGTTTTGAAATCGATGACATGCTCGGGCGCAACGTGGTGGAGCTGCCCAGCACTCGCGATGCCCGCCGCCATTTCCCGGTGATTCGCCAGGCATTGCTCAGCCACGGCACCTGGCAGGGCGAGCTGGTGGAAACGCGCAAGAACGGCGAGCTGTACCCGCAATGGCTGCAACTGAACGTGGTGCGCGATGCTCGGGGAAAAGTCAGCCATATTGTGGGCTTCTTCGCCGATCTTTCGGCGCGGCGTGAATCCGAGGAGCGCATGCGCTACCTCACCCACTACGACGAGTTGACCGGCCTGGCCAACCGTTCGCTGTTCCGCGAGCGCCTGCGCGAAGCCCATGCACGCGTGCGCCAAGGCGGGCGCAGCCTGGCGCTGCTGCATATCAACCTGGACCGCTTCAAGTTGCTCAACGACAGCCTCGGCCATGAAGTCGCCGACCAGTTGTTGCAGAAAATGGCGCGCCGGCTGATCAACGCCTTGCCCGAAGCCGACACCATCGCGCGTCTGTCCGGGGATGAGTTCGCCGTGCTGTTCGACGCCTATGGCAACCTGTCGAGCCTCGCGCGTGTGGCTACTCGGCTTCTCGCCAAGCTGCGCGTGCCGGTGACGGTGGAAGGGCATGAGCTGGTGGTCAGCGCCTCTATTGGCGTCAGCCTGCTGCCGGATAATGCGCGGGAAATTTCCGCACTGGTCACCCAGTCGAACATGGCCATGCAACACGCCAAGCACTTGGGCGGCAATAACTTCCAGTTCTACACCGACAGCCTGCAGGCCAGCACGCTGGAGCGTTTGCAGCTGGAGAACCACCTGCGCAAGGCCATCGAAGAACGCCAGCTGGCGGTGTTCTACCAGCCGAAACTGTGCCTGGCTACCGGCAAGCTGAACGCCGCCGAGGCGCTGATTCGCTGGGAACACCCGCAGTGGGGCATGGTGCCGCCGGCGGACTTTATCGGCCTGGCCGAAGAAACTGGCTTGATCGTACCGCTGGGCGAATTCGTGCTGCGCCAAGCCTGCTGGCAAGCCTGTGAGTGGCAGCGCCAGGGGCTGGCGCCGATTCGGGTGTCGGTGAACCTTTCCGTGCATCAGCTGCGCCAAGGCAAGCTGGTCAGCCTGGTGCGTCAGGTGCTCGAAGAGACCGGCCTGGACCCGCAATACCTCGAGCTGGAGCTGACCGAAAGCCAACTGCTCGACAGTGTCGAACACATCATCGCCACCTTCCAGCAACTGCGCGACCTGGGCGTGAAGCTGGCCATCGATGACTTTGGCACCGGCTATTCGTCCCTCAGCTACCTCAAGCGCATCCCCGTGGACTACGTGAAGATCGACCAGACGTTTATTCGCGGGCTGGGCCAGGGCCGCGAGGACGCCGCCATTACCCGCGCCATCATCGCCATGGCCCATGGGCTGGCGCTCAAGGTAGTGGCCGAGGGCGTGGAGGACCAGCAGCAGTTGGATTTCCTGCGCGGGGAGCACTGCGATGAAGTGCAGGGCTACCTGATCAGCCGGCCGATGGAGGCGCAAGGGCTAGCAGAATTGTTACGCAAAAATGCAGACTTTCCTTAAAGCGCGCCAGGCCGCCCGTGTGGCTACATGCCGGCCCCCCGCTGATTCAAAGGGCATCAGGGCGATTTAGTGATGCATCGGACGGGCAAAACGGTAATTCTTGTAGTATAACTACAAGCTTGCTACATCCCTGGCACCTGCCAATAACAAGAGTCCTGCCCTTTGAACCTGTTGCAACATATCGCCCAGTCGCGCCACCTGTTACGCAAATCGGAACTCAAGGTTGCCGATCACGTGCTGCTTGACCCTGCGGCCGTGATGCACAGTTCCATGGCCGACCTGGCCCACAGCGTGGGCATCAGTGAGCCGACCATCGTGCGCTTTTGCCGCGCCATCGGTTGCTCCGGGTTCCAGGACTTGAAACTCAAGCTGGCCCAGAGCCTGGCAGCGGGGGCGAGCTTCGGGCAGTTTGCGATTCACGAAGACGATTCTGTTGCTGACTACAGCCTGAAAATCTTCGACACCACCTTGCACACCCTCATGGAAGTGCGCGAGAAGCTCGACCCGGTGGAGTTGCAGAAGGCCGTGACCGCGATGTCCCAGGCCCAGCGCGTCGAGTTTTACGGCTTCGGTGCTTCCGGCGCCGTGGCTGCCGATGCCCAGCACAAATTCTTCCGCCTGTTGCTCACCGCAGCGGCCTACAGCGACCCGCACATGCAGGCGATGTCGGCGGTTACGTTGAAACCGACCGATGTGGCCATCTGCATTTCTCAGTCCGGCCGCTCCAAAGACCTGCTGATCACCGCCAACCTGGTGCGTGAAAGCGGCGCGACGCTGATTACCTTGTGCCCAAGCCAGACGCCGTTGGCGGAGCTGTCCACGGTCAACCTGGCGATTGACGTGCACGAAGACACCGAAATCTACACGCCACTGACCTCGCGCATCGCCCACTTGGTGGTGATTGACGTGCTGGCGATGGGTGTAGCCATGGCGCGCGGGCCGAGCCTGGTCAACCACCTCAAGAGCGTGAAGCGCAGCTTGCGCAGCCTGCGGTTGTCGCCTAAGTCCGTCAAAGCCCTCGACGACTGATCAAAGGCTGAGCGCGGTCAAAAATGTGGGAGCTGGCGTGCCTGCGATTACGGTCTGTCAGTTGCCATATTGGGTGGCTGATGCATCGCCATCGCAGGCAAGCCAGCTCCCACATTGGCTTTGCGCCAATTTCCGAATATTCATCGTCCTGTAACCCGCGCGCCGCCAAACCGTCATCCCCCGCGCCCATCCTGACCTCCCCGTACTCGCATTGGGAGACTCAACATGGCCCGGCAATACGAAGACAGCAGCACCGTCAAAACCCGTCGTCAGCAGGAAGACCAGCGCCGCATGGCGTTCCGTCGTGCAATCGAAGACCGTTGTGAGGAGCGCCAATTACTCCAGAGCATCAGTGACTACCCGGAACTCCACTGGCAGGCACCCGCGGCTGCCCAGCGAAGCGTTCAGCCAACGCGCTGATCTGCACCCGCTCGCTGCGGATAAAGCCCAGGAACGCATGGGCCACTGGTGATAGGCGCTTGGCCTTGGCCTGCACCAGGCACCAGCTGCGGTACAGCGGCAGTTCTTCCACCGGCAGCTCCTTGAGCCCGCCGATGGCCAGTTCCAGGTTGACCGCGTGGCGCGTCAGCAGCGCCACGCCCAACCCCGCGCTCACACACTCACGCTGCGCCTCGGCCGAGGCCACTTCCACCGTCTGGGTGAAGTGCACGCGTTTCTCCTTGAAGTACTCCTCGCAAGCCAGCCGCGTGCCGGAACCCGGCTCGCGCAGCAGCAGCGTGTAAGGCTCCAGGTCCTGCAAGCGCAGCGGGCCTTGCAGGCTCAAAGGATGATCGAGCGGCGCCACGGCGACAATCGGGTTGTTCAGAAACGGCAGAAATTCCAATCCCATGTCCTGGGGCACCATGGACATGATCACCAGATCATCGCGGTTATCCGAAAGCCGGCGAATCACCTGGGCGCGGTTGACCACCGTCAGGTGCAATTGCACTTCCGGGTGCTGGCGCTTGAAGGCGGCAAACAGGTGGGGCACGAAGTACTTGGCGCTGGATTCGATCGCCAACTTCAGTTGGCCCTGCAGTGAGCCTTGCATGTCCGACAGCTGCATATCGAGGTTTTCCAGGCGCCCGAAAATGTCGCGGCTGGCCCGTTGCAAGGCTTCGGCGGCTTCGGTCATGTAGAGCTTTTTGCCGACGTAATCGAACAGCGGCTGGCCGACCAGCTCTTCTAGCTGGCGAATTTGTAGGCTAACGGCAGGTTGTGTGAGGGACATTTCCTCGGCGGCACGGCTGTAGGAACGCAAATCACAGACTTCATTGAAGATCTGCAATTGCCGTAATGTCATACGCATCAATGACTTACGCACTATTTAAATCCTCTCGCCCCAGGCTGTCCGGTCAACTATAAGTCTTTACTTATACACAACCCAATAATTATTGATTTTTGTTAATCCTCCGGTGCGCATAGTGTGTGTCTCGCGACTGTCATGAAACATTTGGTCACGCGCCGACTCGGATCCAGCGGGTTGAAGAACGCAGCAATCGGCTCAAGGGAATTTCCAAGTGATAAAAAAGATCCTGATCGCCAACCGGGGTGAGATTGCCGTACGAATCGTGCGTGCCTGCGCCGAGATGGGCATTCGCTCGGTCGCGGTTTACTCGGACGCCGACCGCCATGCGTTGCACGTAAAACGTGCTGACGAAGCCCACAGCATTGGTGCCGAGCCCCTGGCCGGCTACCTGAACCCGCGCAAGCTGGTGAACCTGGCCGTGGAAACCGGCTGTGATGCGCTGCACCCCGGCTACGGTTTCCTATCGGAAAACGCCGAGCTGGCAGACATCTGCGCCGAACGTGGGATCAAATTCATCGGCCCGTCGGCGGAAGTGATCCGCCGCATGGGCGACAAGACCGAAGCGCGCCGCAGCATGATCAAGGCCGGCGTGCCAGTGACGCCCGGCACTGAAGGCAACGTTGCCGACATCGCTGAAGCCCTCACCGAAGGCGACCGCATTGGTTACCCGGTGATGCTCAAGGCCACCTCCGGTGGCGGCGGTCGCGGTATTCGTCGTTGCAACAGCCGCGAAGAACTCGAACAAGCCTTCCCTCGCGTGATCTCCGAAGCCACCAAGGCATTCGGCTCGGCGGAAGTGTTCCTGGAAAAATGCATCGTCAATCCCAAGCACATCGAGGCGCAGATCCTCGGTGACAGCTTCGGCAATGTGGTGCATTTGTTTGAGCGCGACTGCTCTATCCAGCGCCGTAACCAGAAGCTCATTGAAATCGCCCCAAGCCCGCAACTCACCCCGGAACAGCGCGCTTACATCGGCGACCTGTCGGTGCGCGCGGCCAAGGCCGTGGGCTACGAGAACGCCGGTACCGTGGAGTTCCTGCTCGCCGAGGGCGAGGTGTACTTCATGGAAATGAACACCCGGGTGCAGGTGGAACACACCATCACCGAAGAAATCACCGGCATCGACATCGTTCGCGAGCAGATCCGCATCGCCTCGGGCCTGCCGCTGTCAGTGAAACAGGAAGACATCCAGCACCGTGGTTTCGCGTTGCAGTTCCGTATCAACGCCGAAGACCCGAAGAACAACTTCCTGCCAAGTTTCGGCAAGATTACCCGTTACTACGCGCCCGGCGGCCCCGGCGTGCGTACCGACACGGCGATCTATACCGGCTACACCATCCCGCCGTTCTACGACTCCATGTGCCTGAAACTGGTGGTGTGGGCGTTGACCTGGGAAGAAGCCATGGACCGCGGCCTGCGTGCCCTGGACGACATGCGCCTGCAGGGTGTGAAGACCACCGCCGCCTACTACCAAGAAATCCTGCGCAACCCGGAATTCCGCAGCGGCCAATTTAATACAAGCTTTGTGGAAAGCCACCCTGAGCTGACCAACTACTCGATCAAGCGCAAACCCGAAGAGCTGGCCCTGGCCATCGCCGCCGCCATCGCCGCCCACGCAGGCCTGTGAGGAATATTCCAATGTCTAAAAAAATCTTCGTAACCGACACCATCCTGCGCGACGCCCACCAATCGTTGCTGGCGACCCGCATGCGCACCGACGACATGCTGCCGATCTGCGACAAGCTCGACAAAGTTGGCTACTGGTCTCTGGAAGTTTGGGGCGGCGCAACCTTCGACGCCTGCGTACGCTTCCTCAAAGAAGACCCGTGGGAGCGCCTGCGCCAGCTGCGTGCCGCGTTGCCCAACACCCGCCTGCAGATGCTGCTGCGCGGCCAGAACCTGCTGGGCTACCGCCACTACAGCGACGACGTGGTCAAAGCCTTCGTCGCCAAGGCTGCCGTGAATGGCATCGACGTGTTCCGCATCTTCGACGCGATGAACGATGTGCGTAACCTGCGCGTGGCTATCGAGGCGGTGAAAGCCGCCGGCAAACACGCCCAAGGCACCATCGCCTACACCACCAGCCCGGTGCACACCATCGAAGCCTTTGTGGCCCAGGCCAAGCAACTGGAGTCGATGGGTTGCGACTCGATCGCGATCAAGGACATGGCCGGCCTGCTGACCCCGTACGCCACCGGTGAACTGGTCAAGGCGCTGAAAGCCGAACAAAGTCTGCCCATCTTTATTCACTCCCATGACACGGCCGGCTTGGCCGCGATGTGCCAACTCAAGGCCATCGAAAACGGTGCCGACCACATCGACACGGCGATCTCCAGCTTCGCTTGGGGCACCAGCCACCCGGGCACCGAGTCGATGGTTGCCGCCCTCAAAGGCAGCGAATTCGACACCGGCCTCGACCTGGAACTGCTGCAGGAAATTGGCCTGTACTTCTACGCCGTGCGTAAGAAGTACCACCAGTTCGAAAGCGAGTTCACCGCCGTCGACACCCGCGTGCAAGTCAACCAGGTACCGGGCGGGATGATCTCCAACCTGGCCAACCAGTTGAAAGAGCAGGGTGCTCTGAACCGCATGAGCGAAGTGCTGGCCGAAATCCCACGGGTACGGGAAGACCTCGGCTTCCCGCCGCTGGTGACGCCGACCTCGCAGATTGTCGGCACCCAGGCGTTCTTCAACGTGCTGGCCGGCGAGCGCTACAAGACCATCACCAACGAAGTGAAGCTCTACCTGCAAGGCGGCTACGGCAAGGCGCCGGGCACTGTGAACGAAAAACTGCGTCGCCAGGCCATCGGCAGCGAAGAAGTGATCGACGTGCGTCCAGCCGACTTGCTCAAGCCGGAAATGACCAAGCTGCGCGGCGAAATCGGTGCGTTGGCCAAGTCCGAAGAAGACGTGCTGACCTACGCAATGTTCCCGGACATCGGCCGCAAGTTCCTCGAAGAACGTGACGCCGGCACCCTGACGCCCGAAGTGCTGCTGCCGATTCCGGAAGCCGGCGGCGTGGCCCGTGCCGGTGGCGAAGGTGTACCGACTGAGTTCGTTATCGACGTACACGGCGAAAGCTACCGCGTCGATATCACCGGTGTCGGCGTCAAGGCCGAAGGTAAGCGCCACTTCTACCTGTCCATCGATGGCATGCCGGAAGAAGTGGTGTTCGAACCGCTCAACGAGTTTGTCAGCAGTGGCGGCAGCAAGCGCAAGCACGCCACCGAGCCCGGCCATGTCAGCACGGCGATGCCGGGCAACATCGTCGACGTGCTGGTCAAGGAGGGCGACGTGGTGAAAGCCGGCCAGGCCGTGTTGATTACCGAAGCCATGAAGATGGAAACCGAAGTGCAGGCTGCGATTGCCGGCAAGGTCAGCGCCGTTCATGTGGCCAAGGGCGACCGGGTAAACCCTGGCGAAATACTGATTGAAATCGAAGGCTGATTAACAGTCTTCGAGGCTAACGTTTAATCCTCGGGGGGGCAGGTGCCCCCCTTTTTTTTCGCCTGCGTATTGAGGGCGTGCTCGGTTAACTGTGGCTTGCCTGCGATGGCCTCGACGCAGTGCCTGATACTGCGAGGTGCCTGCATCGCAGGCAAGCCGGCTCCCACAACAAAGCACGTCTGTCTTGACTGCCCGGCGGGTTTAAAAACTCATTTTCCACTGCCCCATCAGGCCTTGGCTGCGGCTGTTGGTACCGGCTTGGGCGCTGTAGGTTAGACCGACGCTATGTTGTGTCGACAAGGCAAGGTCCAGGCCGGTTTGCAGGTCCAGGCTGTTACGGTCCAGAGACGTACCTGTGATGGTGAACGCGTCAATGAGCGGCGCAGCGCGAGAGGATTGGCGTACTTGGCTTTCGACTTCGCCGTAGAGGTGTTTCCAGCTCGTACTCAAGTGTGGTGTGAGGCTCATCCGGTTGTCGAAGTGGTACACCGTGGCCAGGCGCAGGCCGAAGGTGCTGCTCAGGTTTTTCTGAGTTTGTGAGCCAACGTTCAGCGCGGCCAGGCCACCTGTTTCCTTGAAGCTGTCGCGGTGATAGCGCTGAAACCCAAGGCCTGCGAAGGGCTCCATGTACAAGTCTTCACTGCCCAGTAGATAGCCCAGCTCGGAGAACACGGTTTGGCTTTGGGCGTTGTAGTTGCCCTTGAGCTGCTCCTTGTATTCAAACAGGGTGACGTTGCGCTTGTTCTGCCCGGTATGGTCGCTGTAGACCGCACCCAGGCGCAGGGCCAACGGCCCATCCTGACGCACGGCGTATCCACCCAGGTGCCAGCTGTCCAGGTCGGCGGAAAAGCGTTTTGCGTCAAAGTGGCTGGTGGATTTTGCGCCCATCACACCTACGCGCCAGGCGTGATCCAGCGCCCAGTCGGCGCCCAGCAACAAACCTTGGGTGCCATATTTCAGACCGGCGCTGCCGCGTTGTTTGTCGAGGCTGGCGTCGTTGCCAAGGCCTTGCGCCCAGAAATGTCCGTTGTCGTCAGTGGGCAGGGTGCGCAGGGTTGAGAGCAGTTGGGTACCGAGCTGCTGCGTGGCGTTTTGGGTGGCGGCAGCCAAGTTGGCATTCTGGCTGCCGGCTAACTGTTCGAGGATGGCGCCGATCCCACCGGGGTGTTTGCTCAACGTGTCCGTGAGTGTCTCTAAGTCCTTGAGGTCTTGCGAGTCCAAATCATCAGGCTCCAGCAAGCCCATCAACGCAGGTTCCAGAACCTTCGCGATTTGCAGGCCATTGTACGAGGTGGCCTGGCCGGTAAGGTCCCCTTTGACCGGTGCTGCTTGCTGTGGGGGCTTTTGCAGCCAGTTGTCGTCAATCGCGTCGTAGGGGTGAGATGTGTACGGCGCGTACTCGATATCGCCTCGCGCCTGTGCGTAGGGAAGGCTGGTGGCGCTGAGCGCAAGGGCCAGGACAAGGGCAAGTCTGTGATGTGTAAAGGGCATGTAATCCCAACCTCTGATGAGTGAGGCCGGGAATTTAGCGAGATGGCGAGGTGATAACTGTCAGGTCATCGACCCCTGTTTTGCGGGAGTTGTCTCTAGTACGGCGCGATTAAAAACGCATCAGCCATTGGCCTGTCAGCGCATGGTTGCGGCTGTTGCTGCCCTGTTCGCCGGTGTAGCCAAGGCCCAGGCTGTGGCGGGCCGACAAGCCGACGTCCAGCCCGGCTTCGAGCAGCAGGCTGTTGCGGTCCAGGGCGCTGCCTTCGACGTTGAACGCCGTGCCGCCAGCCAGGAAAGCCTGGCGCGTGTTGCTGTCGACATCACCGTAGGTGTGCTTCCAGCCGGCGCTCACGCGTGGCGTGAGGCTGATGCCGTTGTCCAGCTGGCTCAGGTGCGCCAGGCGCACACCGAACGTGCTGCTGAAATTATCCTGGGTCTGGCCGTCGACATGCAGCGCGGCGGCGCCGCCTTTTTCGTTGTAGCTGTCACGCTGGTAGCGCTGGTAGCCGAGGTTGGCAAACGGCTCGGCACTCAGGCGGCCACTGCCCATGGCGTAACCCAGTTCGGCGAAGGCTTGCTGGCTGTTGGCGTCATAGTCGCCTGTGGGGCGGTCGCTGAAACCGTTGAAGGCCACCGTGCGCTTGCTGTCGCCCTGGTGCCCGCTGTAGGCCGCGCCCAGGCGCAAGGCCAGCGGCCCGTTTTGGCGCAGGGCGTAGACGCCGGCGTGCCAGCTGTCGACACTGCCATCGACACCGGTGGTGTTCAGGTCGGTTTTCGAATAGCCACCCAGCACGCCCACGCGCCAGTCGCTGTCGAGCGCCCAGTCGGCGCCGAGCACAGTACCTTTGGTACGTTGGGTCAGGCCATTGCTGCCGTGGTCGCCGTCGAGTTTGCCGTAGCTGCCGATGCCTTGCAGCCACAGACGGCCACGGGCGTTCGGGTCGTTGAGGTTGCGTGCTTGCGCGGGTACACCAGTGGCGGCGAGCACGGGTGTGTCTTTTTGCTCAAGCCCGACCAGCAAGCCTGCGCCGCCGCCTAGCTGGTGCATCGCCGCCAGCATGCTGCTGCCCACTTGGGCACTGGCACCGAGGGTGGCGCTGGTGAGGTTGGCGGTGCTGCTGCCGGCCAGTTGCTCGATGGCTGAGCCTGCGGTGGCCGTGGTGGTATTGAGCAGGGCGTTGTACAGCGGGTTGTTCTTGCCCAGCCCCGCCAGGCTGTTGGCCGCGCTGGCACCGTTACTGGTGCTGGCGAACTGGCTGAAAGCGATGTCATTACGGGCGTACGTCAGGCCGACTTGGGTGGGGCTGTAATCCAGGCTCGGGGTCAAGAAGGCATAGTCGCTGGTGACCTTGCCAAAGGTGCCGTTGATGCTGGCGGCTTGCAGCACGGTGTAGTGGCTTTGCCAGGGGTATGTGCCCTCACCGGGGTTGACCGCCAAGGTCGCGCCATTGAGGTTGGCCGTGCCGCCGACCTTGATCGGTGCGCTGCTGCCGTCGGCGTTCACACCATAGGCCAGGGTCGCACCGCTGCCCAAGGTCAGGTCGCGGGTGATGGTCGCGGTGCCCAGCGCCGTGTTGGTCTGCAGCGTGCCATTGACCACCAGGCTGCCCACCGTGCCGCCACCGGCATAAATACCGCCGGCATCGACCGTCACGTGACCGGCAATGCCGCCTTGGTTGATCAGCTTGGCGCCACTGAAAATCTCGCCGCCATCGCTGAAATCGCCGCTGCCGGTGAGGGTCCAAGTGCCTTGTTTCACGTCCAGCCATTCGAAGTTGCGGCTGTCACCGAAACTGCCGCCGGCGGCGTCATCCATGCTCAGTCGGTCATAGCCGGCGCCGCCGTCCACCAGCCCGACAAAGCGGCTGCCGCCGAGCAACACCAACGTGTCATCGCCGCCGCCCAGATCCAGGGCCAGGCCGTTGCTGCCGCTGATGGTGCCGCCGTTGATCACGGTGTCGGCGAAGTTGCCGACGAACTTCACGCCAAAGCCGTTCAGGCCTTGGATGGTGCCGTGGTTTTCCAGCGTGGTGGCGGCAAGGCCCGGGCCGTCGCTGCCGTCGTCCACCAGAATCGCGTTATTGGCGCCGCTGACCAACGCGCCGCCGGCGTTGTACACATAGCCGCCGCCCAGGGCGATGCCTTCACTGCCGTTGGCAAAGCCGTTTTTGTCGACGCCACCGGCGCCGATGCCTTGGATGATTCCGTAGTTTTCGACATGCGCGATTTTGTCGATGTCCACGCCATCGCCGTCGCCGTCCGGTTGCAGCCCGGAGTAGGCGCCGGTGATGGTGCCGTGGTTGATCACCGTGCCGTCGCCATCAGAGCCAAAGCCCGAACCGTTGCGGCCGATCACCGTGCCGTAGTTGGTCAGCGTCGCGCCCAGGTCGGTGGTGATGCCGTGGCGGCCACCGGAAATCAGGCCATAGTTGGTCACCGTCACGCCGGTGGCAGAGTCGACATCGACGCCGTCGAATTTGTCGTCGCGCGAGAACGTATCGCCGGTCGAAATCTCGCCATCGTTGGTGATGCTGGCGTTGGCGCCGGTCTTCATGCCGTCACTGGCATCGCCACGAATCAACCCGCCTGCGCGGTTGATGATAGTGGTCGTGACGTTGGCGCTGCGGATCGCATCCAGGTCCAGCCCTTGGCCGGTGGCCGAGCGAATGGTGCCGCTGTTGTCGATCAACAATCTGCCGCTGGCAAAGTTGCTGTTGATGCGCAGCGCGTCGTTGGCGCCCTGAATCACGCCACCCGCGAGGTTATAGAGGCTGTAGTTGCGCGCCCCGGTGATCGTCCCCGAACTGTCGATACCACGCCCGCCGGAGGAGACCAGCTTGCCCGCGTTGGTGATCACCACGCCCGCGCCGCTGGTGCCATCCTTGAGCGTGACGGCCACGCCGGGCGTGGTAATGCTGCCCGGCCCCGAGGTCGTCAACGAATCACTGCCGGTCAGGGTTTGCGCCGTGGTGGTCGGTGTGTCGATCTGCAAGGTTTTGGTCGGCGTGGGCGCCGCCTCAGCGAGACCGCTGGCCAATAAAGTGATGGCGAGTGCGAGGCGGTGGGGCGACGGTGGCATGGCAGACGACCTTGTTATGGAAACGAGTCGACCTGTATAGCGGAGGGGGATTGCAGGAGTGTGTCGGGGAGATGACAGGGGGTAATCTGCAATATAATGCAGATATCCGTGCTTGTTTGATCTCGCAACTGCATTACATTGCAGTTTTTCCGTCAGCCTCCATTGATACGAGAAAGTTGCTGCCTTATGACGATGAGTATTGATGAGCGAATGCTGTTGATGGATAGCACTCTGGAGGGACTTTCTGAAGGAACTATAGAGATCGGTGAAGCAGTTCGCCGTCTACGTGTCGAGGTGACGGCATTGAATCAAATTAAGTTTGCGCGAATGTGCAAAATCTCGGTGCGTACTTTGGTGCATATCGAACAGGGCGAGGGAAATCAGACGTTGAAGTCGCTGAATGCCGTGTTCCGCCCCTTTGGATGGAAGATGGGTGTGATGAAGGTTCGCAGAAGTTTGTAGGAAAAGGAGTTATCTGCGTTTATCGTCTCCTTGGGCGTTTGTATCCCTTCATGGCTCACCTATAGTTCAGTCGTCGCCGAATTATCGGTGACCGACTTTAGCCGGTCGGGAAAAAATGATGCACAAGCGCCCGTTCAGACGTGGCGCTTTTTGTTGCCTGGCAGTTTTGTCTATGGCGGCTGTGCGCGGGACACCTTCGGGTGTGCCGGGTTTTTCATTTTTCCCGGTCGGCTAACCCTCGTACAGCTGCCACCTAATTTGTTTAGCCGCAATGGGTGGTCGTTTTCATTTAAATAAATGAGATAGAGCCATGCCTACCTACACCCCGCTAGACAGCAATATCAGCTGCAATCCCGTTTTCTTCATCAATGACGACGTCGAAGCCTGTGAGTTGTTTGAAACCACCACTCAGCGCATTCAGGCGGCCCGCGATCTGCTCAATAGCATCACCTGTTTAAGTACCGAGTTGGCCGAAGGCGCTGACCTGCAACATGTCGCTTCGGCAGCGCATCTGTTGTTGCAGGATGGGTGTGATGCCTTGAAGGCGTTGGGCTGGAAGGTGGGTAAAGGCGGCTGAGCCCAAAGCTTGGAATCGCTGAAATCTAATGTGGGAGTCGGGCTTGCCCGCGATGGCGGTGTGTCAGCCAGCATCTGCAGTGCTGACCGGCCGCCATCGCGGGCAAGCCCGGCTCCCACATTAATCTAGAGTGTTTTGCAACGTCAGGCTCGGCACTCGGCCAGTGTTTTCAGTTGGCCGGAACCACTCTGGTTCGCCTGCGACAACCACTCCTCAAACCCTGCCCCAACCGTCGGCCATTCCGAATCCAGGATCGAATACCACGCGGTATCGCGGTTCTGCCCTTTGACCACCATGTGCTGGCGGAACACGCCTTCAAAACTGAAGCCCAAGCGCTCCGCCGCGTATTTGGAGCGGGCATTGCCGTTGTTGCACTTCCATTCCAGGCGACGGTAGCCCTGCTCGAACGCGTACTTGGCCAGCAGGTAGACCGCCTCGGTGCTTTTCGGCGAGCGCTGCATCGGTGCGCCGAAGGTGACGTGGCCGATTTCGATGCGGCCCTGGGCCGGGACGATGGACATCAGGCTGAGGATGCCCTGCACGTCGCCGCTTTGGCGGTCGATCACGCTGAAGAAATACGGTTCGCTGTGCTGGGCATGGTTGTTGAGCCAGGCATCGAACGCGGTGCGTTCGGCAAACGGGCCGTAGGGCAAATAGTCCCAGAGCTTCGGGTCGGCGCCGGGGCCTTCGAGGGCTTGCCACAGGCCGTCGCCATGGCGCGCGGGGTCGAGTTTTTCCAGGCGGATAAAACGCCCTTCGAGCAGTTCAACGGTGGGCGCTGGGACGCCTTTCCAGTCGGCGGGTGAGATAGGCATGCTGCGCTCCTTAAAGACCTTTGCGAAATTGGATAAAGCCAGGACGTTCGGCAATGCGTTCGTAGAGTTGGATCGCCGTGGCATTGGTCTCGTGGGTCAACCAGTGGACCTTGCAGCAACCATCGGCCTTGGCGGTGGCGTAGACGAATTCGATCAGCTTGCGGCCCACGCCGGTGCCGCGTTGGGCCGGGTCCACCAGCAGGTCCTGCAGGTAGCAGGAATTCTCGATGCTCCAGTTGGAGCGGTGGTAGATGAAGTTGACCATGCCCACCGCCTTGCCGTCCTGCCAGGCCAGGGCCGAGTGGGTCGGCTCGTTGGCATCGATCAAGCGTTGCCAGGTGCTTTGGCTAACGGCGTCGGGCAGTTCGGTGTTGTAGAACGTCAAGTACGCCTGCCACAGCGGCAGCCACGCGGCGTGGTCGGCGGCAGTGACCTGGCGGATGTCGATCTGGCTCATTCTGAAGCTCCTTGGGGAATAAAGCGCGCGAGGGTCTGGTCGCGCACATCGATGCTGGCAGCCAGGCCCTCGCGCACGCCGTTGATATCGGCTTGGCTGCGGTTCTGGCTGAGTTTGCGCTTGCCGATCAGGCGCTCGATGGGCAGGGCGAAACCGACGATGGCCTTGAGCATGCCGTCAATGTAGTCGGCCGGGGCGTCGCTGACTTTCCACGGCTGGGCGCGGCCGCCTTCGTGGCGATCGGTGAGTGCCGTGACCAAGGCGAGTAAACGCTCGGCGTCGGTAAATACTTCTGCCTTGCCGTACGCATGCACCGCGATGTAATTCCAGGTCGGCACCACTTTGCCGTGCTCGGCCTTGGCCGGGTAGAACGCCGGGCTGATATAGGCATCGGCGCCGGCAAAAATGACCAGGGCTTCGCTGCCGTTTTGCAGGTCACGCCACTGCGGGTTGGCTTTGGCCAGGTGCCCGTAAAGCGTACCGTTCGGGCCTTCATCAGGGTTCAGCAGCAGCGGCAAGTGGCTGGCTTGCAGGCCTTGCTCACCAAAGGTCACCAACTGCGCCAAGCGCGCGTGCTGGATCAGCTGGTGCAGTTCGGGCAAATCGTCGAGAGCAAAAGCGCGGGGTCTGTACATGGAAATATTCCTTGGCGAATGCCTGCATCCTAGGCAGGCTAATGGTTCGTTGTAAGAGCCATCTAGCGCCAATTTCATAGGTCCAATATGCCGTCGATCTCGCCGCCACTGTCATTCAACCCCGCAGGTATCGAGCTGGATCGCCGCCAGGGGCTGACGCGCCAGCTGTATGACGCCTTGCGCCAGCGGGTGCTGGATGGGCGGCTGGTCAGCGGCACACGCTTGCCCGCCACACGTGACTTGGCGGCGGCGCTGTCGATCTCGCGAAACAGTGTGGTGCGCGCCTACGATCAGCTGTATGCGGAAGGGTTTATTGAGAGCCGGGTCGGCGATGGTACTTATGTAGCCCAACTGCCCACGGCAAAAAAACTATCCACAAAACTATCCACAGGGTTTTCAACAGGCTTATCCCCAACCTTATCCACAAAGTGGGCGGATTTGCCGGAAGATCTGGACAGTGAAGTTATCCACAGCGCGGGTTTGACGCGGGTAAAAAATAACCACCTGTCCCTGCCTCCCTCGGGGCCGCCTCGGGCGTTTCGTGTGGGTGTGCCGGCCTTTGATCTGTTTCCGTTTGAGGTATGGGCCAAGCTGAATGGGGCATTCTGGCGCAAGCCTGACTTGCAACAGCTCTGCTACGGTGACCCGGCAGGTGACGGCCGTCTGCGCGGTTTGATCGCCGCTTACCTGCGCAGCTCGCGAGGCATGCAGTGCACCGCTGAGCAAATTGTGATCACCTGCGGCGCGCAACAGGCAATTAGCCTTTGTGCACAGTTGCTGGTAGAGCCCGGCGATGGGGTGGCGGTGGAGAATCCGGGCTATCGTGCGGCAGGCCACGCGTTCGCTTTGGCCGGCGGGCGATTGCAGGGTGTGCCGGTGGATGGCGAGGGCATCGACTGCCAGGTGCTAAACACGCTCAAGGATTGTCGTGTGGCGTATGTCACGCCGTCCCATCAATACCCATTGGGCGTGGTAATGAGCCTGGCGCGACGTTTGGAATTGCTGGCCTGGGCCGAGCGTGCAGGCGGCTGGATCATCGAGGACGACTACGACGGCGAATACCGCTACAGCGGCGCGCCTCTGTCACCTTTGGCGGCGCTGGATCGCAGTGGGCGAGTGCTGTACGTCGGCACCTTCGGCAAGGTGGCGTTCCCCGCCTTGCGTCTGGGTTACCTGGTACTGCCGCAAGGATTGGTGGACGCCTTTACCCGCCGGCGCGCCGTGGACATGCGCCATTCCGAAGTCAGTACCCAGGCGGTGATGGCGGAGTTCATGGCGGCCGGGCATTTCCAGCGGCACATTCGCCGGATGCGGCGTGCCGCATTGAGCCGACGCAACGCCTTGCTCGCCGGTTGGCCCAGTGGCTTGCCAGGTGTCGGCGAACTGCCCAGTGTCGCCGCCGGGCTGCACTTGACGGTGCGCGTGGACAGCTTGGCGCGCGAGCAGCAATTGCTGGCCCAGGCGCATGCGGCGGACGTCGAGGTCAACGGTTTGAGCAGCTATTGGCTACCCCAATCCACCACGCCCGCCGATCAGCGTGCCGGGCTGGTGCTGGGCTTCGCCGCGGTGCCTGAGGCGGACATCGCCCTGGCGCTGACGCGCTTACGGCAGGCATGGGGCACCCGCCGTTCGCCTATCGGTTCAGGTCCCTGACTTGATCTTGGTCCAGGCCCGCGTCCGGGCTCGTTCCGCGTCACGCCCCAGTGGCTTGAGGGTGTAGAGCGTGTTCATGGCGGCTTCGGTCGGGTACAGGTTGGGGTTATTGCGGATCGCCGGGTCGACCAGTTCGGTGGCGTCCTTGTTCGGGTTGGGGTAGCCGACAAAGTCGCTGACCGGTGCGATCACCTGCGGTTGCAGCAGGTAGTTGATAAAGGTGTAGGCGTCCTGCGGGTTTTGCGCGCCCTTGGGAATGGCGAGCATGTCGAACCAGATCGGCGCGCCTTCTTTGGGCAGGCGCATGTCCACGGTCACGCCATTTTTGGCCTCTTTGGCGCGGTTGGCGGCCTGGGAAAAACTGCCCGAATAACCAACAGCCACGCAGATGTCGCCGTTGGCGATATCGGCCATGTATTTGGACGAGTGGAAGTAGGTGATGTACGGGCGGATCTTCATCAGCAGCGCTTCGGCCTTGACGTAATCCTTGGGGTTGCTGCTGTTGGGGTCCAGGCCCAGGTGCTGCAAGGCCAGGGGCAGGATCTCCGAAGGTGAATCCAGCAACGCCACACCGCATTGCTTGAGCTTGCTGATGTTCTCTTCCTTGAAGATCAGGTCCCAACTGTTTACCGGCGCGTTATCGCCCAGCGCTGCTTTGACTTTGGCCGGGTTGAAGCCGATGAGGATGGTGCCGTACATGTAGGGCACGGCAAATTTATTGCCGGGGTCGTTAGCCTCGATCAGCTTCATCAGCTTGGGGTCGAGGTGGTTCCAGTTCGGCAACTGGCTGCGATCCAATGGCTGGAACACGCCAGCTTCGATCTGTTTGGCCAGGAACACATTGGAGGGCACCACCACGTCATAGCCGGAGTTGCCGGTGAGCAGCTTGGCTTCCAGGGCTTCGTTAGTGTCGAAGATGTCGTACACCAGCTTGATCTTGGGGTTCTGTGCCTTGAAGTCTTCAAGCGCCTTGGGCGTGATGTAATCGAACCAGTTGTAGACCTTCAGGGGTTTCTCTTCGGCGTGGGCCGCGCCGCCGATAACCGCAGCACAGAGGACGAGCGACTTGAGCATGTTCATTGGGCGGACTCCTCAAAACCTTCGAGCACGTTGACGGCGTTGATGCCGATTTCTTCCACGGCGTAGCCACCTTCCATCACAAACAGCGTCGGCTTGCCCAGTTGGGCGATGCGCGCACCCATCGCCAGGTAGTCGGGGCTGTCGAGTTTGAACTGTGAAATGGGGTCGTCCTTGAACGTGTCCACACCCAAGGACACCACGATGACATCGGCGCCGTAGCGCTCGATCTCCCGGCAGGCTTGCTCTAGGGCTGCGCTCCAGCGCTCCCAGCCGGAACCTGCGGCCAGCGGATAGTTGAAGTTGAAACCAACGCCTGCGCCTTCACCCAGCTCATCGGCGTAGCCCAGGAAGAACGGGAACTCCGCCTCCGGGTGGCCGTGGATCGAGGTGAAGAGCACGTCGCTGCGGGCATAAAAAATCGACTGGGTGCCGTTACCGTGGTGGTAATCCACATCGAGGATCGCGACTTTTTTATAGCCTTGGTCGAGAAACGCCTGGGCGGCAATCGCCGCGTTGTTGAGGTAGCAATAACCGCCCATCAAATCGCTGGCGGCGTGATGCCCAGGCGGGCGACACAGGGCAAAGGCGGCGTTGGCACCTTGCGCGATGGCCTGCTGTGCCGTGAGCGCCACTTGCGCCGCGCTATACGCCGCTTGCCAAGTGCCGGCGGTAATCGGCGCGCCGCCATCAAAGCTGTAATAACCCAGCTGGCCGTGCAGGCTGGTGGGGATTACCCGGCGCAAGGTGCGGGCGGGCCAGGTGTAGGGCAACAGGTCGCCGTCCTTACCGAATTGGGTCCAGCGCTGCCAGGCACCTTTGAAAAAGTCGAGGTAGTCGCGGCTATGAATGCGGTGCAGCGGCGCCAGGCCAAAGTCCTGCGGCGCCTGCACCGGGCCCAGGTCGCGGTCCTTGACCCGTTGCAGCACATGGTCGGCGCGCGAGGGCATTTCGAAGCAGGGCATCAGTTGCCCGTCCATCAATTCGCAACGGCCGTGATGCAGGTGGTGATCGTCCGAGTAGATCGTCAGCATTTGTTGTTCTCCGCAGGCTGTATCAGTGGATGCAGTCTTGCGGCGGATGCGGTTTATGAGAATGGCAGGAGCGGCCAAAAGGGGATGAATATGGCCAAATTGTCTGTCCGAAATTCGCCCCTCAATGGGGCATCATGGTCGAAATTGGCTCGGCGCCACGCCGCTCCAGCGCACAAAGGCATGCCTGAAACTGGCGGTTTCACTGAAGCCCAACAGCTCGGAAATTCGATAGATCGGCAGTTCATCGGCGCCCAGCAACTGTTTGGCGCGTTCAAAGCGCAGGTCGTCCAGCAGCCCCTGATAGCTGCAACCCAACTCATGCAGGTGTCGGCGCAAGGTGCGCGGTGAGCAGTTCATCTGCTCGGCCAGCCCATCAACACCTGGCGCGGCGTGCAGCTGTGCGCTGAGCAATTGGCGAACCCGTTCCAGCCACGCCTGGCGCCCGGTGAACTCGGTGTTCTGTTTGCGGCAGCGTTCGGCGATTGCCCGGTGGGTGATGGCATCCGCCAACGGCAGCGGGTGGTCGAGCCAGCGCCGATCGAAAGCGAACCCATTGGCGTGGGCTGAAAATTCCAGCGGGCAGTCGAAGTACTCTGCATAACGCCCCTGATAGTCGGGGCTTGAGTATTCAAAACGCGCGCGCAGCAGCGGTAGAGGCTGGCCGAGCAGGTCGTCACAAATGACTTTCAGCGAGACCAGGCACTGCTCGACATTGAACGCAGCCAGCGCGGGGGCCTCGCGGTAATCGCTGGCGGTGAACCAGATGCGTTGGCCGTCTTGCTCCAGGCTCAATTCAAACAGTGTTCCCAGTAGCGCCGGGTAGCGCAGCGCGAGGCGCAAAGCGTCACCGAAGGTGGCACTGGTGAGCAGGGCGTAACCGAGCATGCCATAGGACGACACATGCATGCGTCGCCCCAGTTCCAGGCCAACGTCCCGGCGCAAGGCCACTGCGTTGGCACACACGCGCATCTCTTGGTGGGTGGTGATACGTGTGTCGGCGCGCTGCAGGTCGGCGCTGCAGATGCCGCTGCCGGCCAGCAACGCTTCGAAGGCCACGCCTTCGGCCTTGAAGGTGTCCAACACCCGCGAGACGGCATTGAGGGTAGTCAGGTGTGAATGCAGCATGCTGGCTCCAGCCCGGGTTTACCTGGCTGGAGCAAGTTATATGCCGTTACCGCAGGCGCCTGTTATTCGGGCTTAAGGCGGAAAAACAAGCGCTTGGCTTGTGTCAGGTTAATGGTACTGCGGTAGAACGCGACTCGTTGCTGTGCGTTGAGCCCTTGAACATCATCAGCCGCCGTGCCCTGTGCTTGCTCTTGTGGGGTTTTCAAGCGGGCGGATAAAAATCTATCGGCCGGTGCGTCGGTGCTTGAGTAATGGAAATGCGCATACCAGAGGGTTGTGCCGGTGGTCTCATCGGTGAGGGTGTACTCATCCAAATAATCTTTCTTGGCACTTTTGAGACGGTGCCGCTTTACGGTTTTTTTGATAGTGATGACGTTGTTGTTCTTGAGCCATTCAACACCTGACAGGGTGGGCGCCTGTTGCATGATCATCTTCTGCACCTGCTGTTTGGCTTGCTCGTAAAGCGCTTGAGCTGCGGTGTCGAGTTGTTTGCGCAGCCTGGCTGCCGACGGCTGGTGGCTTTCCGTGACATTGGCTTGGGTCAGCGCATCTTCGATGGCCTGATCGGCCTTCTCAAGCACTTGGGCATGTTGATGAAACATGTGTTCGATGCCGATGGGTGTGCGCGAGGGTTTGTTTATTTGCTCATCGGCACGCGCCTGAAACGTAGGCAGTTGGTCCAATAACGCTTGGCCGTTGGCCAGACTGGTTTCAATGGTAGGTGCGGCGGGTGCGGGCGTGGTGTGGCCCTCAATGTGCTCGACCCACACTCCTGGGGTTTTCTCATGAAAGGTGGCCAGGGTCTTATGGGTCAGCGGAGACTTGATATCGACAAATTCGGTCTCCAGACCCACTGCGGTCAAGCGCGGCTCGCCTATCAACACACCGTTGAAGCGTGTGTGAATGAACTGTTTCACTGCTCTTGGCGGTGTAGGCGGCGGTGTGGGGCGGATGCGCCGGTGCTCCTGCTGAACGTGCAGAGGCGCAAGTTCGGCGGTGGCCCTATCAGCGAAGCTGCGGAGCATTTCACGCAGGTTTCCAACAGGCGCGGTCAGGGTTTGTTCGGAATAGTCCTCAGGAAAATCCTGCAGGCGCTCATCAATGAATTGGAATTGCTCGACCAGGCTGCTCAACGTTTCAATACGCTCGTCCAAACGTACTTCGCTACGTTCTTGCAGGGCGTCACGCAGGGTCTGCACGGCAAGGTCTGCACCATCGACAATGTCGCCGATCAGGGTCCAGGCCGCAGGTTCAGTAGTGATGGAGTGCGGTTGCAGGCATAAATTTCGCGCCAGCGTCACTTTCAAGGCTCGAAGGTCGTCGCTGGTGTAGGTGGGCAGCCGGCTTTTGCTGCTCTGAATCATGTGCAAGCCTTGGCGTGCCAGGGGCCGTAGCTCAGCGAAGCGCGATTTTGCGTAATCCAGGCGCATGATGATGTCGTCACTCATGTCAGTGACTAATCGCGCGTCCGCTACGCGGCTTGCCTGGCTTGATGCTGACGGGGTTTCGAGCTGGTCCAAGACGGTATTGAGTTGCGGAGTGAACGTGGTTTGCAGCTCTCTGAGGCCCGCCTCGTTGAGCTCCATTTGCGCCTTTACATAACCCAGCGCTGTTTTCTGAAAGTCAGCGACCGGGGTAAAGACATGCAAGGTCATCAGCTGTTGTCGTGCCTCTTCGTAGTCCGAACGTTGACTGTCGAGTTTACCCAGGTAGGCCTGGCGTTTGGCCTGGGCCTGGGCCGAAGTGCTGGGGCCTTCGGTCATGGCATCGAAAGCCTGTTGCAGGTCGCGCTGTGCAACTTTTTTGGTGGTTTCGAATGCTGCCAATTTTGTGCGTAGCTCAATGGCCTTGGCCTTTGCCTCCTCCAAGGCGCTTTTCTGTGTGCTTTTACGCCCGCCACCGCGCAGGCGTAACCGGGTGTCGATGAACCACTCGCCCTTGGCACTGTTAATCAGCGGTGGTCCCGTCCGATTGGGCTGCTTGGGGTCGACGATAACGACGGTATCGTCGCCGTCCAGCGTCACTTCAAACCAGCGTGTGCCCACTGGGGCGTAGTAGTGGTTTTCCAGCAGATAAAGATGTCGGTATGCACTGCCTTCTGCGGTGATGACTGCGGGCAGGTCAGTGGGTCTGTCAGTGTTGAAACTGTCCAGCAAGGTCGCCAGGCTGCTGGCGGTACGAGTGAGCGCGCCACTGTTGTTCAGTGCGAGTTCGTGACCAGAAGGCGCCTGTTCTGTGGTGCGCGTAGGTAATTGCTCTACGGTAACCGGCTTTTCAGCGGGGAGATGAGGTGTTTGTGGCTCAACCTTAGTAGAGGCCGCGCCAGGATGGGCACGGGTGGCGACATGTAAGGTGATGGCCATGCCCAGGTTGAGCAATACATCGGTAAGCGCCGACCATTGCGCTTGCTGTTCGTCGTGTTCATGTGCGTCGACCAGCGTTTGCACTTGATCGACGATCTGCCAGATCCAGGCCCCGGTGCCGGCGATACGGCCCAAAAACGGCAAGGCTGAATTGAAGATCAGCCAGCCGGCCTGTTTGAGCGTGGCCCAGCGGTTTTCGGCATTGGAGACCGATTGGCGGTCCGCCAGCTCGACCAGTGCCTGGGCGTTGGCATCAAACAACGTGGTGAACGGATCGTCGTTGAGGGCTTGTTGGCCAAGGCTCATGGGGCCGGTGAAGGTCCAGAGCTTGTCAGGTTCTACCAGAAGATCGGCCACGGCCCAAGGTGACGGCAGGTCGCCGGGAAATACGTAGTTGGTGTAATCAGAGCGCACCGAGTCCGGCAGCCAGGCGAGCACCGAGTTTCGTAGATCCCGAGACTGTGCGATGGCGTACAGCAGGTTTGCCTGTGACGGATATTGAATCAGCACCGGATCGAACAGCGGGCGATACAGCAGGCAGGGACCGGCTTCGGCATTTTGTGGGCCGATGACGTACATGTTGCTCACCACGTCCTGGACACTGGGCTGCCGACGTTTGGGCACAAAGGCCAGATACCTGATGACGATGGCTTGCCCGTCGACATAACGGTCGCTGGCGTCAGCTCGCATGACGGCGGCCACATAGCGATAGCCACGCTCGTCGATCCCGGCTTCTTGGCGGATTTTGTATTGCAAAGCCAGCAGCGGCAGTTGGATGCGCAGGTGTTGGGTGTACAAGATTTTACGCCGCGCCGATTCGGCAGCGTCGTCTATCAATTTGCGGTGTATCAGTGCGGGGTAGGCGGTGCCGATATCGACTTGGGCAATGAGCGTTTTCACGTAGTCGACGGTCAGCCACACAGGCAGGGCTTTGCGCGTGTGCATGCGCAGGCTTTGGTTACCGACGGGCAACGCGATCAGGTTTTGCAGGGCCAGATCGGCCAGGCTGAAGGTGGTGGTTTCGAACTGCCCCGGGACTGTGAACAAGCCCCAGACAATCAGGCTTTTGATCTCGATGGTCAGGGTGTCCAGGGGCAGGTTCGCAGCGTCGGGATGTTCCTTGATGATCTGAGCCTTGAGCCTGTCCTGAGCGTACCGTTGGATAGAGGGGATGTCGTCCTGGTAGGTTTTTCCCGCATTCAGGCTGTTCAGCGCGGCCAGGTCCTTGAGATGCCGTGAATAAAACGCCTGGTCCGACGTGGAGGCCTGGGCGAGCCAGTCCGGCAGTGATTGCTGATACCACGCAAGATCCGGCCCCTTGGGAGTTACCTGTCCAGGCGTCCCCGCCAGTGCGCCCAGTGGGTGTGTGCTCGGCGTGGCCGACGTGCCAGGGGAGGTGGTGGTGAGAGCGTCGATTTGCAATGCGACCAGGGAGCAGGCCAAGTGCTCGAAAAAATTCTCGGTGGGTTCGTACAGTTGCCACTGCAGGCGCTCATAGGGTACGGGCTGGTACACCAGCGTCGCCAGGTACTCGCCCAGTTGATCCAAGGTGGCGAATTTTTTGTATCCATCGAGCGAGTGGCAGAGGATGACGGGTTTCCCCGCGGACTGCCCCAGCAGCACGGCGATAAATACCTGTGGGGTGTGGGTGACTTTGGTGCCGCTCATAAGGTCAACGTCGATCATGCATGCGCGAAGCTGCAGTGGATCGTCGGGCTTTCGGTTCGCCGGTGTGGGAGAGAGGTACAAACTGCGAGCCAATTGACAGTCTGCGTCGGTCCACTCGTCCACGTGTTGCACATTCCAGGCTTTGCGCAGTGTATTGGCAAGTTCTCGCCAGCGAGGGCCACTGCCGTTGCTGGTGTTCCAGAAAACCACCAGCTGTTCCTTGAGCGCCTGGAACAGGACGGGTGCCAACCTGTTGATCGTGTTGGCGACTTCAACAATGCGTACCGGCAAGTTAACTGCAGGTTCGGTCAGCGGGAGCCGGGTGAGAAAATGTTCGCCTTCGATGCACAGCGTCGGCACTTGCCGCACGGCTTGCCTGGCCAGCACAGCGCTGAGGGTTTGATAATGCGCGGGGGCAGAGATGATCTTGTCGTCGACGAGCTCCCAGGCCGGCGTACCCAGTACAGTGGTATCCGGGTTGATATGCAGGTCTGGATACTGTTTGTCTAACGCTTCGCGCAGCAGTTCGCCAGCAGCCTCCGTTATCGAGGGACCGACACACAGCTGGGTGATCAGCTTCTGTGTGATGTCTTCGGACTCTGCATCCTGCGTGGTGGTGCTTGGAGTGGTCATGGTGCATCCCTGTCTTGCCGATTGATGGGAACAACCCGGTAATTACGCTCGGGGTTTCCATGCTAGAAAGCGGCAAGACGGGATGGGAGGTACTTATCTAGGGTGCGAGTCCGTACCCAGGTCCAGCTCCACCAAGCGGCGGATTTCGTGTGTGGCAAGGCCTGCGCCGATCAACGCATGGAGCTTGCCGAAGGCTGCTTCGCGGGTCATGCCGCCGCCGGACAGTACGCCAACGCCGCGCAAACGGCTGCCGGCTTCGTACACATCCAGCTCCACGCCGCCTTCATGGCATTGGGTGATTGCCACCACTGCAATCCCTTTATCCCGTGCGCGCTGCAGGCCGGCGAGAAACGCCGGGTTGTCGCTGGGCCCTGTGCCGCTGCCAAAACATTCGAGGACCAACGCCTGGATGCCACTGTCGATCAACGCATCCAGTTGCTCGGCGGCGATGCCTGGTACCAGCGGCAATACACCGACGTTGGCCAGGGCCTTGGGTTGGCGATAATCCAGAGCTGCTGGAAGTGCATCGGCCTTGGCTGCGCCACCGTTGCGTTGCAGTGCGGCAAATGGATGGCGGCCGAAGCTGCGGATTTTTGCGCAGCGGGTCGGCGCCATCAGCGCGCCGTGGAAGTACAGGTGCACGCCCGGTGTCAGGCCTTCGCCCAAGGCTTGCAGGGCGCCGCTGACGTTTTCCCAGGCATCGCTGTCGGGCACGCCAGCGGGCAACATGGAGCCGGTGAACACCACCGGTGCCGGCAGGCCCAGCAATTGGAAGCTCATGGCCGCTGCGCTGTAGGCCAGGGTGTCGGTGCCGTGCAGGATCAGCACCGCGTCGCAGCCCTCGTCCACGGCCTCGATCACGGCGACGCGCAGGCGCTGCCAATAGGCCGGGGTCATGTTGGCGCTGTCAATCAGTGGCGACATTTCGCGAAAGCGCCAGGTGGGCACTGGCAGGTTGGCAAGCTGTTCGCGCATGCGCGCTTCAAAACCCGACGCAGGCGCCAGGCCGTTGGCGCTGGCCTGCATGCCGATGGTGCCACCGGTGTAGAGCACCATCACGTTGTTAGCTGGTTGCATTGAACAATCTCCTGAACGAAAAACGCCGCCGGGCCCTGAGCATGCCCAAGGCCGGGCGGCGTGTCATCTATCTAGGCTTACGACGCTTAGCGTTGCGCTTGAGCGTTGAGTTCGGCCGATGCTTGAGCGCCAGGCTCAGGCTTCGCCGGGTTCGCAGGCCAGGCCTTGCGGTCCAGGTCCAGGTCAGGGAACTGGCTGGAGTCGAACACCGGGGTCTTGATGCCCGCTGCGCGCTGGTTGTCGTAGTCATTCAGGATGCGCATGGCGATCTTGAACAGGAACGCCAGGGCGAACAGGTTGACGAACGCGAGCATGGTCATGGTGATGTCGGCGAAGGCGAACACGGTGCCAAGGTTCTCGATGGAACCCCAGAAAATCAGCACCAGCACCAGTGCGCGGTAGCCCATCAACACCTTGCGGTTGTTGCCGACCAGGAAGCGCAGGTTGCTCTCGCCCAAGTAGTAGTTGTACATGATCGAGGTGAATACGAACAACGCCAGGGCCACCGAGATGAACATCCGGCCCCAGTCGCCGACCACGGCCGCCAGGGAGTTCTGGGTCAGGGCAATGCCGTCGCCTTCAAAGCCTGGGGTGTAGAAACCGGAGAGCAGGATCAGCAGCGCGGTGCAGGTGCAGATCACGAAGGTGTCGAGGAACACGCTGAACGCTTGCACCACGCCTTGGGCGATCGGGTGTTCTACCGAAGCCACTGCGGCCACGTTAGGCGCACTGCCCAAACCGGCTTCGTTGGCGAACACGCCGCGCTTCACGCCCATGATGATCGCGCTGCCTACCAGGCCACCGAAGGCTTGGTCGAGGCCGAACGCGCTCTTGACGATGGTCGCGAGCATGGCCGGCACGTGGTCGAATTGCAGCACGATCACGTACAGGGTCACAGCGATGTAGACCAGGGTCTTGACCGGCACCAGCAGGTCGGCAATCGAGGCGATGCGCTTGATCCCACCGATGAACACCAGGCCCAGCAATACGGCCAGCGCGAGGCCGGTGTAGGTGGTGTCGAGGCCGAAGGCGTTGTTCAGCGAGTGCGTCACGGCGTGGGCTTGCAGGCCGTTGAAGGCGAAACCGAAGGTCACCAGCAACAGGAACGCCATGACCATGCCCAACCAGCGTTTGTGCAGGCCGTGCTGAATGTAATAGGCCGGGCCGCCACGGTAAGTGCCTTCAGCGTCAGTGCGCTTGTACAGCTGGCCGAGGGAGCATTCGATAAAGCTCGAAGACATGCCCACCAGCGCGGTGACCCACATCCAGAACACGGCACCCGGGCCACCCAGGGTCACGGCAATGCCGACACCGGCGATATTACCGGCACCCACGCGGCCGGCCAGGCTGAGCATCAGCGCCTGGAACGAACTGAGTTGGCCGGCGCTGCTCTTCAGGCTGTCTTTAAACACCGAGAACATGTGGAAAAAGTGACGCAACTGTACGAAACGCGAGCGGATCGTGAAGTAACCGCCGAGCCCGACAATGAGCACGATCAGTACTTTCCCTGAGAGGAAGTCGTTGATGACTTCGAGCATGGAGTGTTCCTCGCTGATTTTTCTAATGGCAAACGCAGGACGGTTCGACGCATCGCTCAGCACCAGGCAGTGCACGACGCTTCGACCCAATCCTTTTGCGGGTGTTGTTATTCATGCGGTTTCGCGCTGTATCCGGGCCTCGTTACCGACGGCCGCAGACGCGAAGAGGGGCGGCACTATACCTAGGCGAGCGTGATCCGTCTGCACGGGGCGATTAAAGGTTTCAGCCAAGCTGTTGCAGGCAAGGAGGGTTTGCAGGGCGATATTGGAGTTTTTATGCGCGTCATTTCACAACCTGGAGGCAAAAAAAAGGGCCTGAAGAACGAGCCTTCAGGCCCTCAAAAGGTGAGAGGTGTCTAGTCCCTCATCCTGGTGAGCAGTGCAACAAACGTTAGGCCTTCAGCGGGACCAAACGTGGGGCAATCATGTTTTCGGGGCGCAGGATGTCGTCGAGCATGGCGTCGTCGAGCAAGCCTTCTTCGCGCACCAGTTCCAGCACGCCGCGGCCGCTTTCAAGGGCGATACGGGCGATGCGGGTGGCGTTTTCATAGCCGATGTACGGGTTCAGCGCAGTCACCAGACCGATGGAGTGCTCCACCAGTTCGCGGCAGCGCGCTTCGTTGGCGGTGATGCCGACGATGCAGTGTTCGCGCAGCATGTCCATGGCGCGTTGCAGCAGGCGGATCGAGTCGAAGATCTTGAAAGCGATCAGCGGCTCCATCACGTTCAGCTGCAGTTGGCCGCCTTCGGCAGCCATGGTCAGGGCCAGGTCGTTACCGATAACTTGGAACGCGACTTGGTTGACCGCTTCCGGGATCACCGGGTTGACCTTGCCGGGCATGATCGAGCTGCCTGGCTGGCGTGCCGGCAGGTTGATCTCGTTGATGCCGGTGCGTGGGCCGCTGGACAACAGGCGCAGGTCGTTGCAGATCTTCGACAGCTTCACCGCAGTACGCTTGAGCATGCCGGAGAACAGCACGAAGGCGCCCATGTCGGAGGTGGCTTCGATCAAGTCGGCAGCCGGTACCAGCGGCTGGCCGCTGATCAGGGCCAGGCGCTGTACGGCCAGGGCCTGGTAACGCGGGTCGGCGTTGATGCCGGTGCCGATGGCGGTGCCGCCCAGGTTAACTTCGGTCAACAGCTCCGGAGCCAGGGTTTTCAGGCGGGCCAAGTCTTCACCAAGGGTGGTGGCGAAGGCACGGAATTCCTGGCCGAGGGTCATCGGCACGGCGTCTTGCAATTGGGTGCGGCCCATTTTCAGCACGTGGCTGAACTCGACGCCTTTGGCGGCGAACGCCTGGATCAGGCTGTCGAGGCTGGCGAGCAGCGCGTCATGGCCCAGCAGCAGACCCAAACGGATCGCAGTCGGGTAGGCGTCGTTGGTCGACTGCGCCATGTTCACGTCGTTGTTAGGGTGCAGGTACTGGTACTCGCCCTTGTTGTGGCCCATGGCCTCCAACGCGATGTTGGCGATGACTTCGTTGGCATTCATGTTGGTTGAAGTGCCAGCGCCGCCTTGAATCATGTCCACCACGAACTCTTCGTGGAAATCGCCGCGGATCAGGCGGGCACAGGCTTCGCTGATGGCAGCGTGCTTGGCTTCGCTGAGCTGGCCCAACTCGCGGTTGGCGTCAGCGGCTGCCTGCTTGACCATTGCCAGGCCGACCACCAATTTCGGGTAATGCGAAATCGGAACGCCCGAGAGGCGGAAGTTATTCACCGCTCGCAGGGTTTGGATGCCGTAATACGCTTGAGCAGGTACTTCAAGTACGCCAAGCAGGTCTTTTTCTGTGCGGAATGATGCAGCGGAGGACATGACGGAAATCATCTCGATATGGACCCGGAACTGGCCGGAACGCTGCGAATGCTAGGCTTGTGGGAGTTTTTGGGCCAATGCTGTTAAACACTGGCCTATGCACAAACGGCATAATGTAGGTGTGACCCAGCTATCATGACGGGCGTGTGTGCCAAAATGGTGCGTACCCGTGGGAGGAAGTGATGAACCTTGAGAGCAAATGGCTGGAAGACTTCAGCGCCTTGGCGGCTACCCGCAGCTTTTCCCAGGCGGCGGAGCGGCGCTTTGTCACTCAGCCGGCGTTCAGCCGACGTATCCGCAGCCTGGAGGCCGCACTGGGCCTGACCTTGGTCAACCGCTCGCGCACGCCAGTCGAACTGACGGCGGCGGGGCAACTGTTCCTGGTCACCGCGCGCACGGTGGTCGAACAGCTCGGTGAAGTCCTGCGCCATTTGCATCACTTGGAAGGCGGTCAGGGCGAGGTCATGCAAGTGGCGGCGGCCCACTCCCTGGCGCTGGGCTTCTTCCCGCGCTGGATCGCGCAACTGCGCAACGAGGGCCTCAACATCGCCACACGGCTGGTCGCCACCAACGTCGGCGACGCCGTGCACGCCCTGCGCGAAGGCGGCTGCGATTTGATGCTGGCGTTCTACGACCCCGACGCGGCCTTGCAGATGGACCCGGAGATCTTCCCGTCGCTGCACTTGGGCAATACCGAAATGCTCCCGGTGTGCGCCGCGGATGCCGAGGGCAAGCCATTGTTCGACCTGGAAGGCGAGGGCAGTGTGCCGCTGCTGGCCTACAGTGCCGGTGCATTTCTCGGGCGCTCGGTGAACCTGTTGCTGCGTCAGCGCGCCCTGCGGTTTACCACTATCTATGAGACCGCCATGGCCGACAGCCTCAAGAGCATGGCGCTAGAAGGGTTGGGCATCGCCTGGGTGCCGCAACTGAGTGTGCGGGCAGAGTTGGCCCGAGGCGAGTTGGTGGTGTGTGGCGGCCCGCAATGGCACGTGCCGCTGGAGATTCGCCTGTATCGCTGCGCGTTGGTGCGTAAGGCGAACGTGCGGTTGTTGTGGCGCAAGTTGGAAGGTGGGGCGGCGCAGAGTCCTCCCGTTGAGCGCGGTTAGTGTGGGCGCTGGCTTGCCTGCGATGCGCGCACCTCGGTACATCAGGCATATTGAGGTGATGCTATCGCAGGCAAGCCAGCTCCCACATTGATCCCGTTCCCATGGTTTATCGGCGGTGTTTTCGCTGACCTGAAAGTCAATAAAACCGCCGGTTTGCACGGCTAGACAGATGGTCATTCCAGGGGCTGTTTATCTGAATTATTACGGTATACTGCGCGGCCTTCGGCCGGTCCAACCGGCCAAATTTCGTACAACAAGCCACGCCGGATTTCCCGCGTGGCTTGTTGTTTTTTGACGCGCCTGCGGGCGCCCAGAGAGAAGAGGCACGACGATGAGTGCATTGGTTGGCGTGATCATGGGCTCCAAGTCCGATTGGTCCACCCTTAGCCACACCGCCGATATGCTGGAAAAACTCGGCATTCCGTATGAAGTGAAAGTGGTCTCTGCCCACCGCACCCCGGATTTGCTGTTCCAGTATGCCGATGAAGCAGAATCCCGTGGCATCGAGGTGATCATCGCCGGTGCCGGCGGTGCAGCGCACCTGCCAGGCATGTGTGCGGCCAAGACCCACCTGCCGGTGCTCGGTGTGCCGGTGCAGTCGTCGATGCTCTCGGGTGTGGATTCGCTGTTGTCCATCGTGCAGATGCCCGCCGGTATTCCAGTGGCCACCTTGGCGATCGGCAAGGCCGGCGCGATCAACGCGGCTTTGCTGTCCGCCAGCATCCTGGGCGCCAAGCACCCGCAGTTCCACGCGGTGCTGAAAAAATTCCGTGCTGAGCAGACAGACAGCGTCCTGGACAATCCAGACCCACGCATCGCCTGAGGTTATTGATTGATGAAAATCGGTGTAATCGGTGGCGGCCAACTGGGTCGCATGCTGGCTTTGGCGGGAACCCCGTTGGGGATGAACTTCGCTTTCCTGGACCCGGCGCCGGACGCTTGCGCGGCGGCCCTCGGTGAACACCTGCGCGCTGACTACAGCGACCCGGACCATCTGCGCCAACTGGCCGATGAAGTCGACTTGGTGACTTTCGAATTCGAAAGCGTCCCGGCCGAAACCGTGGCCTTCCTGTCGCAGTTCGTACCGGTGTACCCGAGCGCTGAAGCCTTGCGCATCGCTCGCGACCGCTGGTTCGAAAAGAGCATGTTCAAGGACCTGGGCATTCCGACCCCGGCCTTCGCCGACATCCAGTCCCAGGCTGACCTGGACGCTGCCGTTGCCAGCATCGGCCTGCCGGCTGTGCTGAAAACCCGCACCTTGGGTTACGACGGCAAGGGCCAGAAAGTCCTGCGCACCGCCGCCGATGTGGTCGGTACCTTTGCCGAATTGGGCAGCGTCGCCTGCCTGCTGGAAGGCTTCGTGCCGTTCACCGGTGAAGTCTCGCTGATCGCCGTGCGTGCCCGTGATGGCGAAACCCGCTTCTACCCGTTGGTGCACAACACCCACGATAGCGGCATCCTCAAGCTGTCCGTGGCCAGCACCGACCACCCACTGCAAGCCCTGGCCGAAGACTATTCCAGCCGTGTGCTCAAGCAGCTGGATTACGTCGGCGTGATGGCGTTCGAGTTCTTTGAAGTCGACGGTGGCCTCAAGGCCAACGAAATCGCCCCGCGCGTGCACAACTCCGGGCACTGGACCACCGAAGGCGCCGAGTGCAGCCAGTTCGAAAACCACCTGCGGGCGGTGGCGGGCTTGCCGTTGGGCTCCACGGCCAAGGTCGGCGAGAGCGCCATGCTCAACTTCATCGGTGTTGTGCCGCCGGTTGAGCGTGTGATTGCGATCGATGACTGCCACCTGCACCACTACGGCAAGGCTTTCAAAGCCGGGCGCAAGGTCGGTCATGCCAACCTGCGCTGCAAGGACCGCGCGACGCTGCAAGCGCAAATCCTCAAGGTCGAAGCGCTGATCGCCGAGCAATAAGCCAAGGGTCGTCGGGAACCATTGGTCACCGTCGTCTCTCTGATTGCAGGATGCCAAAGCCTGACTAGGCTTTGGCATGGCTCACATTCAATCAGAGGGAAATGCCATGGGTATCATCGGAACCATCTTCATCGGCTTGATCGTCGGTCTGCTCGCGCGTTTCCTTAAGCCTGGCGACGACAGCATGGGCTGGATCATGACCATCCTGCTGGGTATCGCAGGTTCCTTGGTCGCCACTTACGGTGGCCAGGCTCTGGGCATCTACCAGGCGGGCCAGGGTGCAGGCTTCATCGGCGCGCTGATCGGCGCCATCGTGCTGCTGGTGATCTACGGTCTGCTGCGAAAAAAATAATTTAGCCACAAAGCCCTCTGCGCTGCGCAGGCGCAGAGGGCTAGAATGCTCGCCACCTGTATTTGTCGAGCCTTTCCATGCGCCGTCTTCTGTTGACTCTCCTCTTGCTGGGCTCTGGCCTGGCGCACGCTGGCGAACTGCCGGAAACCGACTGGCTCGACCTGATGCCGCTGTCGGACCAGAAAGCTCTCGAAGCCATGCCCGAGATCGACCACAACTCGCCCGAAGCCCAAGGCACGTTCACCGACACCGGTGGCTTGAAACAAAGCAAGGGCTTGCCGGCGGTGATGTATTCGACCAAAACCGTGGCCGCCATGAACGGCAAGAACATCCGTATCGGCGGCTACCCGGTGCCGCTGGAAACCGATGCCAAGGGCCGCAGCACGCTGTTCTTCCTCGTGCCGTACCCGGGTGCCTGCATCCACGTGCCGCCACCGCCGCCTAACCAGTTGGTGCTGGTGCGTTATCCCAAGGGGCTGAAGCTGGATGATATCTACACGCCGCTGTGGGTCACCGGCACCTTGAAGGTGGAGAAGGTCAATAACGACCTCGCCGATGCGGCGTATGCGTTGGATGCGGGGAAGGTGCGGGTGGTGAAGGAATCGGATCTCTAAGCCCACAACACCCCTCTATGTGGGGGCAGGCTTGTGTGGGCGCTGGCTTGCCTGCGATAGCATCGCCTCGGTCTCACTGATGCACCGAGGTGCCTGCATCGCGGGCAAGTCGAAGCGCCGAACCGCCGGCTGCCACACAAGCCAGCTCTCACATTTTTGATTGGGTTTACAGGGCGATACCGGCGATGCTCACGCCAAGCGTATGGCTTTCACCCGGCGCCAAGCTCACCACATCATCCAGCACATTCGCCGTCTCGATGCACAGCATGCCCTGCCAGCCATCATCGGCCATGTCGTCAAAAGCCTTGGCACGTTCGGTCCAGGGGTTCCAGACCACCGTCGAGTTCGAACCCTGGCTGGTCAGCTGGATGCGGCGCTGCCAGTCTTTATCGACAATGCTCAACTGCGCCGGGGTATCCAGGTAAATACGGTCGGTCTCGGCACTGAAGTGCAGCAGGCCGGATTGCTGTTTGTGGCTCCAGCCATCGGCGGTGTCGATATACGCCCGCCCGTCGAGGCCTTCGACCTGCACGTTGCGCACATCGCTCACGGCGAAATAGGTGTGCAGCGCCTGGCTGAGGGTCACGGTGTCGGTGCCACGGTTGTGGCTGGTCAGGCGGATATGCAGTTGCTCGTCCAGCAGCAGGCTCAGCTTCAGGTCGACCTGATGCGGCCAGGCAGGGAAGCCGCCCGCAGGCACCGGCAGTACCAGGTCGACGCGCAATGCATCGCCTTCAAACGCGGTCCCGGCCAGTTCCCACAGTGCCGTGCGCACAAAACCGTGGGCACCGGCAGGCTGATCGCTCTGGCGCATCGCCTTGACGCTCTGCGGGTTGCGGTCGAACACGCCAAACCACGGCCAGCACACCGGCACGCCGGTACGAATGCCTTTGCCCTGTTTGAACACGGCCTCAGGGTTAGGCCAGATCAGCGGCTGCTCGCCCTGGCGCTGGTAACTGAAGATGTGCGCGCCTTGTTGGGCCACCATCACTTCGGCGCCGTTGTGGCGGATGCGCCAGCAGTCCAGCGCGTCGATTTTCACGGTTTCAACGTGGGGCGTAGGCATAGCAGTGCTCTCAAATGGCAGGCAATGGGGCAATTGACCGTCAAAACCCGGCGATGTTTAACGTGCGCGCGATGGCACCGAGCGCGTACGGCCGCTGCCGTCGATGGCGACGAACACAAAAACCGCCTCGGTGACCTTGCGCCATTCGCTGGACAACGGGTCGTCGCTCCACACTTCGACCATCATCTGGATCGAGCTGCGGCCGATTTCCAAGGCCTGGGTATAGAAGGACAGTTGCGCGCCGACGGCTACCGGCACCAGGAACGCCATGCGATCTATCGCCACGGTGGCAACACGCCCACCGGCAACCTTACTGGCCATGGCCGTGCCGGCCAGGTCCATCTGTGAGACCAGCCAACCGCCGAAGATATCGCCAAAACCGTTGGTTTCACGCGGCAGCGCGGTGATTTGCAGGGCGAGATCGCCTTGCGGAATTGGATCTTCTTGTTCGAGTTCGATCATGCGAGGGTGCCTCTGACCCGTGACGCGTCATGGGTAGTTCAAGTGGATAGCCGTCTTCTGGAAAAACGTTTCAGCACCAACATACACCGCTCGATGCGTTTCTCGTAAGGCGTACTAAAGGGAAACTCTGCCAAATCGGCTGGATGGCACCAACGACGTTTTGGCACAGCAGCCCCTCAAGACTGCGGGTCTTGCGCTTGCAGGGGCCGAGTATATCGAGACGCCGGCGCCGCGACGACCTCCCGATACTCATTTGGTCGGCAAATCGCGGCTGTTATGCGGCTTTTTCGCGCAACTGTGTTTCTGATTGCGGTGAAAGCGCAGGAATGGGGAATATTTCGCCCTTCTGAACTGTTATTCGGTAGGCGCTGTGCTTTTTCAAGCGATTTGCTATCTTGCCAAACCTGCCGCAAGTCCCGGGCTTGCCGTTCTGATTACTATAAGAGAAGCCTTGCCATGTCCTCCGTGCCCGCAAGCAGCGCGCAACCGTCGCGCCCGCTGACCCGCAACGACTACAAAACTCTGTCGCTGTCTGCTTTGGGCGGGGCGCTGGAGTTTTACGACTTCATCATCTTCGTGTTTTTCGCCACCGTGGTCGGAAAACTGTTCTTCCCCGCCGACATGCCTGAATGGCTGCGCATGATGCAGACCTTCGGCATCTTCGCAGCCGGCTACCTGGCACGCCCGCTGGGCGGCATCATCATGGCGCACTTCGGCGACCTGCTGGGCCGCAAGAAAATGTTCACCCTGAGCATCTTCATGATGGCCGTGCCGACCCTGATCATGGGCCTGCTGCCGACCTACGCGCAGATCGGCCTGTGGGCGCCGATCCTGCTGCTGTTGATGCGCGTCATTCAGGGCGCGGCGATTGGCGGTGAAGTACCGGGCGCCTGGGTGTTCGTCTCCGAACACGTGCCGCCGCGCCACATCGGCTACGCCTGCGGCACCCTGACCAGCGGCCTGACCGCGGGCATCCTGCTGGGCTCGCTGGTGGCCACCGCCATCAACACGCTTTACAGCCCGGAGCAGGTGTCGGATTACGCCTGGCGTATCCCGTTCCTGCTGGGTGGTGTGTTCGGCCTGCTCTCTGTGTACCTGCGCCGCTGGCTGCATGAAACGCCGATTTTCGCCGAGATGCAGCAACGCAAGACCCTGGCTGCCGAACTGCCGTTGCGTGCGGTATTGCGCGATCACCGTGGCGCCATCGTGCTGTCGATGCTGCTGACCTGGTTGCTGTCGGCCGGTGTTGTCGTGGTCATCCTGATGACGCCAACCGTGCTGCAAACCGTCTACCACTTCAGCCCCACCGTTGCGTTGCAAGCCAACAGCATGGCCATCGTCACCCTGAGCCTGGGCTGCATCGCCTCCGGCGCCCTGGCCGACCGCTTTGGCGCGGGCCGTGTGCTGGTCAGCGGTTGCCTGTTGTTATTGGCGACGTCATGGACGCTGTACCACAGCCTTCTTGACCACCCGACCTGGCTCTTCCCGCTGTACACCCTGACCGGCCTGTTTGTTGGTGTGATCGGCGTGGTGCCTTACGTGATGGTGAAAGCCTTCCCGCCGGTGGTGCGTTTCAGCGGGTTGTCGTTTTCCTACAACGTCGCCTACGCCGTGTTTGGTGGTTTGACGCCGCTGGCAGTGTCGCTGCTGATGAAGGAAAGCCCGATGGGCCCTGCTTACTATGTCGCCGTGCTGTGCGTGATGGGGATGTTGGTGGGTGGGTACCTGTGGAAGCGCGGACGCTAACCCGCAGCTTGAAGACCATTCCTACACAGAGGTGTAGGAATGGTCATAGATTACAGCGTATTTCTGAAACACCGCTTCAAACGCTCCAACCTCCTCGCAAGCCCCAGCTCTATTGATCTTTATCCTTCCTGCCAGGTTTTTCACGAATACTGGCCTTTCATCTAATTGTCACATTCCGGACATAGAGTGTTCACACGGCCTACCGATACTTGGCCCCGATCCAACTATCCCTATCTGCTAGGAGCAAGGCATGAAACTGAAACGTTTGATGGCGGCAATGACTTTTGTCGCTGCTGGCGTTGCGACCGCTAACGCGGTAGCCGCTGGTGTTGACCCGGCAATGCCGGCTTACACCAAGACCACCGGTGTCTCGGGCAACCTGTCCAGCGTTGGTTCCGACACTCTGGCTAACCTGATGACCCTGTGGGCTGAGTCCTATAAAAAGGAATACCCGAACGTCAACATCCAGATTCAGGCTGCCGGCTCCGCCACTGCTCCACCTGCGCTGACTGAAGGCACCTCTAACCTGGGCCCGATGAGCCGCAAGATGAAGGACACCGAACTGGCTGCCTTCGAGCAGAAGTACGGCTACAAGCCAACCGCTATCCCGGTAGCTGTGGATGCCCTGGCCGTGTTCGTGCACAAGGACAACCCGATCCAGCACCTGACCATGGAACAAGTCGACGCGATCTTCTCCTCGACTCGCCTGTGCGGTGCTAAAGCCGACGTGAAAACCTGGGGCGACCTGGGTGTGACCGGCGACCTGGCCAACAAGCCAGTTCAGCTGTTCGGTCGTAACTCGGTATCCGGCACCTACGGCTACTTCAAAGAAGAAGCCCTGTGCAAAGGCGACTACAAGCCAAACGTGAACGAACAACCAGGCTCGGCTTCGGTTGTGCAGTCGATCAGCTCCTCGCTGAACGGCATCGGTTACTCGGGCATTGGCTACAAAACCGCTAGCGTGAAGACAGTAGCCCTGGCCAAGAAAGGCAGCACTGACTTCATCGAAGACACCGAAGAAAACGCCCTGAACGGCAAATACCCGCTGTCGCGCTTCCTCTACGTGTACGTCAACAAAGCCCCGAACAAGCCTCTGGCCCCGCTGGAAGCTGAGTTCGTGAAGCTGGTTCTGTCCAAACAGGGCCAGGAAGTTGTAGTCAAAGACGGCTACATCCCACTGCCAGCCAAAGTGGCCGCCAAGGCCCTGGCTGACCTGGGTCTGAAAGAAGGTAACTAAGCCTGTAATACCTGGTGTAGACGCATGCTTTTCGGTGGGAGCGGGCTTGCCCGCGATGCTGGCGACGCGGTTTAGAGTTGAAACCGTATTGACGCCATCGCGGGCATACCCACCCCCAGACTACCCGTCTACACCCCTAATTTTTTAGTCCGCTGCCAGCTCTGCTACGCGGCGGATTTCTTGCGTCACTGCATTGTCATCTTTCTGTCATACAGGATCGCTAGGGTGTGCGCATGAATGATCTGGCCAATTCCACCATGACGACGACTTCTCCCCCCAAGCGCATTGACTTCAATACGCCTGAGTTGCAACGCAAGCGCCGCATTCGCGCGCTCAAAGATCGCCTGACCCGTTGGTACGTGTTGATCGGCGGCCTCGCCGTCCTCGGTGCCATCACCCTGATTTTCTTCTTCCTTGCCTACGTCGTCGCGCCCTTGTTCCAAGGTGCCTCGCTGACCAAGGAAGACGCGCTGACGCCTGCCTGGATTCAGGACGCCGGCAAGCCGTTGATGATCTCCCTCGAAGAACAGAACCAGGTCGCCATGCGGGTTTCCGACAAGGGCCAGGCGCTGTTCTTTAATGTGGAGACCGGCGCCGAACTCAAGCGTGTCGACTTGCCGCTGCCGGCAGGCGCCAGTGTTGCGTCCATCGGTGAAGACCAACCGGGCAGCCCGCTGGTGATCCTCGGTCTCTCCAACGGCCAGTCCCTGGTGTTCCGCCACACCTATAAGGTGTCTTACCCGGACGGCAAAAAAACCATTACGCCGGCAATTGAATACCCTTACGGCGAAGCGCCGATCGTGCTGGATGATGCCGGCCGCCCGCTGGAACACGTCGCCCTCAACGCCACTGACTCCTCGCTGGTGGTGGCAGGCTCCGCCGGTTCGCACCTGAACGTGCTGGCCCTGAGCCGCGAAGAAAACATGATGACTGGCGAAGTCACCAGCGAGCAGAAGCGCATCGAGCTGCCGCAAATGACTGAGCCGGTGAAGGCGATCTTCATCGACCCACGCCAGCAGTGGCTGTATGTGATCAACGGTCGCGCCCTCGCCGATGTATTCAGCCTGCGCGACAAGAGCCTCAACGGTCGCTACAAACTGCTCGAAGACGGCAATGCCGAAATCACCGCCAGCACTCAACTGGTGGGCGGTATCTCGCTGATCGTCGGTAACTCCAAGGGCGGCCTGGCCCAATGGTTCATGGCCCGCGACCCGGATGGCGAGCAGCACCTGAAACAGATCCGCACCTTCCAGATGGGCACCACGCCGATCGTGGAAATCACCGCAGAAGAACGTCGTAAAGGCTTCACCGCCCTCGACGCGTCCGGCAAGTTCGGCGTGTTCCACAGCACCGCCCACCGCACGCTGTTGGTGGACCCGGTGGTCGACGGCCAAGGTGTGTTCGGCCTGTCGCCACGCGCCAACCGCGTGATCGTCGAAGCCGGCGGCAAGCTGCAACCGCTGCTGCTGGACAACCCGCACCCGGAAGTGTCCTGGAGCGCGTTGTGGAGCAAGGTCTGGTACGAAAACTACGACGAGCCTAAGTACGTCTGGCAATCGACCGCCGCCAACACCGACTTCGAACCCAAGATGAGCCTGGCACCGCTGACCTTCGGTACATTGAAGGCCGCGTTCTACGCCATGCTGCTGGCCGCACCCCTGGCCGTTGCCGCCGCGATCTACACCGCGTACTTCATGGCCCCGAGCCTGCGCCGCAAGGTCAAGCCGGTGATCGAACTGATGGAAGCGATGCCGACGGTGATCCTCGGCTTCTTCGCCGGCCTGTTCCTGGCGCCGTATGTCGAAGGGCATCTGCCGGGGATTTTCAGCCTGCTGATGCTGTTGCCGATTGGCATCCTGGTGGCCGGTTTTGTCTTCAGCCGCTTACCTGAGTCGATCCGCCTGCGCGTTCCCGATGGCTGGGAAAGCGCAATCCTGATCCCGGTGATCCTGTTTGTGGGCTGGCTCTCGCTGTACATGAGCCCATACCTGGAAACCTGGTTCTTCGGCGGCGACATGCGCATGTGGATCTCCCACGACCTGGGCATCACCTACGACCAGCGCAACGCCCTGGTAGTCGGCCTGGCCATGGGCTTTGCGGTGATCCCGAACATCTACTCCATCGCCGAAGACGCCGTGTTCAGCGTGCCGCGCGGCCTGACTCTGGGCTCGTTGGCCCTGGGCGCCACGCCATGGCAGACCATGACCCGCGTTGTCATCCTGACCGCCAGCCCGGGGATTTTCTCGGCGCTGATGATCGGCATGGGCCGCGCAGTGGGTGAAACCATGATCGTGCTGATGGCCACCGGTAACACCCCGGTGATGGAGATGAACCTGTTCGAGGGCCTGCGCACATTGGCGGCCAACGTCGCGGTGGAAATGCCCGAGTCGGAAGTCGGTGGTAGCCATTACCGCGTGCTGTTCCTCTCGGCGCTGGTGCTGCTGTTGTTCACCTTCATCATGAACACCCTCGCCGAGCTGATTCGTCAGCGTCTGCGCAAGAAATACTCGTCGCTTTAAGAAAGGTAGAAGTCTGTGAAACAGAACTCCCTGAATGGATGGTTCAAGAGCGGCGCCCCAGGCGTCTGGATCAGCGGTGGCGCGGTGTCCATCACGGTCATCATGACCATTGGTTTGCTGGCCGTGATTGCGGTGCGTGGCTTGGGCCACTTCTGGCCGGCTGACCTGATCCAGGCCAACTACAACGTGCCGGGCCAGGAAAACCATATCGTCATCGGCGAAGTGGTGCAGAAGGAAGAAGTACCGCGCGAGCGCCTGAAAAGCGCTGGCCTGCCGGTGCCCGACCAAGGCCCGGAATTCATGACCCGCGAGCTGATCAAGGTCGGTAACCGCGACCTGAACGGCAATGACTTCACCTGGATTGTTGGCGAATGGCTCAAGGACCAGACCAAGCCTGCGAACCTGATGGCGATCGAGCGACGTGAGTGGGGCAACTTCTACGGCACCCTGGTCAACGTCAAGCAGGACGGCAAGGTCATCGCCGAAGGCGAGGCCGCGTGGCCAGAGCTGCAAGCCCGTGTCGACCGTGTGAACAAGTTGGCTGCTGAGCTCAAGAGCTTGGAAAAAACCGACATCGGCGCGATCAACGCCGGGCTGGAACGCATCCGCCTGCACGGCCGCAAGCTGGAGCTGGAAGGCAAGCTCGATGCCACCGCTCAAGCGGATATGGACAGCGGCCGCGCCGAATTGAACGCCCGTTACCAGGACATCGAAGCGCGCCTGGCCGACTTGCACGCCCAGTTCAACCGTGACGCCCTGACGGCTCGCGATGGCAATGGCAAAGAAGTCGAAATTGGCATCGGCAAAGTGGTGCACGCCTACCAGCCGAACGCCATGGGCACGATGACCAAGATCGGCTTCTACTTCAGCAAGGTCTGGGAATTCCTCAGCGACGACCCACGTGAAGCCAACACCGAAGGCGGGATCTTCCCGGCGATTTTCGGCACCGTGATGATGACCCTGATCATGGCGATGATCGTGACCCCGTTCGGCGTGCTGGCGGCCGTGTACCTGCGTGAGTACGCCAAGCAGAACACCCTGACCCGGATTATCCGCATCGCGGTGAACAACCTGGCGGGCGTACCGGCCATTGTTTACGGCGTGTTCGGCTTGGGCTTCTTCGTGTATGTACTGGGTGGCTCGGTTGACCGCCTGTTCTTCGCCGAAGCCCTGCCGGCACCGACCTTCGGTACGCCGGGCCTGCTGTGGGCCTCGCTGACCCTGGCGCTGCTGGCGGTGCCGGTGGTGATTGTGGCGACCGAAGAAGGGTTGGCGCGAATTCCTCGCACCGTGCGTGAAGGCTCGCTGGCGCTCGGCGCGACCAAGGCGGAAACGCTGTGGAAGATCGTGCTGCCGATGGCCAGCCCGGCGATGATGACCGGCATGATCCTCGCCGTGGCCCGCGCCGCCGGTGAAGTGGCGCCGCTGATGCTGGTAGGTGTAGTGAAACTGGCGCCGTCGCTGCCGTTGGATGGCAACTACCCGTACCTGCACCTGGACCAGAAGATCATGCACTTGGGCTTCCATATTTATGACGTCGGCTTCCAGAGCCCCAACGTCGAAGCCGCACGACCGCTGGTGTACGCCACAGCCTTGCTGTTGGTGCTGGTGATTGCCACGCTCAACTTGTCGGCGGTGTGGATCCGTAACCACCTGCGCGAAAAATACAAAGCGCTGGACAGCTAAAGCTATTAGCCACAAGCGGCAAGCTACAAGCCGCTTTTGCTCAAATCTTGCAGCTTGCAGCTAGAAGCTGGCAGCTACGAACGGAGTGAGACCATGCAACACGAAACCCACACCCACGGCATCAACATGTCGGCCCTGGGTCGCGACAAGCAGAGCCTGAGCCTGGCCCAGGAAACCGTGGCCATCGAAGTGCCAGGCCTGAGCCTGTACTACGGTGAAAAGCAGGCGCTGTTCGACGTCAGCATGAACATCCCGAAACAGCGCGTGACCGCCTTCATTGGTCCGTCCGGCTGCGGTAAGTCGACGCTGCTGCGTACCTTCAACCGCATGAACGACCTGGTCGACGGTTGCCGCGTAGAAGGCGCGATCAACCTCTACGGCACCAACATCTATCGCAAAGGCGAAGACGTTGCCGAGCTGCGTCGTCGCGTGGGCATGGTGTTCCAGAAGCCCAACCCGTTCCCCAAGACCATCTACGAAAACGTGGTGTACGGCCTGCGCATCCAGGGCATCAACAAAAAACGCATCCTCGACGAAGCGGTTGAGTGGGCCTTGAAAGGCGCCGCACTGTGGGACGAGGTCAAAGACCGCCTGCATGAATCGGCACTCGGCCTGTCCGGCGGCCAGCAGCAGCGTCTGGTGATCGCCCGTACCATCGCCGTGGAGCCGGAAGTGCTGCTGCTCGACGAACCGTGCTCGGCACTCGACCCGATCTCGACGCTGAAAGTCGAAGAGCTGATCTACGAGCTCAAGTCCAAGTTCACCATTGTCATCGTGACCCACAACATGCAACAGGCGGCGCGGGTTTCCGACTACACCGCGTTCATGTACATGGGCAAACTGGTGGAGTTCGGCGACACCGATACCCTGTTCACCAATCCGGCGAAGAAGCAGACCGAAGACTACATCACCGGTCGTTATGGCTAGTTGGAGCAGCTGCGAGCCGCACGCTTCAAGCGGCAAGTAAAAGCAGTTCAATGCAACGACACATATCAACTTGCAGCTTGTAGCTTGCGGCATACAGCTTTTGTGGAGCAAAACCATGATTTCGAAGGAAGGCTTAACCCATCACATCTCCGCGCAGTTCAACGCCGAGCTTGAGGAAGTGCGCAGCCACCTCCTGGCGATGGGCGGGCTGGTGGAGAAGCAAGTCAACGACGCCGTCACTGCGCTGATCGAGGCCGACTCGGGCCTGGCCCAGCAAGTGCGTGAGATCGACGACCAGATCAACCAGATGGAACGCAACATCGACGAAGAATGCCTGCGCATTCTGGCGCGTCGTCAGCCGGCGGCGTCCGACCTGCGTTTGATCATCAGCATCTCCAAGTCGGTGATCGACCTGGAGCGCATCGGTGACGAAGCCACCAAAATCGCGCGCCGCGCCATCCAACTGTGCGAAGAAGGCGAAGCGCCGCGTGGTTACGTGGAAGTGCGCCACATCGGCGACCAGGTGCGCAACATGGTGCGCGATGCACTCGACGCGTTTGCCCGGTTCGACGCCGAACTGGCGTTGTCGGTGGCTCAGTACGACAAGACCATCGACCGCGAATACAAGACCGCACTACGCGAGCTGGCCACCTACATGATGGAAGACCCGCGCTCTATCTCGCGGGTCTTGAACATTATCTGGGTACTGCGTTCACTGGAGCGTATCGGCGACCACGCGCGCAATATCTCGGAACTGGTGATCTACCTGGTGCGCGGCACCGACGTACGGCACATGGGCCTCAAGCGCATGAAGGCCGAAGTTGAAGGCACGGCTGATCAAATTCCTAATGTTCCGGGCAAATCTGACGATAAGTAAGTTGCCCGAGAAATTAACGCCCGGCCTTTGGTCGGGCGTTTTTGTTTGTGGCATCTGAATTTTTTGCGCAGTGGGCGCGATAAAGTCCCTCTGTGACCAGCGAGTTTTGGCAAAATGCCACCTGTCAGGCGTTCTGCGTGCCGAAGTTTTTATAGGATGAAGGGTCGATGAGTAAAGTCAGTGTGTTGGTGGTGGATGACGCCTCGTTTATCCGCGACCTGGTGAAGAAGTGCCTGCGCAACTACTTCCCGGGGATCAAGATTGAAGACGCGGTGAACGGCAAAAAGGCGCAAACCATCCTGATGCGCGAGACCTTCGATCTGGTGCTGTGCGACTGGGAAATGCCCGAGATGTCCGGCCTTGAACTGCTGACCTGGTGCCGTGAGCAGCCTCATCTCAAAGCCATGCCGTTCGTGATGGTGACCAGCCGTGGCGACAAGGAAAACGTGGTCCAGGCGATTCAGGCCGGGGTTTCCGGCTACGTCAGCAAGCCGTTCACCAACGAACAGTTGCTGAACAAGGTCAAACAGGCGCTGCACAAGATCGGCCGCCTCGACGCGCTGATCGCCAGTGCGCCGACCAAGATGAACTCGGCCTTCGGCAATGACTCCCTCAGCGCCCTGACCGGCGGCAAGCCTGAAGCGGTCAAGCCGGCACCGGTAGCGGCGGCGCCAAGCAAAGGCCTGCTCAACAGCCCGTCCGTGCAAGCGGCTCCAACCGCCCCGCCGGCTGGCGGTCGTGGCCAGGGCCAGTTGCGCCTGCCCAGCGGCACCCAGCAATGCGTGATCAAGGCGCTGAGCATCAAGGAAGCGCTGCTGGTGGTGCGTCGCGGTGAAGTCCTGCCTCAGGTACTGGAAAGTGCAGTATTGGACCTTGAGCAAGGCGACAACGCCGAAGTCGCACGCCTCAACGGCTACCTGCACGCCATTGTCGCCTACGAGCCCAAGCCCGACAGCGACTGGCTGCAACTGACCTTCCGGTTCATCGACCAGGACGCACAGAAGCTCGATTACATCTCCCGCCTGATCGCCCGTGGCACGGCGCAGAAGCACTTTGTGCCGGGTGCGTGATCACCTCAATTGCGGGAATCGACCGACCGTCTGATTCCCGTTAGCTGGATTGATTTATATCTGTTTCGATAGAGCCTCTCGATAACGCATCAATGTTAACGAGTCTTTGCTATGCCTTGAAACAAAGCGCCACTTTTCAGTTGGACCTTTTGCAGCAGGGCGAACAGCCTTTTGATTGCAAGCCGATGAAAACCATTGGGAGGGGCGTCAGTGATATTCGGATCACTGAGGACTCAGGAGCGTTTCGAGTGTTCTATGTGGTCAATCGGCCGCAAGCGGTCTATGTGCTGCACGCGCTGCGCAAGACCACACAGAAAACCGAAGGGCGGGATATAGAACGGGCTCGTGCCAGATTGCAGGACATAGGTTAAGCCCATGACAGACTCAAAAATCTACACCGAACGTTTCAGCTGCGTCTGGGATACTCCTGAGCAAGCCGCCAATATGCGCCTGCGCTCAAAATTACGGGTGGAACTGTGCAACACCATCCGTCGCTGGGAGTTCTCTCAGGAGGATGCGGCGCAAAGGCTCGGTATTAGCCCGCCTGACGCTCACTTAGAGTTGTCATGATCCCTTGCAAGCCTGCGGTTCAGTCATCCCGGAAGGTTCAGGCCATGCTTTTGCGCTTAATGCTGTTTTGCGGGCTGGCCTCGGTCGCCACCTCGACCCTGGCCATGACCTTCTACAAATCCACCGATGCTCATGGGGTGGTGGTTTTCAGTGACCGGCAAACCCCGGGCGCCCAGGCGTTTGTGATCCAGGAACGCAGGGTCGATCGGGTGCGGCGGCCAGTGCTGGATGTGCCAAAATCGAGTTATCCCCAGCAAGCCTATCGCTATCCTTTGCCCTGGCGCGGAGGCCCGTTTCGCTTGACCCAAGGCCCCAACGGCAGCTTCAGCCACACCGACGCCAAGAGCCGCTTCGCCATGGACATCGCCATGCCCGAAGGCACGCCGATCATTGCGGCGCGTAGCGGGATGGTGGTGAAGATCGAGAATAGCCAGGCAGGACGCGGCGGTGACGCGTCAGGGAATTTCGTGCGGGTGCGCCACGATGACGGCAGTGAGGGCGTGTACCTGCATCTCAAGCGAGGTTCGGTGAGTGTCACGCCAGGGCAGCGTGTCGCGGTGGGCAGCTCGCTGGCGTTGTCGGGCAATACCGGCAACAGCAGCGGGCCGCATCTGCATTTTGTGGTGCAGCGCAGTACCGAGGCCGGGCTGGTATCGATCCCTTACGAGTTCAACCAGCCGGTTGGCACATTGCCCAACTTTGCGTTGGGCAATTGAGGGTCAATCCAGCAACAGCACTTTGGCCAACACGATCTTCGGGCCTTTCATCTTCTTGATGATGATCCGTAAGCCTTCAACTTCCAGCACTTCTTCCTCTTCAGGCACCCGCTTCAGGGTGTCGTAGATCAGCCCGGCCAGGGTTTCGGCTTCGATGTGGTCCAGGTCGACGCCCAGCAGGCGTTCCACTTTGAACAGCGGCGTGTCGCCACGCACCAGCAGTTTGCCCGGCTGGTAGGCGAGGATGCCGCGCTCAGCCTTGCGGTGTTCGTCCTGGATATCGCCGACCAACACTTCCAGCACGTCTTCCATGGTCAGGTAGCCGATGATCTTGCCGTCAGCTTCCTCCACCAGGGCAAAGTGCGCGCCGCCTTTGCGGAACTGCTCCAGCAGCTGCGACAACGGCATATGCCGCGATACGCGTTCCAGCGGGCGGGTCAGCTCGGCCAGGTTGAACGACTCGGGGATGTGGTCCAGCGCCGCCAGTTCCAGCAGCAAATCCTTGATGTGCAGCAGGCCGACAAACTCGTTACGCACGGCGTCATACACCGGGTAACGGCTGAATTTGTGGCGGCGGAACAGCGCCAGGATTTCTTTGAGCGGGGCGTTGAAGTCCAGGGTGACCAGGTCTTCGCGGGAGTTGGCCCAGTCCACCACTTCCAGCTCGCCCATTTCCACGGCGGAGGCGAGTACACGCATGCCTTGGTCGCTCGGGTCCTGGCCACGGCTGGAGTGCAGGATCAGCTTGAGTTCTTCGCGGCTGTAATGGTGCTCATGGTGCGGGCCAGGTTCGCCTTGGCCGGCGATACGCAAGATGGCGTTGGCACTGGCGTTGAGCAGGTAGATCGCCGGGTACATCGCCCAGTAGAACAGGTACAGCGGCACTGCGGTCCACAGCGACAGCAGCTCAGGTTTGCGGATGGCCCAGGATTTAGGCGCCAACTCACCGACCACGATGTGCAGGTAGGAAATCACGAAGAAGGCGGCAAAAAACGACACGCCCTTGATCACTTCCGGCGACTCGACGCCTACGGCGCCCAGCATCGGCTCGAGGATGTGCGCAAAAGCCGGCTCACCGACCCAACCCAGGCCCAGGGAGGCGAGGGTGATACCCAGCTGGCAGGCTGACAGGTAAGCGTCGAGCTGGCTGTGCACGGTGCGCAGGATCTGCCCGCGCCAGCCGTTCTTGTGGGCGATGGCTTCGACCCGGGTGGCGCGCAGTTTGACCATAGCGAATTCCGCCGCAACGAAGAAACCGTTGAGCAGTACCAGGATCAGTGCAAAAAGAATCATGCCGAAGTCGGCGAAGAGTGTAGCGAGGGTGATGCCAGGGGAAGGGTCCATGATGGGGTTTTGCAGGTTCCGTGTGTTCAATAAGGGTGACAGACAGGCCTGAAAGGCAGGCGCAAGTCGGCCAATGTAGCGGCTGATGGGGCGCTTGCCTAGTGCCCGCTGCCGGGCGGGACCTGCAATGCATTCCTGGAAACGATACAAATCCAATGTGGGAGCAGGCTTGCCTGCGATAGCGGACTGTCAGTCGGCGTATTTTCAGCTGACCCACCGCCATCGCAGGCAAGCCAGCTCCCACACTTAGTCCAGTGTCGTTCTCAGGCTATTCATCTGTGCCGATCACCCGCGAACGCGTCACCTGCGCGGGTGGGAAGTGGCAGGTAAACGTGCTGCCCTGCCCCAGCACGCTGCTGATTTCCAGGCGCGCACGGTGGCGCAGCAGCACGTGTTTGACGATGGCCAGGCCGAGCCCGGTGCCGCCGGTGTTGGAGTTGCGGCTGGAATCGACGCGGTAGAAGCGCTCGGTCAGGCGCGGCAGGTGCTTGGCGTCGATACCGATGCCGGAGTCCTGCACGCTCAGGTGTGCGCCGTGCTGGTCAGCCCACCAACGGATGCGGATATTGCCCTTGTCCTGGGTGTACTTCACGGCGTTGAACACCAGGTTAGAAAACGCGCTGCGCAACTCGCCCTCGCTGCCTTTGAGCAGCACCAGCGGGTCGGCTTCCAGGGTGATCTGCTGCCCGCGCTCGCCGGAAAGCGCCTGGGCGTCGTTCTTGATGGTCTGCAACAGGCTTTGCACCGCTACCGGATGGTTGTCTGACGGGTAATCGGTGGCCTCAAGCTTGGCCAGCAACAGCAGGTCGTTGAGCAGGGTCTGCATGCGCGAGCCTTGCTGCTGCATCTGCTGCAGGGCACGGCTCCAGCGCGGGTTGATCTCCTCGACGTTGTCCAGCAGCGTCTCCAGATAGCCGCAGATTACCGTCAACGGCGTGCGCAGCTCGTGGGAGACGTTGGCGACGAAGTCTTTGCGCATCTGTTCCAACTGGTGGATGCGCGTCACGTCGCGCACCAGCATCAGGTGCTCATTGTTGCCGTAGCGGGTCAAGTACAGCTGGATGCGCACGCGGTCGTTGGTGGGCGAGGGGATTTCCAGGGCTTCTTCGTAGTTCTCCTGTTCGAAGTACTCCTTGAAGCGCGGGTGGCGCACCAGGTTGGTCACCGGCTGGCCGCTGTCCTGGGGCGTCTTGAGGCCCAGCAGAGTCTCGGCCGCGCGGTTCCACCATTCCAGGTTGCCGTCGCTGTCGAGCATGATCACCGCGTCTTTGAGCGCGGCGGTGGATTCCTGCACCCGGTCGATCACCGCCTGCAGGCGCCCACGCACGCGTTGGTCGCGGCGTTGCAGGTGGTAGATGCTGTCGAACACCTCGCCCCACAGGCCGTAGCCGTCGGGAGGTGCTTCTTCGGGTTTGTGCTGGCGCAGCCATTCATGCAGACGCAGCAGCTGTTTGAGGGTCCAGCCCAGGTACAGGCCGATACCCACAGCCAGGCTCCAGCCGTAATAGCCGCTGACCAGGCCTACCACCAGGCAGCCAGTGATCAACAGCAGCATGTGGCGGATCAGGGTGCCATGCCAGTTCTGGTTCACTTAAACGTGCGTCCTTGTCAGCTGTTAAGGAAAGGGAGGGCTGGCTCAGCCTTTGGTGGAAAAGCGGTAGCCGGTGCCGCGCACGGTTTGTACCAGATTCTCGTAGGCATCGCCCAAGGCTTTGCGCAGGCGGCGGATATGCACATCCACGGTGCGCTCTTCCACATATACGTTGCCGCCCCACACTTGGTCCAACAGTTGGCCACGGGTGTAGGCGCGTTCCTGGTGAGTCATAAAAAACTGCAGCAGGCGGTATTCGGTCGGGCCCATCTCGGCCGGTTTGCCGTCGATGGTCACACGGTGGCTGATCGGGTCCAGAATCAGGCCGTCGACTTCGATCGGCGCTTCGCCATCAGTCGGTCCGGCACGGCGCAGTACGGCTTTGAGGCGCGCGACCAGTTCCCGTGGGGAAAAAGGCTTGGTGATGTAGTCATCAGCGCCGACTTCCAGGCCCTGGATCTTGTTGTCCTCTTCGCCCTTGGCGGTGAGCATGATGATCGGGATGTCCCCAGTCAGCTCGTCACGCTTGAGGCGCCGGGCCAGCTCGATGCCAGAGGTGCCGGGCAGCATCCAGTCCAGCAGGATCAGGTCCGGCTTGCGGTCGACGATAATGGCATGGGCCTGCTGGGAGTTCTCCGCCTCCAGGCAGTCGTAGCCGGCCATTTCCAACGCAACGGCGATCATCTCGCGGATGGGCGCTTCGTCGTCAACAATCAGAATGCTCCTGCCAACCATGCTCAAAATCCTCTTGTCATTTAACTGTCTTGCGCCGCATTAGATAACGGAATTATTGCAGTCGTGTGACAGTAATTTAGTCGCTTGGGCAATTATTGGCACTCTGGACTACCCTTTGGGTCCGAATCCTGACAACCACAAAAGGAAGGTTCCGATGACTCAAAGTACTTTCTCCTGGAAAGCCCTGCTGGTAACGGCCGCGTTGACGCTGCCGACACTGGTATTTGCGGCTGAGCCAGGGATGACCAAAGACGGGATGTTGGTGGACCACAATGGCATGACGCTCTACACCTTTGCCAAGGACGCCGATGGCAAATCTATGTGCAACGACAAGTGCGCCACCAACTGGCCGCCGCTGATGGCTGAATCCACCGACACTCCCATGGGCAAGTGGACCGTGATTACCCGTGACGATGAAAAGAGCCAGTGGGCCTACAGCGGCAAGCCGCTCTACACCTTCGTTATGGACAAGAAGGCCGGTGACATGACCGGCGACGGCAAAATGGACGGAGCCTGGAAGGTCGCCAAGCCCTGATCGCTTAGCGGCTAGCGAGCTTATCGTTGCAAGCGGGCAAGCCCTAATGCCGTTCAGTTAAGCGCAGACCCCCTGTGGGAGCGGGCTTGCTCGCGAAAGCGCTGGGTCAGTCAACATCAATGTTTGCTGGGCCGACGTCTTCGCGAGCAAGCCCGCTCGCCACAGGATCAACGAAACCCATAATCCGCCACAATCCCTACAAAAATTGCCAACCCGGCCCAGTGGTTGTGCAAAAACGCCTTGAAGCATTTCATGCGGTCCTTGTCCCGGGTGTACCAGAACTCCCAGGCAAAACAGCCTGCCGCCGCCAGCAACCCGAGGTGGAACCAGCCGCCGAGCTCGAACCGCATGCCTGCCAGCAACAGGCAGACCAGCGATAAACCTTGCAGGGTAAGAATGATCACGCGGTCGGCATCGCCGAACAGGATCGCCGTGGACTTCACGCCGATCTTCAGGTCATCGTCGCGGTCCGTCATCGCGTAATAAGTGTCATAGCCCACCGTCCACAACAAATTGGCGATGTACAGCAGCCATGCCGTGGCAGGCAGGTGGCCGGTCTCGGCGGTGAACGCCATCGGCATGCCCCACGAAAACGCCGCGCCCAGCACCACTTGTGGGTAATAGGTGTAGCGCTTCATGAACGGGTAGCTCGCCGCCAGCGCCAGGCCGCCCAACGACAGCAGGATGGTCGTGGCGTTGGTCAGCAGCACCAGCAGGAAGCTGATGCCCATCAGCACCGCAAAAAACACCAGCGCTTCTTTGGAACTGATCTTGCCGCTGACCAGCGGGCGTTGCTCGGTGCGCTTCACATGGCCGTCGACCTTGCGGTCAGCCCAGTCATTGATCACACAGCCGCCGGCGCGGGTCAGCACCACGCCCAGGACGAAAATCACGATGTTGATAAGAGAAGGCGAGCCTTTACCGGCGATCCACAGCGCCCACAGTGTTGGCCACAGCAGCAGGTAGATGCCGATGGGCTTGTCCATGCGGGTCAACTGAATGAAATCCCAGGCCCTGGGGTTCAGGTGGTTCAGGGACTTGAGCAGACGTTGATACATCAGCAGTTCTCCGGATGGTCATGCAGTGCATGCCAAAAGCTCGGCAGGAAGATTTCCGCCACCAGCACGCTCAGCGGCCCGCGATCAAAGCGCGAGCGGCGCCCCCACAGGCCGTCGGCCTGGTCCGCGGGCGGCAGCCATTGCCTTGGGTAGTGGCACACCTCGATGGCCTGGCGGGTGAAGGCGTGGTCGCAGAACAGCAACTCGCCCAGCGAACGGCTGCCCAGCTCGTCCATGTGCAAGCCGTCGCCCTGCAAGGCACTGCGTGCCGCCACGCTGCGGGCGAACACCCACGGCTGGCCGTGCCCGCGCAAATACACCTCGCGCACCCATCCGATGCTAGCAGGGGCCAAGCCCAGCGCTGCGCATTCATCCTCGCGCAACGGCTGCCAGCCTTCGAACAACGGCGTCACGCTGAAACCGTCGTTGGACAGCCACGTGAGCCGGCGTGTCAGCGAGCCTTCGTCGAACAGCCAATTGAGTGCCAAGGGCGCGGGCAATGGGCTCAGAAGGCTCTGGGTCAGCCATTGGCAAGCATCGGGCGGGGCGATTGAGTGCGGCACGGTGAGTCAGTATTGGCAGCAAAAGAGGCGGCGAGCTTACCATGGCGTCCTGAGCTTTTGCCGTGCTGAACCGGCCGTTTGCGCCGAACATGCTTGCATCTGCCGGCCCCGATCAGTACAAAACGCCCTGAGCCGCACGGCAACGTTGGTCTATCGACCGTCGGCCAAGATGCCTGGACCCTGAGGAAGTAAGTAATGAAGAAGTGGCAATGTGTAGTGTGCGGCCTGATCTACGACGAAAAAGACGGCTGGCCGGATGACGGTATCGCTCCGGGCACCCTGTGGCAGGACGTCCCGGAAGACTGGCTGTGCCCGGACTGCGGCGTGGGCAAAATGGATTTCGAAATGATCGAAATCGGTTAATCATCGATTTAAGAAACGTACTACAAGGAGAAAGGAATGAACGCACCTGTCGTGATCATCGGCACAGGGTTGGCCGGTTACAACGTGGCCCGGGAGTTTCGCAAGCTCGACAGCGAGACCCCGTTGCTGCTGATCACCGCGGATGACGGGCGCTCCTACTCCAAGCCCATGCTCTCCACCGGCTTTGGCAAGAACAAGGAAGCCGATGGCTTGAGCATGGCTGAACCGGGCGCCATGGCCGAGCAACTCAAGGCCGAGGTGCGCACCCACACGCGCATCAGCGGCATCGACCCGGGCCACAAACGCCTGTGGATCGGCGAGGAAGCCGTGGCCTACCGCGACCTGATCCTGGCCTGGGGCGCAGAAACCGTGCGTGTCCCGGTCGAAGGCGACGCGGCTGAGCTGATTTTCCCGATCAACGACCTCGAAGACTACGCGCGCTTTCGTGCCGCCGCCGCCGGCAAACGCCGCGTGCTGCTGCTCGGCGCCGGTCTTATCGGCTGTGAATTCGCCAACGACCTGATCCTCGGTGGCTATGAAATCGACTTGGTGGCCCCGTGCGAGCAAGTCATGCCGACCCTGCTGCACCCGGCAGCGGCCGCAGCCGTGCAAGCCGGGCTGGAAGGCCTCGGCGCGCGTTTCCACCTGGGCCCGGTGCTCAACCGCCTGCAGCGCACGGCTGATGGCCTGGAAGCGCACCTGTCGGACGGTGAAGTGATCCACTGCGACCTGGTCGTCTCGGCCATCGGCCTGCGCCCGCGCGTGGACCTCGCCGCCGCCGCCGGCCTGCAGATCAACCGTGGGATCATGGTGGACCGTCACCTCAAGACCTCCCACGCCAACATCTACGCCCTCGGCGACTGCGCCGAGGTCGATGGCCTGAACCTGCTGTACGTGATGCCGCTGATGAGCTGCGCCCGCGCCCTGGCCCAAACCCTGGCAGGCAACGCCACGGCGGTGAGCTACGGACCGATGCCGATCACTGTGAAAACCCCGATCTGCCCACTGGTGGTTTCCCCGCCGCCACGCGGTACCGAAGGCGTGTGGAGCGTCGAAGGGCAGGGCGCCGACATCAAGGCCTTGTGCCGCGACGCCAGCGGCCGCCTGCTCGGCTACGCGCTGACCGGCAGCGCCGTGATGGAAAAACTGGCTTTGAACAAAGAACTTCCGCCGTTACTGGCGTAAATACCGGTCGTTCTGTCGGAATCAGCACGTTCTTACCCGTAGAAAGGTCGCCTCGAGACTGGCGGAGCGTGCGAGGGCATGCCATCCTCACTCCCGTCTGCCGCAGAGTAGAGCCTGCGGCGCCTTGGGCGCTGCTCCATAAGAGAGCAGCACGGACATAACAACAAAAAACCGTCAAAGAGGCTTCACTTATGCGTAAACCAGAACTCGCAGCCGCCATCGCTGAAAAAGCAGACCTCACCAAAGAACAGGCCAACCGCGTCCTCAACGCCGTTCTCGAAGAAATCACCGGCGCCCTGCACCGCAAGGACAGCGTCACCCTGGTGGGCTTCGGCACCTTCCTGCAACGCCACCGCGGCGCCCGCACCGGCAAAAACCCGCAGACCGGTGAGCCGGTGAAGATCAAGGCGAGCAACACCGTTGCGTTTAAGCCGGGCAAGTCGCTTAAAGACAGCGTCAACCCGTAAGAGCGGTACCGTCTGAAGGGAGGCGGGATGGGGAAAAAATGGGCACGCCGACTGGGTCGGGTGCCCATTTTTTGTGGGGGCTGATTGGCGCTTTTAACCAGTGCCTTTCACGCTTGGTTTTTATAGGGGGTGAATGATCGCTCAGCGTTATAGAAACCTAGCCCTTTGTCGCCTTTGAATTTTCTTTCGATCATAGCGTCAGCCAGCTCTTGAGAAATCAATAGGTCTCCCGAATCACATTCGCGTGCGATTGCGCGCATTCCTGTCGGGCTGTCTTGGAACCAGGTTTTTGTGAAATAAAGTATTGATCCGTCGTCTGCGCGCTCCGCAACCGACTTGCTGTGATCAACCGCGCTTATCGCTTGCACTGCGTTCATCACGTAATACGCTTCGTTAACATCTTCACCTCCGGCAATGATGCTTGCGGGTGTCAAAAGCTCAATATCTTGATTTGCATGCTGTATGAGGAAGTCCGCTAATCGACTACTCAAAAGTGGAACACCACCCAATAGCCATAAGCAGTCGTAAGTAAGTAATTTCTTTTTGTTGCATGGGAAAAAAATCCTGGGTTTGTCCATGTCTGGCGGATAGGGCTTGCCCGCCCGAAGCGACAAATATTTGAAATTTGAGCCTGCGGTTTCATAAGAGCCGCTTTCGGCGTCGTATGAGCCAATTAATTTTTCGCTGTAATAGGTAGGGGCTTTCCAGCTCAAGATCATTTCTGGATCTCCTAATCGTAGTAAGCGCCCGGTCGAGCATTTTTATTCAATTGCCTTTCGCCGGAGCGGAGTAATCTGCGTTCATCAGACACGATTTTATCCAAGGCTTTGCGGTACTGAGCTTGGTTCCATTTGTTCCGATCACCGACTGTTTGCACTTGTGTCATTTTTTCGGCCAGACTGTCGTTGACTCTACCTGCATGGCGTCCTTGGTGGATGGATCGACGCCCATCAGTCAACGCCGTGGTCTTATTGGGCAGGAATATTTTGTTCTGCCGGCTTTGTAAATCGAACCCTGCCAATTTGAGCAGAGGATGATTTTTTGTACTGGCATGTTTGTCGCTCAGTATGTGGTGGTCCTGATATCCCTGTTTTTTCAGGCGACCAATACGTCGATTTATAGATGACGTACAACTCCAACCCAATGGGTCAATCCAACCGTATGGGTTTGCTGCATAAAGATAAAGATTGATCCCACCTGCCAACCCAATCGGATCCGGCGTCGTAAACCGCCCGACATCCGGATCATAAAACCTGAACGTATTGAAATGCAGCCCCGTCTCCCGGTCCAGGTACTGCCCCTGAAACCGTAGGTTCTGCTCCTCAATGTAATAAGGCTCGCGCACTTCCTCCAGCGTGTTGCCCCACACCCGATAAGTCGCCTGCCAAACGCTGTGCCCGTCGGTTTCGGTCAGCTGCTCCGGCAAGCCGTTCAGGTCGTTGTGGTAGTAACGAATTTTTTGCAGCGGCCCGGCACCGTCGACGCGGGCCAGGGGTTGGTAGCCTTCATCTTCATAGACGTAAAGGCTGGTCTGACTGTGTTTATGCTCCTGCAATAACCGCAGTCCATCCCACATGAACCGGGTTTCGCCCAATGGATAACCATCACTGCCATGCTCGGCTTTTTCAATCCGCCGTCCCAGCGGGTCGTAGACCATCCTGACCACGCTGCCGTTTTCATTGCGCACTTCAACCAACCGGTTTTCCGCGTCATACGCAAACCGCTGCACACCGCGCTTGGCGCTTCGCTTCTCGATCATCCGTCCAAACGCATCGTAGCGATAACGCTTGTCCTGATACGTCAGCAGCTTGTTATGCACCACCAACCCGGCGCCTGCCTGGGGGCTGTCCAGCAGGTTGGCGGCGGCGTCGTAGGCGAAGGTTTCGCGCTGGCCGTGCAGGCTGTCTTGGCTTGCGATGATGCGGCCGGTGGAGTCGTAGTGCAGCAACTGGCGATGTTGCGCAGCGGGTTGCTGGTCGAGTTTGCCGATCAGGTTGTCGGCGGGGTCATATTCGCTGCGGGTGCTGAGGTGGCGCTGGGTGCGCAGGCGAAACCCAGGGTACGTGAAGGTGACGGCCATGAACTGATCGACCGCATCGCGTTCCCTCCGGTGGATGATGGACGCGGGTGGCGTCTCGGATAAGGGCCGGATTTACTTAGCTGGTTAATTCAAATCAATCTGTCTCACTCATCCTCAAGTGAATTGAACGAGGAAGTAACCACCCATATCTCCTTCCTTCATCTTTTTCGCTCGATTATCGGCAAAAATATAGCCGATACCTCCACCGAATATTCCTTCGTGGCTAGGGCTTATTTTTGCGATGTCAGCGTCGATTAGCTGAGCTAAAAAATAGTAACGAGGGCTTTCATACAAAGGGTCTTGCAACCACGCCGGGCGCCCTAAAACCTTGCTAATACCCGCGCCACACTCCAAGTCCTCCAATTCTTCTTCCATTTGTTCGGGAGTCAGCGGCTGCTGGGCAATGTACGTCCGCGGAATCGGGTCAACCAACGTGGTGGGTGTGAGTTCAAAGGTTGCCAGCGTGTGAAGCAGAACGCAGCTATGGCCAAGTTTAAGCTTCTCCATCTCGCTTTGTTGATGGACGGTCAGCTGACGTACCGAAGACCGTGTGTAGGTTTCGTCATTTCGCTCAACGCAAACGAACACTGTCAGCGCCATTCCGGCGGGAATAAATGAGACGCCCAGGAACGCTGGGGTCATCATCATCACCGGTAGCATCAGTTGACCGGTTTTCGGGTCCTTAGGCCACAGAGCAAGGTCTGTCAGCCAAGCTCCTCCGCCAATTTGCCCAAGGTTATGGTCTTGCTCTGAGAGAATGATTTGATTGATGCCCATAGCCCTTGATCCTTTAGAAACAACCTTTTCGTTTGGCAAATGACGTGGCAGACCGCCTCGCCGTTCTGGCCTGCTGTTGTGTGATGATGCCGGTTTTGACCAGCGAGTTGTGTATGGCTTGGGACATGATACGAATCTCCAGCTTCCCACGTTTGAGCATCTGATTGGGCCCCATCCCTCGAGCGCGCCGCAAACGATTTTCCTCGGCATGCACCATGTCATGATGCTCGGGCGACAGCGCGATGGATGGGTTGCCCTTGTAGCGCCGCCCCTTGGCTATACCTTTTTCTTCTAGGAATTTATTGCGGACAATTTCGTGTGCTTCCAGCCCGTCATTCTTATGGGCCTTGGCGCCATAACCAGCAACCTCGCCTTCTTTGAGCAGGCCCAGCGGGTCAATCCATCCGGACGTATTAGGGGCGTATTGGTAGAGGTTATCGCCACCCGCCAACCCAATTGGGTCTGGCGTCGTAAACCGTCCCACATCCGGATCATAAAACCGAAACGTGTTGTAGTGCAGCCCAATCTCCCGGTCCAGGTACTGCCCCTGAAACCGTAAATTCTGCTCTTCGATAAAGTACGCTTCACGCACCTCTTGAACTGTATTCCCCCAAACCTGATACCGCGCCTGCCACACGGTTACCCCGTCAGTTTCGGTCAATTGCTCCGGCAACCCATTCAGATCGTTATGGTAATAGCGCACACTTTGATGCTTGTTCGCCCCATCCACACGCGCCAGCGGCGCATAGCTATCTTCTTCATAGATGTAGAGGCTGGTCTGGCTATGCCGATGTTCCTGCAGCAGACGCATACCTTCCCAGTCAAAACGGCTTTCGCCTAAGGGGTAACCTTGGCTGTCATGTTCAGTTTTGGCGGTGCGGCGGCCGAGCGGGTCATAAGTCATTTTCACGACTGTCTCCCGTCCATCTTTCTGGCTGCGCACTTCAACCAACCGGTTTTCCGCGTCATACGCAAACCGCTGCACACCGCGCTTGGCGCTTCGCTTCTCGATCATCCGTCCAAACGCATCGTAGCGATAACGCTTGTCCTGATACGTCAGCAGCTTGTTATGCACCACCAACCCGGCGCCTGCCTGGGGGCTGTCCAGCAGGTTGGCGGCGGCGTCGTAGGCGAAGGTTTCGCGCTGGCCGTGCAGGCTGTCTTGGCTTGCGATGATGCGGCCGGTGGAGTCGTAGTGCAGCAACTGGCGATGTTGCGCAGCGGGTTGCTGGTCGAGTTTGCCGATCAGGTTGTCGGCGGGGTCGTATTCGAACTGCTTTTGCGTCGCGGCGGGCATCAACGAGGGCTGGCTGTTAAGGCGGCGTTGGCGAGAGCGCAGGCGGCCGCTGCGGTCGTATTCGCTGCGGGTGCTGAGTTGGCCTTGGGTGCGCAGCACTTCGCGGTGCAGACGGTCGCGCTCGAAGTCGCTGATAACCTGGCCGTCGAGGTTGATCTGGTGCAGGTGGCCGCTGCCGTAGTACAGGCGGTTGAGCCAGCGGCCGTCCGGCAGTTGGGTCTGGATCAGGTTGCCGAGTTCGTCGTAGTGGTGTTGCAGGTTGCCGCCAGCACTCTGTTCGGCAAGCAACTGGCCGACAGCGTCGTAGGCGAAAGCCAAGGCTTGGGCGTTGCCCTGCAAGTCGGTGAAGGTGACGGCTTTGAGCTGATCGACTGCATCGTAGCTGTAGTCGGTGCGGCCATCGTCGGTGGTTTTGGCGACCAGTCGGCCGACTGCATCGCGTTCCAGTCGGTGGACGATAGGCGCCGGTGGCGTCTCGGGCATCACCGCCAGGCCATTGCCGTAAGGCGCTGGAACGGCCGTCACCGCCGTGATGTTGTCGAGCAAGTCGTAGTCGTAGCGCTTGGCGCTGCCATCGAGGTCTTGCTGCTCAGTCAGCCGATCCCCGGCGTCCCACGCAAACCGATAGCTTTCACCGTTCTCATTGACCAGCGCTTGCAGTCGCCCGTAGCTGTCGTAGCCGAACTGCACCTGCCGACCATGGGCGTCGGTGCGCTGGCGTACCTGGCCTCGCCGGTTGTGTTGATAGAGTGTGGTATGCCCGGCGGGATCGGTGTAGCCCACCAACTGCCCACTGGCATCGCGCTGGTATTGCTCGGTGCGGCCATCCGGTAATTGGCTGCTGAGCAAACGCCCCTGGGCGTCATAGCTGAACTGCGTGCGTTCACCCAGGGCATCGGTGATGACCTGCAAATAGCCCCGCTCGTCGTAGCTGAAACGCGTCGGGTAGCCCGAGCAGTCGATATGCTCGACCAACTGCCCAAACGGGTTCCAGCGCAGTTTTTTGCTTTTGCCAGTGGCGTCGATGATTTCTACTGGCTGGCCGTGCGCGTCATAGCGGTAACGGGTGATATAGCCCAGCGGATCGGTCTCGGCGACGCAGTTACCGCGCGGGTCATAGCGATACTGCCAGCTGTTGTCGGCAGCGTCGGTTTCCACCAGCGGCAGCGCCCAGTGTTCCAGCCACAAGGTGGAATCGCTGCGCCCCAGCGGGTCGGTCTCGCCGATCAGGTTGCCGCTCTCGTCGTAGCTGTAGGCATAACGCCCGCCCTGCGGATCGGTGGCGCTGAGTAATTGGCGCTCATCGTTCCATTCGAACAGCCAGGTTTGGCCGAGGTTGTCGCTGTACTGAGTGATCTGGTGCTGAGTGTTCCAGTGGCGGATGCTGACGCGCTGCAAGCCATCGGTGATGCGTGTGGTGCCGGCTTGCAGGTCATAGTCGAATTGGTAGGTGTCGCCTTCATCGGTCCAGTGCCGCACCACGCGCCATTCCAGGCCCTCAATCAACGCCCAGTCATAGAAGCAGCGCAATCCTGTCGGCAGCTGGTGCTCGACCATACGGCGCCCGGAATCATAGGAAAAACGCCGTTGTACTTGGCCGGTTGCGTCGCGTACCTGCGCCAGGTTGCCCGCAGCATCATAGCCATAGCTGACCAGCACTTCACGGCGTTGATCCGGGTACAAGCGTTCGATGTGGGTCAGATGGCCTTGATCACGGATCAGCTCAACCTGCACCAGATCAAACGTATCGCGCAGACGAACCAGGCATCCGGCATCGTCGTAGTCGAGATGGATGCGGTTGTCATTGCGATCACCGAGCTGGCTCAGGCGCAATCGCGACGGGTTTGCTGGTGCAGGCTCAAACAGGCGGTAAACGCCGTCATCGCTTTCGATCAGCAACTGCCCATTGAGGTGTCGCCGCACCGCCAGCCCTTCACCGGCGCTGAACACTGCGGCGCCCAAGGCAATCGAGCCCATGTCGATAGGCCGGCCCTGTTCATCGGTGTAGACAAGCGTATCGCCGCCTTCGGGGTGGGGCAGTACGTCGACGCACACTTCGTAGGGCACGCTCCACCCGGCGCCAAACAAGCTGCCTTGGCGTTCGTCGCGGCTGTTGTAGAAGCGTTGCCAGTCAATTGGGAAGATGCCGGGCAGCACGAAATCCAGTTCCTCGACATCGCCGAGTATCTTCGCGCCCGTCGCAGCATGTACCGGGTTCGACGAACCCATCGCGGCATTGGCCGCAGCCCCCATGGCACTGCTGATGGCCATTGAGGTGGCACCGCTGACCAACATGCACGGAAGCTTGCTGAAAAATTTTCCCTTGCCACCCTTGAGCATCAACAACGCCGTGACCGCCAACCCAACACCCGGCGTTTTGCCGCTGCGAATCTCACGCACCACCACCGAGCCGCCGCCGATGGTCACGTTGGAGGAAATCAGCCCCGACGACACCACTGTTGCATCGCACGTACTGCGGTCACCGCTGCGCACCGCCGGTTGGCCATTGACCGTGACCTTTTCCGAACCTTCTGCGAGAAACTGCGGCGGCATCGGCGGGTGCTTCATGCACACGACCAGGTCCAGCGGTTTAGGCACGGCGCCCGGCGCGGGCGTCGCGACGGTGGGGCGCCACATTTGCGAGAAGAAACCCTCGGCCATATCCAGGTAACTGGGTTCCGGTTCAGGCTTAGGCGCTTCCAGCTCGGTGCCAGCCGGCGTGACATGGGAGCTGATCGCCCCGGCGGCACGGGCGGCGGGGATGTTGTTGGTGAGCGTATTGGTGGAACCGGTGAGAATGTTCGCTTGCACCGTGGGCGGAAACAGGGCGTTGCTGAAGCCGTCGCATATCTTGGTCAGCCCTTTGTCCGCTCCGCTCTTGCTCATGGCGAGGCCGACAATCGTGCCAACCACCGCGCCCAGTAGGAAGCAGCCGAGGCCGCCGGTGGCCACGGTAATGCCGGTGGCCGCGACCACGGCAGCCGTTGCCACGGCAGTGATCGCAATATTGGCCGCCACTTCCAGCACACCACCGAGGATGTCCGCCATCATCGAAGTGTGGGAAAGCGCATCGCCCATCCGGGCCGCCCATAACGCGTCAGACATGTAGGCAGCTCATCAAGAAATAGCGTCGAACGACAGCGAGTTCTTAATCATCGCCCAATGCCCCGCCTCAGCATCCCCAAGCTTGTCCGCCTTCACATAACTCAAGGCGAGCATCTTGCGCGTACCTGGCAACACCAGGGCCAACTGGTACTGGAACACTTTGTCGTTGCCCTTGTTGAACTGGCTGCGCAGCTCAATCCCTTCCACCTCTTGGGCGGCGCCCAAACGCACGGTAACGCTCGGCTGGCAGCGTAAATCCTGCACCTGCTTTTCCAGGCGCTTGAGCTGGTCGTCGAAGTTGCTGTGCAGGGTTTCGCCTTCGCTGAGGAAGCTACGGCTGATGATCAAGGACGTGCCAAGTTCGGGGAACTTTAGGATATTGATCGACGCGTCCTGCAGCTCGCCCTCAGGCAGTTGAAACTGGAATTCGTTGATTCGGTACGTCATGGCAAGCAGGTCTCGTCAGGAGCTTTTAGGCGTGGGGAATGCGGCTTTGATGTTGGCGTCGATGCTGGTTTTCATGCCCTGGCCATCGGGCGTTGCGCCGGGGCCGCCGCCGTTGTTCAGGTGCAGGACGCCGCCGGTATTGAATTCGGCATCGCCGCTGGCGTGGAAGCTGATATTGACGCCGCTCAGGTTGATCTGCCCGCTGGCGTTCAACTCCAGAATGCTTTTACCGCAGACCAGGCGCAGGTTTTCGCCCACTTCAATCACGTAGCTCTGGCTGACGCTGTCGGTTTTCCTCTGGCCCACAGAAAGGATGTCTTCGTGCTTGACGATGCGCACACGGTTATTCCCAATCGTCACCGTCTCGTTATGCCCAATACTCTTATTGCGGTCATGCCCGACGGAGTGGCTTTCATCCACCTCCACCACGATGTCCTGATTCCTCTCGGCATGGATATACAACTGCTCCAGCCCCTTCTTGTCCTCCATGCGGATTTCATTGAAGTTGGCCGGCGTGCCGCCCTTGCTCGAACGGCTTTTCATCCCGCTCTGGGTGGCGTTTTCCGGCAGGTCGTAGGGCACGGTCTGCTCGGCGTTGTACACCCGGCCGGTGATGATCGGCCGGTCGGGATCGCCCTCAAGGAAGCTCACAATCACTTCCTGGCCGATACGCGGAATCTGCATCGAGCCCCAGTTCTTCCCGGCCCAGGATTGCGACACGCGAATCCAGCACGAGCTGTTTTCGTTGGATTGGTCGTGGCGGTCCCAATAGAAGTGCACCTTCACGCGGCCATACTGGTCGGTCCAGATTTCTTCGCCTTTGGGGCCGACCACCAAGGCGGTTTGCGGGCCTTTGACGATGGGCCGGTGTGTATTCGCCAGTGGGCGGAAGCTTTGCTGGGCGTCGATGCAGGTCAGGCTGCTTTCGAACTGCGCCGAGCCCGAGCCGCCGCCACTTTCCAGGCTTTCCTGGACGATGTAGTAGCGACAGCCGACGATCAGGTATTCGCGGTTCTGGTCCTGGCGGCTGAAGCCGGTAAGGCTGAACAAGTGGCCGGAGCCGAGGCCACGGGCGTTGCCGCTGAACTCGATCTGCTCATGCAGGGTTTGCAGGGCTTCGATGCGGGTGCGTGCGTAGTGTTCGCCGTCTTCACTTTGAACATACGTGCCGGGGTAGTCGTACAGCGGGTAGTCGCCGGCGGTGTGCGGGCGCGGCATTGCCGAGCGTACGTCGATACTGGCGCTGGGGCGTTGGAAGTCGTAGTCATTGAGCTCCAGCGAGCCCGGCTGTACTTCGTGCGCCAGGTGCCAGTTGTGCATATGGTCGCGTTCGCGCTGCTGCTCGTCCTTGGGGTAGTACGGAATCGACGCGTAGCCCGGCACCGTGGTGTGGGCGCCGTAGGCGTCGGCCAGCACCAGCACATGGCGGTCCTGTTCATGGCGGAAGAAGTAGTAGATGCCTTCCTGTTCCATCAAGCGGCTGACGAAATCGAAGCTGGTTTCGCGGTACTGCACGCAGTATTCCCACTCGCGGTACGGCCGGCTGAGGGCGTCTTCGAAATCGGAAAAGCCCAGGTCGCGGAACACTTGCTTGATGATCTGCGGGATGCTCAGGTTCTGGAAAATCCGGCAGTCCGAGGTGCGGCTGAGCAACCAGAACCACGGCCTCAAGGTCACCTGGTAACTGGCGAACTGGCCCTGGTCGATGTTCTGACTGCACCGCGCGACGATGCCGTGGAAGTGCCGCTCGCTACCGTCCGCCAACTGCACGCCGACGCTCATCGGCTTGCCGAGCAACTGGTTGAGGTCGATGTTGGCGTCCAGCGAGGTCAGTTGCAGCTCATAGTTGAACAACCTGCCCAGCTCTTCACCGCCGCCCATTTCATTGAGCAACAGCACATCCGGCCCCAGAGGGCTGGTGATCTTGGCCAGGCGTGAGGCTTGGTTGAATAGCATCGGGCGTCTCGTAAATGACTTAATAACTGAAGAAACCGAATCCAAATGTGGGAGCTGGCTTGCCTGCGATGGCGGTGGATCAATCAACATCAATACTGAATGTCAGATCGCTATCGCAGGCAAGCCAGCTCCCACATTGACCGTATTCCAACAGTCGTTATTCGGCGTCGCTGAAGTCGTAGTGCAATTCATTATCCCGGCTGCTGATACGCACACCCGCCAGCGCCTTACCTTCGAGCATGCGCGTGAGGAACTCACGGCTCATGTCTGGCAGCAGGCTGTTGGTGAGGATGGTGTCGATCATGCGGCCGCCGCTTTCGGTTTCGGTGCAGCGCGAGACGATCAGGTCGACCACCGCGTCGTCGTAGTCGAAGGCAACTTTGTGCGTAGTTTCCACGCGCTTTTTGATGCGGTTGAGCTGCAGGCGGGTAATCGCTTTGAGCATCTCATCGCTGAGCGGGTAGTAAGGAATCGTGACCAAACGGCCGAGCAGCGCCGGTGGGAAAATCTCCAGCAGTGGTTGGCGCAGTGCCTTGGCGATTTCTTCCGGCTCAGGGATATTCGCCGGGTCTTTGCAGACCTGGGAAATCAGCTCAGTACCGGCGTTGGTGGTCAGCAGGATCAGGGTGTTTTTGAAGTCGATCACCCGGCCTTCGCCGTCCTCCATCACGCCCTTATCGAATACTTGGAAGAAGATTTCATGCACGTCCGGGTGGGCTTTTTCCACCTCGTCCAGCAGCACCACGCTGTAGGGTTTACGCCGTACCGCTTCGGTCAGCACGCCGCCTTCGCCGTAGCCGATATAGCCCGGTGGCGCGCCCTTGAGGGTCGACACGGTGTGGGCTTCCTGGAACTCGCTCATGTTGATGGTGATCACGTTCTGCTCACCGCCGTACATGGCCTCGGCCAGCGCCAGCGCGGTTTCGGTCTTGCCCACACCCGATGTGCCGGCCAGCATGAACACGCCAATCGGCTTGCTCGGGTTGTCGAGCCCGGCGCGGGAGGTCTGAATACGCTTGGCGATCATCTGCAGGGCATGATCCTGGCCGATGATGCGTTTTTTCAGGTGCTGGTCGAGGTTGAGCACGGTCTCCAGTTCGTTGCGCGCCATGCGGCCCACTGGGATGCCGGTCCAGTCGGCGACCACCGAGGCCACCGCCTGGTAATCCACGGTCGGCAGGATCAGCGGGGTTTCGCCTTGCAAGGTGGTGAGGCGTTCTTGCAGGTCGACCAGTTGCGCGCGCAATTCGTCGCTCTCGTTGCCACCCGCATCGCTGTCCACAACACCGGCTTTCTCGCGTAAGGTCGCGCGGGTGGCGAGCAGCTCGTCTACCAGTGTTTTTTCTTCGGCCCAACGGCTTTCCAGGGTTGCCAGGCGTTCACGCTCGGCACTCAGCAAAGCTTCGCTATTGGTCTGGCGTGCGCCGATGGCGATGCCGATGGCATGCTCGCGGGCGATGATTTGCAGTTCGGTTTCCAGCGCTTCGATGCGACGGCGGCTGTCGTCCACTTCGGCCGGCACTGCGTGCAGGCTGATGGCGACGCGGGCGCAGGCGGTGTCCAGCAGGCTCACGGATTTATCCGGCAGCTGGCGCGCCGGAATGTAACGGTGCGACAGCTTCACCGAGGCTTCCAGGGCTTCATCGAGGATCTGCACCTGATGGTGTTTTTCCATGGTCGACGCCACGCCTCGCATCATCAACAGCGCCTTGTCTTCCGACGGCTCCGCCACCTGCACGACTTGGAAGCGGCGGGTCAGGGCCGGGTCTTTTTCGATGTGTTTTTTGTACTCGGCCCACGTCGTGGCAGCCACGGTGCGCAACGTACCGCGCGCCAAGGCTGGCTTGAGCAGGTTGGCCGCATCGCCCGTCCCGGCGGCGCCACCGGCACCCACCAGCGTGTGGGCTTCGTCGATAAACAGGATGATCGGCTTGGGCGAGGCTTGGACGTCTTCGATGACCTGACGCAGGCGCTGCTCAAACTCGCCTTTCATGCTGGCGCCAGCTTGCAGCAGGCCCACGTCGAGGCTGCGCAGCTCCACGTCTTTGAGCGCGGGCGGCACGTCACCGGCGACGATGCGCAGGGCGAAACCTTCAACCACGGCAGTCTTGCCCACACCGGCTTCACCGGTGAGGATCGGGTTGTTCTGACGACGACGCATGAGGATATCCACCAGTTGGCGAATTTCTTCATCACGGCCGACGATGGGGTCGAGTTTGCCGCTGCGCGCCTGTTCGGTCAGGTCCACGGTAAAGCGCTTGAGCGCTTCCTGCTTGCCCATCGCGCTCGGCGCCATCGCGCCGCTGGCTTCGCCGGGCACGGCACCGGCGTTGAAGCCGTCACTGGCACTCAACGCATTCTCGGGCGAGTCGCCGACGTATTCGTCAAAGCGTTCGCTCAGGGCTTCGGCCTTGATCTTGTCGAATTCGGCAGACAAACCCAGCAACGCATGGCGCAGGCTCGGCGTCTTCAGAATGCCCAGCACCAGGTAGCCTGTGCGCACCTGGCTTTCGCCAAACATCAGGCTGCCGTAGACCCAGCCGCGCTCCACGGCTTCTTCCACATGGGACGACAGGTCGGTGATCGACGTCGAACCACGCGGCAGGCGGTCCAGGGCCTCGGTCAAGTCACGGGCCAGGCGCGCCGGCTCCACGTTGAACTGGCGAATGATGCGGTGCAGGTCCGAGTCCTGCAGTTGCAGCAATTGGTGAAACCAGTGGGCCAGTTCCACGTACGGGTTGCCCCGCAACTTGCAGAACACGGTGGCGGCTTCGATGGCCTTGTAGGCCACGCTGTTGAGTTTGCCGAACAGTGCGGCGCGACTGATTTCACCCATGCTCTGGATTCCTTGAGGTGGTGGCGTGGTCGGCGTAATGCCGAGCCAGGATTAGGTCGTTGGCGTCATGCTCGGGTTGGCCGAGCCAGGTGTTGAAGCCCAGGCGGAACTGGCCATTGAGCTGCAGCGCCGGTACTTCGGGTTGTTGCAAAACCAGGTTCAAGTCCCAGTCCAATTCATGGCCCAGGTACTCGGCCACCCACGCCACCAGCTCGTTGAACGGCTGGCTGCCGGGCAGCATGCCCATGTAGTCATCCAGCTTGAGCGGGCCTAAGCGGATGCGGAATTTATGCTGGCGATCCCACACGTGGCTGCCCAGGCAAAAGTCCACGCCCAGTTGGTTGGCGCTGACACTCACGCGGCTGCGCTCGGGCAACTCCAGCCATTGGCCGACGTATTCTTCGATTTCCACCGGCAGGCCGAAGTACTCGCCGAGAATCGCCTTCAGGCCGTCCGGGTAACGGGTTTGCGCCGACAGGTGGCCGCTGTAATGCAGCTTCGCCGTGTCGGGAATCAGCCCCTGGTTGAGCAGGCTCGGCATGCCCCGGCCGCTCAGGGCGGCGAGGCGCGCCGACCAATAATCGTCATCCGGGCGATCGTGGCTGACCGTCGGCCGCGCTTCGGCCCAGGCCCGGTAAAAAAGGCTGAGCAGGCGGTGGTGGAACACATCCAAAAACTGTTTGCTGGTGCTGTCGGCGTTGTTGCGCTGACGCTCGCGCACGTACTCGGTGATGTGCAGCGGCAACGGGCCGTTGGGGCCGCCTAGGCCGAAGAAGAACTGCTCCAGCCGCGCGGGTTTGCCGTCGCTGCCGGGGTCGACCGAGGCCAACGTGGCCGGGGCGAAGGTGCAATCCGCCTGTTGCCCCAGGCGCAGCGGGTCATCTGCCAGGCGCAGGGAATGGCCCAGGCGCGGCAGCTGCGGCGCTTCGCACTCGATACGGCGCAGCGCCTGGAAGAAATCGTATTCCCAGGGCTGCTGATGCATCGCATCCAGTGTGTTCACAGGGTCGGACGACGCCCGGGCTTGGCTTTCCATCGCATGATCTCGCCGCGTTCGGTGGTACGGATCACCGTCTCGGTAAAACTGTTGATCGACACGTAGCGTGCCAGGAAGCGCTCCAGCACCGCACCGAGCAGAAACACGCCGGTGCCGCGAAACGCGTTTTCATCGAATTCCAGGGTGATTTCCAGGCCACGGCCAAACACAATCGGGCCGGGCATCGGCAGGCGACGGGTCACGGCTTTACTGCTGACTTCGCGCAGGCCTTCGATCTGCAATTGCAGCGCCGCGTCGTTGCTGTCGCCATACAGGCGCAACAGTTCGCGCAAGGCGCCGGCGCCCTGGCCTTGTTCGCTCAGCGACAGGTAGTTGAGCGACAACTGGCTGATCAGGCGCCAAGCCTTGGCATCGTGGGCGTGGCTGGCGCGCGGGCGGCTCGGCCCGGCGACGCAGCGCACCGACAACACCGGCGCGCTGTCGGCCAAGGTGAAGTCGGTCTTGCCGCTGCCTACGCTCATGAACAGCGGCAAATCGCGGTTGGTGCACAGCGCCGTCACGCCGAGTTGGCGCAGGTCGTGGCGGTACGGCGCTTGCTGGCTGTCGACCAGGCTGACAAAGGTTTCGCTGCCCACATAAGTGGAGCGCGGGCCATTGCGGCGCTGGTCGCTGGACAACACGCGGGGCTCGCGGCGCAGCGTGTAGTAAGCCTGATCGCGCCCATAGCGTGACGGGTCGCGCACCGCATAGAACGGCAGGAACGGCTGCTCCGGCCCGGTGCCATGGCCGGCGATGCCGCTTAGCGAGTGAATCTCAAAATCCATCGGCCGCGTGCGGTCGGCGATCACATGGTGTTCGTTGACGCGGTCGGACAAATGAATACGGTCCACGCGTTTGGGGAACAGGTTGATCGCCGGGGTGCAGAACGGCATGAACTGCGCCGCGCCGACACTGCCTTCCAGGCTCGGCTCGTGGCGGTCGAACAGCACGATCAGCTCCAGCTCCTGGCCGTCGCAACGTTTGACTGCGCGGCTCAGCTCGGCAAATTCGACGAACAGGAAGCGGTGGGGCAGGGCGAAGTATTCCTGCAACAGCCGATAGCCCTGGAACGCGCGGGCCACCACCGGCATAGCCGCGTCGGCGTCGTCAAAGCCCTTGGAACGCAGGGCGTCTTGCGGCAGGCGCTCGACCCAATCACCGCCGGGCTTGCGCGCAAACACCGCGCAGGCATTGCCCAGCAGTTGTTCGTAGAGGCGGAACGGCTGTTCATCCGCGCCGCTGAGGTACAGCGGCAGGCTGTCGAGGTTGAGGCTGTTGAACGGCAATTCGGCGCCGGTGCGCAGGGTCAGGCGCAAGCCGGCCTTGGCTTTCGGCTCGCTGGCGGCCAGGCGGCCGAGCACGGCGGCGGGGTTGCCGAAGTACTCGGCGCCGCTGACCTGCAACGGCCACAACGTCACCGGGTGTGCGGTGCGGTACTCGCAGCAGGTCTGGGTTTCGCGGCCCAGCGCGGCACGCAAGACGGTGTCGCGCGGCAGCGGAAAGCCGCTGGCCAGGGAGCCTTCGTCGGGGTCGGTCTGCAATTGCACCACGGTCATCGATGGCGTGGGCGCCAGGTAGTGCGGGTAAGCGATTTCCAGCAGGTTGTGGGTGAAGGTCGGGTACTCGGCGTCGAGCTTGAGTTGCACGCGGGCGGTGAGGTAGGCAAAACCTTCGAGCAGGCGTTCGACGTACGGGTCGGCGCAGTCCATACCGGACAGGGTCAGCCGACTGGCGATCTTCGGGTATTCCTTGGCGAACTCGGCGGCGCTTTCGCGCACGTGGTGCAGTTCCTGGTTGTACAGCTCCAGCAGGCGCGGGTTCATGGGCGCCTCCGCTGGTCGGCATTCACTACGCGCACATGGCCGGATTCCAGGTCGAGGTCGGTTTGCAGCAACAGGCGCAGCGGCACCGGCTGCGCCCACAGGTCGCCTTCGATCTCGAAACTCAGGGCGTTGTGGTTCATCTCGCCATGGCCGACGCGGGCTTTGACGCGCAGGGTGTGGCGCAAAATACGTGGCTCAAACGTGGCGATCGCCTGGTAAATCAGGGCTTCCAGGGCCTTGATGTCGACACTGGAGACGCTGTTGCCCGCGAGTGCCGGTAGGCCGTAATTGACCACCGAAGTACCGGCCGGGGTGTGCAGCGTGGCATCGGCATCCAGCAACGACGTGGTGTTGAGCAGCCACGCCAGGTCGCGCAGAACCGAGGCTTTCAATTGGGTCAGGGACAGCACGCGTTTGTCGGCGCTTTCCTTGGGATTGGTCGGGTCGTCGTCAGTCAACCGGTCCAGCAGGGACGGTTGCAGACGGTCGCGGGAAGCGATTTCAGTTACCACCAAAGCAGCTCCACGGACGGGTTGTGAGAGGGACGGTTTTTGCGCGGGGCATATGCCAGTGGCCGTGGCGGGGAGCCACGGCCGCCAGGGCTATCAGCGCTTGGTGTTGGAACGGATGTTCCAGCCAAACTTGATCGCGCCGCCGTCTTTGGTGCCGTCGGCTTTCTGCGGCTGGTAGTCGACCATCACTTGGGCGAAGTTCAGGGTGACGTTTTCAGTCAGGCGATCATCAGTGCCCGAGCCGCCGGTGCTCAGGGACGTGACCAGTACTTCTTCCAGGTTAATTATCATGTACTCGACCTGGCTTTCGCCCCCGGCCTTGCGCACGGTCAGCTTGACCTTGTCGATGTGCTTACCGCTGGCGCAGTGCATCATCAGGTTCGGCGAGGCTTTGTCGACGTACTTGGTCAGCGACAGGTCCTGGATATTCACCTTGCCTGCGCCGCCGCCACCGCCAACATGCATGTTGCCGGACTGGGCCATGCCCCAGCTCCAGTTCAGCACGTCGATTTCGTCCTTGTGGGCTTTGTCCATGGACTCGCCCTTGATGTCGCCGATCTTGATGAAAATATCAACAGCCATGTTTTCTCCCTGTGTGGTCTCAGCCACAGAATTTATTAACGCTGATCGTTCCCACGCTCTGCGTGGTAACGCATCCTGTGACGCTCTGCGTCACTGGGACGCGGAGCGCCCCGGGCGGCATTCCCACGCAGAGCGTGGGAACGAGCGAGTTACGCGCTTTTCGCCGAAGGCAGCTTCGATACCAGGCGCAGCGACACGGTCAGCCCTTCGAGCTGATAGTGCGGGCGCAGGTAGAACTTGGAGTTGTAGTAACCCGGGTTGCCTTCGACGTCTTCCACGATCACTTCAGCGGCAGCCAATGGGTGCTGGGCCTTGGTGGTTTCGGTGGAGTGCGCCGGGTCGCCGTCGACGTAGTTGAGGATCCAGTCCTGCAACCAGCGCTGCATCTCGTCCTTCTCTTTGAAGGAACCGATCTTGTCGCGCACGATGCACTTCAAGTAGTGGGCGAAACGGCAGGTGGCGAACAGGTACGGCAGGCGCGCGGCCAAGTTGGCGTTGGCGGTGGCGTCCGGGTCGTCGTATTCGGCCGGTTTCTGCAACGACTGGGCGCCGATGAAAGCAGCGAAGTCAGTGTTTTTCTTGTGCAGCAGCGGCATGAAACCGTTCTTCGCCAGTTCCGCTTCGCGGCGGTCACTGATGGCGATTTCGGTCGGGCACTTCATGTCCACGCCACCGTCATCGGTCGGGAACGTATGGGCGGGCAGGTTTTCCACTTCACCGCCGGACTCCACGCCACGGATGCGCGAGCACCAGCCGTAGTGTTTGAACGAACGGTTGATGTTCACCGCCATCGCGTACGCGGCGTTGGCCCAGGTGTATTTGGAGCTGTCGGCGCCGTCGGTGTTTTCTTCGAAGGCGAAGGCTTCCACCGGGTCGGTCTTGGCGCCATACGGCAAGCGTGCCAGGAAGCGCGGCATGGTCAGGCCGATGTAGCGCGAGTCTTCCGATTCACGCAGCGAGCGCCAGCCGGCGTATTCCGGGGTGGTGAAGATCTTGGTCAGGTCGCGCGGGTTCGACAGTTCTTGCCACGAGCCCATGCCCATCACGGTCGGCGACGCCGCAGCGATGAACGGGGAGTGCATGGCGGCGCAGACTTTCGACAGCTCGCCCAGCAGTTCCACGTCGGGTGGCGACTGGTCGAAGTAGTAGTCGCCTACGAGGCAACCGTAAGGTTCACCGCCGAACTGGCCGTATTCTTCTTCGTACATCTTCTTGAAGATCGGGCTCTGGTCCCACGCGGTGCCCTTGAATTTCTTCAGGGTCTTGTGCAGTTCGGGCTTTGCGATGTTGAGCACGCGAATCTTCAGCTGCTCATCGCTCTCGGTGTTGTTGACCAGGTAGTGCAGGCCACGCCAGGCGCTTTCCAGCTGTTGGAAATCCTGGTGATGGATGATCTGGTTGACCTGGGCGGTGAGCTTGGCGTCGATGGCGGCGATGATCGATTCAATCGACTTGATCGCGTCATTGGACACCAGGTCCGTCTGTGCCAAAGCCTGTTCGGCCAGGGTGCGCACAGCGGTTTCAACGGCTTCGCGGGCACGCTCGGTCTTGGGTTTGAATTCTTGCAGCAACAGCGATGCGAACTCGCTGGTTTCCTCGGTTGCGCCCAGGTTCTGAGCGCCTTCGCGGGCGGTATTCTCGGTCATGATTATTGATCCCCAGCAGGCTTCGGCGCGCTCGCAAGGGCCTGCAGCAGTGCCGGGTCCTTGATCGCTTTCATGATGATTTCTTCAGCGCCGGTCTTGCCGTCCATGTAGGTCAGCAGGTTGGCCAACTGGGTACGGGCTTCGAGCAGCTTGTTCAGCGAGTCGACCTTGCGCGCCACGGCGGCCGGGCTGAAGTCGTCCATGCTTTCGAAGGTGATGTCCAGGCTCAGGTTGCCTTCGCCGGTCAGCTCGTTCGGTACGTGGAACGCCACGCGCGGCTGCATGGCCTTGAGGCGCGAGTCGAAGTTGTCGACGTCCACTTCAAGGAACTTGCGGTCGGCCACGGGCGCGAGCGGTTCGGCAGGCTTGCCGGCGAGGTCGGCCATCACGCCCATCACGAAGGGCAGCTGGACCTTTTTCTCGGCGCCGTAAAGCTCGACGTCGTACTCGATCTGCACTCGAGGCGCGCGGTTGCGCGCGATGAATTTCTGAGAACTTTGCTTCGCCACGTTGCTGCTCCTGGTCGCTTGAGCGACGGTGTTGTTACTGCACAGCCGGGCGGCTTACTCGCCGTCCGGGCCACGCAGGTTTTCAAATTGGGACATGCCGTCGGGAATCAGATTGCGCACGATGGCTGCAAAGTCGGCATGCACCAGATTCTTCGCCCGGTTTAACAGCACCGGCAGCGGGCTCGAAGGCTCGTGCCGGGTGTAGTACGCAAGGATCTTGTCGAGGCTGCGCAGCACGTCATCGCGGTTGGCGATGTCGCCGGTCGGGCGTGGTGCTGCGGGGGCAGCGGCGTATTCAACCGAGGGGGCATTGTCGTCACTGACGGCCTCGGGCTCGCTGCTGGTGTCGCTGTTCGGTACGAATTGGTTGAGGACTTGCAGCGCCTGCTTGAGCGGTTGCTTCAACAGGCTGAGGTCCACGCCCTGGGCCGAACCGACCTGGTCGCTGACTTGTTGTTCGATGGCTTCGCAGGCGGCACGTGCGGCGCTCACGGCGTTGCGGGTGGCTTGCAGTTGTTCGGGGTCGCTGTCGAGGAACGCGGCGTTGAGTTGCTGGGAGCCGAGCTGTTCGTCGGGGAAACTCATCAAGCCGCTGGCGTTCAGCGCGGCGCGCAGGCTCACGGGGCCGAAGGTGCGCGAGCGCGTGAGGATGCTTTCGCGCAGCAGGCGAATGGTCGCGTCGCTGGTCAAGCCGGACAGGGCATTGATGCGTACGGTGGGGTCGTTATCGTCGTCGGCATCCAGGCGCGGGTGCAGGTCGGCCCAGTATTCGCGCAGCAGGGCGTTGATCAGCGTGAGGGCATCGGCCAGCCCGGCCACGCCTTGGAGAGCGAGGGAGCTTTGCAACAGGAAATGGGTGATGCGCAGGTCTTTGCTGCGCTGCAACAAGTCGAGGCTTTGCTGCTGGATGCTGTGCCAATCCGGCGGTTCAGCGGGCAGGATAGAATCGCCCATGCTGCGCTCGGGTTGGCCCTTGGCGGCACGCTCCAGGTGGAGAAAGTCCGCGTCATATTCCATGTCTTCGCCACACGGCGAAGTCGCGGAAACGGCGGTGAGCAGCAACGGCACATCCACTGAAATTGATCTCCCTATCAGCCCGTTAAATGGCGGGCAATGCATGCACTAGTTGCACGATGAACTAGGCATGTTTTCTTGGACATACTGGAACTTTGAATTCAAGTTGATTTCAAAGTGCCATCATTGGTATTCAAGAAGTTGTGCATTTTTGGTGTAGTAGTTAGGCCTTGTCAAGGTAAGCTATTCGCCCTCTGTGACAGATGTGCGGTGTTTAACAACCTGCGCGACTGGTGAGTCGAGTGGTGCACCAGAATAGGATTTTTGTCATGGAGCCCGGTTAAGATCAGCGATCATGCTGGCATTAGCAGGCTGTGAGGGTCGATTTCACGACCTAGTGGGGTCTCTGGGGAACCGTCGCCCCGGGAATCGACTGCGCGCGAAGTATCAGCAAGGAGGCAAGATGTCGCTGTGTTTGACTATTACTAGTTATCACAAGATTACCCCTGGGCAGTGCCCCGAAAAGTCCATGAACCAGGGCTCGATGGCTATCGGCCGCAGCTCGGATAATGACTGGGTATTGCCTGATCCAGAGCGCCTGGTTTCCTCGCAACACTGCGTTATTCAATACAAAGATGGCCGTTATTATTTAACCGATAACAGCACCAACGGTGTTGAGCTGGTTAATGCCGGTGTCCGTCTGCGCAGGGGCAACAGCGAGCCGCTGCAAGATGGTGAGCTGATCCGCATCGGCGATTACGAAATCCAGGCGCGCATCGACTTCAACGTGCAAGCCGTCGACAGCCAGGCATTTGCCGGTGATTCGCCGAACAGTTTTGAAGCGCTGATGGGCGCTGTCGCCAGTACGCCAGCAGCCACACCGGTGATCGCGCCGCAGTTCCAAGGCGCCTCGTCGATGGACACGCTGCCGGACCTGTTCGACTTCCTCAGCCCCACCGCCGTGCCACCACCGACCGTGGCGGACCACGTGCCTTCCGAGCAACACGACTTCCGCCCGCCGACGCCGGTTGCCGTGCCGGTGGTTGAGAGGCCGTTGATTGAGAGACCGGTGGTATCCGGTTCGGTGATTCCCGAAGACTGGGATCTGTTTGGCGACACGCCGGCACCGGTCGTCAGTGCACCGCCGCCGGCATCGTCGCCACTACCGCCACCCGCTGCGGTCATCCCGCCGCCACCTGTGGTCGAGCCCGCGCTCCCCGTGGCCGACAGCCAACAGCCCGACCTCCTGCAAGCCTTCCTGCGCGGCGCTGGCCTCGACCAACTGCGCCTCGACAAAGCCGACGCTTGCGCACAGATGGAAAGCATCGGCCGCAGCTATCGGCTGATGGTCGAAGGCCTGATCGACGTGTTGCGTGCCCGCGCCAGCCTCAAGGGCGAATTCCGCATGCAGCAGACGATGATCCAGCCAGCCGAAAACAATCCGTTGAAATTCGCACCGAATGCCGACGAAGCCTTACTGCTGCTGCTTCGTCATGGAAACCAAGCGTTTATGGCGCCGGACATCGCCGTGCGCGACAGTTTCGATGACCTGCGGGCCCACCAGTTGGCGGTGATGGCCGGTGTGGAAGCGGCGATCAAACACCTGCTCGCGCGTTTTGAACCGGCGCAGTTGGAGGAGCGCATGGGCAAGTCCGCCGGGCTGTCGAGCCTTTTCAACGGCTCACGCCAGGCCCAGTACTGGCAGCAGTTCACCGAGCTCTATAGCAATATTTCCCGCGAGGCCCAGGAAGATTTCCAGGACCTGTTCGGCCGCGAATTCAGCCGAGCCTACGAAGAGCACAGCGCACGACAGCGTCGTTAACGCGGGGTGCGGTAATGGATAAAACGGATAGCTAAGTACGTCATTGAGGACGCAGGATGATTCCCAGGTTTTTACTCGCAGCCGCCACGGCGCTGCTGCTGACGGCGTGTGCCAAGGATGCCGCTAAGCCCGAGGCGGCCGCCGAAGCTGAGGCCGACACCGCCGCCATCGAGCTGCATTTTCACGCGATTTCCGGGCTCAACCCTGGCGCCAACGGCCAGGCCGCGCCGGTTCGCGTGCGCATCTTCGAACTGAAAAACGCCGCCACCTTCAGTCGCTCCGACTACTTTGCGCTGGCTGATCGTGCGCAATCCACCCTCGGCCTAGACCTGCTGGACCAGGACGAAGTGATGGTGCAACCCGGCCAGCAACTGAGCATCCAGCGCGACCTCGACCCGTCCACACGCCAGATCGGCTTGCTGGTGGGCTATCGCGAGTTGGACCGCGCGCAATGGCGCACGGTGCTCACCGTGCCGGCGCGCCAATACACCGAATACCAGATCAGCCTCGATGTACGCGCCGTGCGCGCCGACGTCGTGGTTCCCCCATCCAGCCCTGCCCAATAACAAGCAATCGGAGCCCCCATGTCCTGGAACAATCGCGTGGTCTGGTCGGAAGGCATGTTCATCGGAACGCAGCACTTCCAGCAGCATGACCGTTACCTGGAAAACCTGATCGACGCCCGCAGCCGCCCATTGTCCGCCGGCGCCTGGGGTTTCTCCGAGTTGCTGATCGACCAGGGCCTGCTGGCCCAGGGCAAGCTGGCGATTGTGTCGGCGCGCGGCCTGTTGCCGGATGGCACGCCGTTCAATATTCCCCAGGACGACCTGGCGCCGAGCCCGCTGAATATCGACGACAACTTGCGCGATGGCCTGGTTTACCTGGCCTTGCCGCTCAAGCGTGCGGGCGCGCGTGACACGGTGGACGACGGCGAAGACCTCGGCGCCGCCCGCTATGTCAGCCAGGTACGCGAAGTGCGCGACGACAATGCCCCGTTCGAAAACCGTGCGCCGGTGGCCGTCGGTTCCCGCGCGTTGCGCCTGCTGACTGCGCAAGATGGCATCAGCGACTACGCCGCCATCGGCTTGGTGCGCATCAAGGAAAAACGCGCCGACCGCGCGCTGGTGCTGGATGACACCTACATCCCGCCGGTACTCGACGTGGCCGCGAGCAAACCGTTGACCGCGTTTCGCAGTGAACTGCTGGGCCTGCTGCATCAACGTGGCGAAGCCTTGGCCGGCCGCGTGGTCGCCTCGGGCGCGGGTGGTGCGTCGGAGATTGCCGACTTCATGCTGCTGCAACTGGTCAACCGCGCGCAGCCGCTGCTCCAGCATTTCAGCCAGTTGAGCCCGCTGCACCCGGAGCGGTTTTTCAGCGAACTGGTGAGCCTGGCCGGTGAGTTTTCCACCTTCTCGACGTCAGGCCGACGCCCCCAGGAATACCCGCAATACCAGCACGACGACCTGGCCCTGAGCTTCACCCCGGTGATGGCCGCCTTGCGTGAGGCGTTGTCGATGCTGATCGACAGCAAGGCCACGCCGATTCCGATTGTGGAGAAAGCCTACGGCGTGCACGTGGCCATGCTCGCGGACAAAACCGTGCTCGACAGCGCCAGTTTCATCCTTGTGGTGCGTGCCGATGTGCCCGGCGAAACCCTGCGTGCGCGCTTCGGCCAGCAGAGCAAGGTCGGCTCGGTGGAACACATCCGCGACTTGGTCAACCTGCAACTGCCGGGTATCGGCCTGCTGCCGCTGCCGGTGGCGCCACGCCAGATTCCGTATCACGCAGGCTCCACCTATTACGAATTGGACCGCGGCAGCGAGCACTGGCAACAGCTGAACAACTCCGGCGGCTTTGCCTTCCACATCGCCGGGCAGTTCCCGGGCTTGAACCTGGCCTTCTGGGCGATCCGAGGATAATCCGCGATGCATCCCAATGATGATGACCGCACCCAGTTCATGCCGCGCCCGGGTGGCCGTGCGCCAGAACCTGCGCGTGCAGAACCTGCGCCTCTGTCGATGCCGGCCGCGCCGATCCTCACCGGCAAAAGCCAGGGCCTCAACCCGCTGGAAAGCGCCGCCGGCCCGTTGCTGGCGCTGTTGACGCGCCTGCGTAACACCATCGCCCACCCGGCACCGGCCAGCCTGCGTGCGCAGTTGCTGGCCTACCTGCGCCAGTTCGAAGAGCGCGCCGAAGCCGCCGGTGTGGCGCGCAACGAAGTACTGCTGGCGCGTTACGCGCTGTGCACCGCGCTCGATGAAGCGGTGCTCAGTACGCCGTGGGGCAGCACCAGCGACTGGGGCAAGCAGAGCCTGTTGATCACCGTGCACAACGAGGCCTGGGGCGGCGAAAAAGTCTTCCAGTTGCTCGATCACTGCCTGCAAAGCCCGCGCGAGCGCCTCTACCTGCTGGAGCTGTTGTACCTGTGCATGTGCCTGGGTTTCGAGGGCCGTTACCGCGTGATGAACGACGGTCGCAGCCAACTGGAAGCTTTGCGTGAGCGCACCGCCGCCGCCATTCGCAGCGCCCGTGGCGAACACGAGCGCGAACTGTCGCCGCACTGGCGCGGCGTGACCGTGGCGCGTGACCGCCTGGCGCAATTCATGCCGCCGTGGATCGCCGTGGCCATCGGCCTGGCGCTGTTGTTGGCGCTGCTGTTCGGCTTGCGCATGAAACTGGCGTCGGATGCCGAGCCGGTGTTCAAGAACATTCATGCCCTGGGCGAGATCCCGGTGCAGGCCATCGACCGTCCGGTGGCGCAGCCGAAAGTCATCGAACGGCCGCGCCTGGCCGGTTTTCTGGTGGAAGACATCAAGGCTGGCCGCGTGGCGGTGGAAGATAAAGTCGACCGTTCCGTCGTGACGATCAGGGGCGACGAGCTATTTGCGTCCGCCAGTTCCAGCATTGTTGATGACTACCAGCCGCTGATGCTGCGCATCGCCGACGCCATCCGCAAGGTCAAGGGCCAGGTGCGCGTCACTGGGCACAGCGATAACCGCCCGATTGCTACGCTGCGTTTCCCGTCCAACTGGGCGTTGTCCGAAGCTCGCGCCAAGTCGGTGTTGGAGATCCTGGCGGCCAAGACCGGCCAGGCGGACCGCTTCAGCGCCGAAGGCAGAAGCGACACCGAGCCTGTGGCCACCAACGCCACCGCAGAAGGCCGTGCCCGCAATCGTCGGGTTGAAATCACCGTATTGGCGGAGGGCGTCGAGTGAAGGCGTTTTTCAGTTTCATGATTCGCTGGGTGATCCCCGTACTGGGCCTGATCGCCCTGAGCCTGATCATCTGGTTTGTGGGGCCGTTGCTCGACGTGCTGGTGCCGGAAGGGCGGCGCTGGGCGCTGATCATTTTGGTGTTTGCGGTGTGGATCGCTTACCGCGTATTCCGCATCATCCAGGCCCGCCGACAGGCCGCCGAAGTGATGCGCAGCCTGGCCGCGCAAACCCCAGTCGACCCTAACAACGCCGCGACTGCCGAAGAGTTATCGACCCTGCGCCAGCGCATGGACGAAGCCCTGGCGCTGCTGAAAAAGGCCAAGCTCGGCGGTGATGAACGCCGCAACCTCTACGAGTTGCCGTGGTACGTGATCATCGGCCCACCGGGTTCGGGCAAGACCACGGCGCTGGTCAATTCCGGCCTGCATTTCCCGCTGGCCGCACAGTTGGGCGCCGGAGCGGTGCGTGGCGTCGGCGGCACGCGCAACTGCGACTGGTGGTTTACCGATCAAGCCGTGTTGCTCGATACCGCCGGGCGCTACACCACCCAGGACAGCAACTCGACGGTGGATAAAGCCGCGTGGCTGGGCTTCCTCGACCTGCTGAAAAAGCAGCGCTCGCGCCGGCCCATCGATGGTGCTTTTATCGCCATCAGCCTGTCGGACCTGTTGCTGGGCAGTGATGCCGAACGTGCCGCCCATGCTGCGGCGATCCGCTTGCGTATCCAGGAGCTGTACACCCAGTTGGGCGTGCGTTTCCCGATCTACTTGATGCTGACCAAACTCGACCTGGTGCCGGGTTTCATGGAGTTCTTCGACAACCTGAGCAAGGAAGACCGTGCCCAGGTGTGGGGCATGACCTTTGCCCTGGATGACGGCAAAAACAGCGACAGCCCGTTGGCGGCGCTGCAAAGCGAATTTGCCGGGTTGGAACAGCGCCTCAACGAACGCTTGGTGGAGCGCTTGCAACAGGAGCGCGACCCCGCGCGGCGCGACCTGATCTACGGCTTCCCGCAGCAATTCGGCGCGTTGAAGGATTGCCTGCAAAGCTTCCTCGAAGGCGTATTCAAGCCCAATGCCTTTGAAGAGCGCGTGCTGCTGCGCGGCGTGTACTTCACCAGTGGCACCCAGGAAGGCAGCCCGATTGATCGCTTGATCGGCGCCATGGCCCAGAGCATGAACCTGGACCGCCAGCACCTGGCGCGCCAGAGCGGCACCGGGCGCAGTTACTTCATCGAAAAGCTGTTCACTGCCGTAGCGTTTGCCGAACGTGGGCTGGTGGGGGTGAACCCGAAGGTCGAGCGTCGGCGCAAATGGATCGCACGGGGTGTGTTGGCGGCCACCATCGCTTTGGTGGTGGTGGTCAGTGGCCTGTGGTGGGTGAGTTATCGCGCCAACCAAGCCTATATCGCCCAAGTCGACCAGAAGGTCGCGCCACTGGGCCAGACGGTGCAGAACCTCAGCCCGGCGCAGCGTGAGGTTCTCGCTGTGCTGCCGTTGCTCAATGCGGTGAAGAACCTCGCCGGTGAGTCGCCAAGCTGGTCCGAAGGGCTGGGCTTGTATCAAGGCGACATGCTCGAAGCCGAGTCCGCCAGCGTCTACCGCAAGCTGTTGATCGCCGTCTTCGCGCCACGGCTGGTGACGCGCATCGAAGAGCAACTGCACGGTGGCGGCAGTTCCGACTTCCTGTACGAGGGCCTTAAGGCTTACCTGATGCTCGCCGACGCTGAGCATTACGATCCGGACTTCATCAAGGCCTGGATCGCCCTGGACTGGGACCGCAACCTGCCGCGCGACCTGCCGGCCGATCAGCGCCAGGCGTTGAGCGGGCACTTGCAGGCGCTGTTCGAGCGTCACCCGCCAAACGCGCGGCTTGACCCGCGGCTGATCGATGACTTGCGTCGGCAACTGCAACAACTGCCGGTGGCCCAGCGCGTGTATGACCGAGTTAAACGTCAGAAGCTGCCCGAAGGCATCCCGGACTTCCGTCTCAACGAAGCCGCCGGCCGCGATGCTGCGCTGGTGTTCAGCCGCAAAAGTGGCAAGCCGTTGGGTGAGCCGCTGAGTGGGTTCTTCACCGCCAAGGGCTATCGCCAGGCGTTCCTGCTGAGCAGCCTGAACCAGACCGGCACCCTCGCCGAAGAGCAATGGGTGCTCGGGCGTGAGCAGGCCGACCAGCAGAACGTGGTCAGCCTCGCCGCCGACGTGCGCCGCCTGTACTTCCAGGACTACCAGCGCCAATGGGACGCCTTGCTCGCGGACATCGACTTCGTGCCGATCACCAGCGTGGCCCAGGCCGCCGATGTGCTGCGGGTGATTTCCGGCCCGACCTCGCCGCTGAAAAAGCTGCTGGTGGCCGTTGCCAAGGAAACCGACCTGCAAGCCGAAGAGCGCCAATTGGCCGCCAAAGGCGTGCCGGTGGAAGGCGGCGTCGACAAGCTCAAGGAGCGCCTCGGCAGCCTGCTTGGCCAGGAGCAACCGACGGCCAATGCGCCGCAGGCAGCGGATGATCCGGTGACCGCGCACTTTGCCGAACTCAACAGCATCGTCAGCAAGAATGAAGGCGAGCCGGCCGCTATCGACGGCCTGTTGGCAGACATGAACGCGCTGTATGTGCAGGTCAGCGCCATGGTCGGCGCCAGTGGCGATGCCTTGCTTGGCGAGGCGAAGAACCAGGCGGCGGCAGCGGCCACGCGGGTCAGCCTGAATGCCGAACGCCAGCCGCCGCTGGTGCAGGGCATGGTCAAGTCGGTGGTCAACTCCACCACCAACAGCATGATGGGCGGCGTACGTAATCAACTGAACGCGGCCTGGGTCAGCGAAGTGGTCAACGTGTACCGCCAGTCGCTGGCCGGGCGTTACCCGATGTCGCCGGGCAGTGCTCGCGACGCGACGCTGGATGACTTCGGCCAGTTCTTCGGCGTGGGCGGGGTGATGGACAACTACTTCCGCAAATACCTGCAGCCTTACGTGGACACCTCCGCGCAGACCTGGCGCTGGCAGCCGGGTGCGGCGCAGAAGCTCGGGATTGCGCCGGGTGTGCTGCAAACCTTCCAGCGTGCAGCAACTATTCGTGACGCGTTCTTTAGATCGGGGGGCACCCAGCCGATTGTGCGTTTCGAGCTCAAACCGGTGTCGATGGACCCGACCATCACTCAGTTCCTGCTCGACCTCGACGGCCAGCAAATCAGCTACGACCACGGCCCAAGTCGCCCGGTGGCGATGCAATGGCCGAACCCCGGCAGCATCGGTGTGGTGCGCATTTCGATCATGCCGCCATCGGCCAGCGGCCGTTCGGGCGTGACCCTGGACGGCCCGTGGGCCTGGTTCCGCTTGCTGGAGCAATCAGACCTCACCGCCGGCAACTCGCCGGACCGCTTCAACCTGCGCTTGCGGGTGGACGGCGCGAGCATCGCCTACGAGCTGCGCGCCAACAGCGCCTTCAACCCGTTCAGGAGCCGCGTGCTCAGCGGCTTCAGCCTGCCGGAGCGGTTATGACCACGCTGGGTTTCTACGGCAAGTTGGCCAGCCGCGGTGACTTCGTCAGCCGCGCCTTGCCGCAGAGTTTTATCGGCCCGTGGGACAGCTGGCTGGCGGCGGGTTTGCTCGCCAGCCAGAACAGCTTGGGCGGCGACTGGCTCAACGTGTACCTGGTCAGCCCGCTGTGGCGCTTTGTGTTGGCGCCGGGTGTGTGCGGGCCGGATGCGGCGGCGGGCGTGGTGATGCCGAGCATCGACCGGGTCGGGCGGTACTTTCCGTTGGCGGTGGTGGCGTTGCTTGATCACGACACCAACCCTGCGTCGCTGGTCGGCGGGCCGGACACGTGGTTTGAGCAGGCTGAAGAATTGTTGCTCAGCACGCTGGATGCCGGCGCGACTTTCGAAAGCTTCAACGACAGCCTCGACAGCCTGGGAATGCCGGCCAGTGAACCGCGTGCGGTAGACAGCCGCTTTGCCGGCCTGCAACGCGTCGCCGCCACCGTGCCCCACAGCCGCATGACCGCGCTCGCCGAACAGGCCTGCGAGGGCGCGAGCCTGTGGTGGGGTCGTGGCTCGCAGGTGATTTCCCCAGGTTTATTGCGGTGTCAGGGCTTGCCTGCCGCCAGCGATTTTGCGCAGTTTTTGCTCGGACAAGAAGGTGTGGTGTAGATGGGGTCGACGTTCAAATCCGCGAGCAAAAGCCATGTGGGCATGGTCCGCCAGGTCAACGAAGACGCGTGCCTGGACCTGCCGGAGAACCGCCTGTGGGTGGTGGCCGATGGCATGGGCGGGCATGCGGCGGGGGACTACGTCAGCAGCCTGATCGTCGACAGCCTGCGCAATGTGCCGGTGGGGCGTTCCCTCGACGAATACTCGGCGGCCCTGCGTAATGACCTGCTGCGCATCAACGCCGCCGTGCGCGAAGAAACCGCCAACCGCGGCGTGACCATGATGGGCAGCACCGTGGTGGTGCTGGCCGCACGTGGCTTGCGCGGCGTGTGTTTGTGGGCCGGTGACAGTCGCCTGTACCGCCTGCGTGACGGCGTGCTCGAAGGCATCTCCCGCGACCACAGCTACGTGCAAGACCTGCAAGACAGCGGCCTGCTCAGCGAAGCCGATGCCCGCGTGCACCCGCGCGCCAATATCGTCACCCGCGCGATTGGTGTGGAGGCGCAGCTGGAACTGGCCGTGGTCGACCTGCTGATCGCCCCCGGCGACAGCTACCTGCTGTGCAGCGACGGCCTGAACAAGACCGTCGAAGATCACGAAATCCGCGACGTACTCAGCCATGACGCCCCGGATGAAATCGTGCGCAGCCTGGTGCACCTGGGGCTTAACCGGGGCGCGCCGGACAACATCACCGCCATTGTCGTGAAGGTTTCGCCATGAGCATCGTGATTCCGGGTTATGACATCGAAGGCGGGATCGGCGAGGGCGCCATGGCCAGCGTGTACCTGGCGACTCAGCGTTCGCTGGAGCGCAAGGTGGCGTTGAAGGTGATGGCGGCAGCGTTGGCGGCCGACCCGAGTTTTTGCGAGCGTTTCCTGCGCGAGGGCAAGACCCTGGCGCGCTTGTCGCACCCGCACACGGTGACCATCCACGACATTGGCAACGTCGGTGAGCTGTATTACATGGCCATGGAATACCTGCCCAAGGGCACGCTGAAAGAGCGCATCGCCGCCGGCCTGACGCCGGAGCAGGGCGTGACGCTGATCCGCCAGATCGCCTCGGCGCTGGGTTATGCGCATGCCCAAGGCTTGGTGCACCGTGACGTCAAACCGGCGAACATTCTGTTTCGCGCTGACGGCACCGCCGTGTTGTCGGACTTCGGCATCGCCAAGTCCCTGGACGACCGCACCCAGTTTACTCAAGCCGGGTTTGCCGTGGGCACGCCGAGCTACATGAGCCCGGAACAGGCGCGGGGCCAGGAGATTGATGGTCGCGCCGACCTCTACGCGCTCGGCGTGGTGCTCTATGAAATCCTCGTCGGCAAGCTGCCTTACACCGGCACCGATGCGCTTTCCACGGCGCTGGCGCACCTGACCGAACCGCTGCCGGAATTGCCGGTGCACCACGGCCGTTATCAAGACGTGCTGCGCAAACTGTTGGCCAAGGACCCGGCGGAGCGTTTCCCGGATGCGGCGGCGTTGCTGCGCGCGCTGGACCAACTGCCGGCGGACTCGCCGGAAGCCACGCTGGTGCGCCCGTTGCCGATTCCGCTGAGCTTCGACTTGGCCGGTATGACGCCCGTGTCGATCGACATTCCGACCGACAAACCCCAGCCGCAGCCGGTGCGCCAGCCGGTGGTGACGCCGACGCAACACCACGCCGTGTCCGAGCAGCGCCGTGGGCCGGTGCTGGCCCTGGCTGGCGTCGCGGTGGCTGTCGCGCTGGCCATCGGTGGCGCGAGCTACTGGTGGTTGAGCAGCGGCGATACGCCAGCGGCGCCGCCCACTGCGGTGGTGCCGAAAACGCCACCGCCTCCTGAAGTAAAAACAGCCGTGGCCGATATGGACGGCGGCCAGCGACCCTTGCTGATGGCGGGTAAAAAGACCCTGTTCCAGCGTGTGCTCAGCAAGCCGGGCGCCAAGCTGTCCCATGACGCCGGTGGTGCAACTGACGAAGGGCTGCCTGCGTTTTCGGTGCTCTACGTGTACCAACGCAAAGACGTCGATGGCAGCCCGTGGCTGCGTGTCGGCGCTGCCACCGATGGGCGCAGCGATGGCTGGTTGCCGGCCGCCCAGGTCAGCGACTGGAAGCAAAGCCTGGTGCTCAAGTTCACCGAGCGCTCGGGCCGGGCGCCGGTGATGTTCCTGCGCCAATCCAGCGAGGTGGAAAAGCTGCTGGCTGATCCTGCTGCCGCCAAGGGCGTATTGGCCAAGGCGCAGAAGAACAGCGAAGACAATCAGCAGGTCCTGGCGCTGGAGCCGACCGCCAGTGCGGTCCCACAAGACCAGTTTTACCTGCTGCCGATCTTCGACTCCAAAGAGAGCTTCGACGAAAACGGCCAGCCGGTGCAGTTGCTCAATGTGGCGTCTATCGACCCTGGCAGCGCTGCCGCCAAACCGGCCGCCCGAGCGATCAACACCCACGCCGACGCCTTCCGCACTGCCGTGGTACTGGTGGTGGACACCACCGTGTCGATGCAGCCTTACATCGACCAAGTTCGCGACGTGGTGCACGAGCTGCAAACCCGCATCGCCGAACGTGGTGAGTTGGACAGCGTCAGCTTCGGCCTGGTGGGTTTTCGCAACAGCATCAAGAAAACCCCGGGCCTGGAATACGTGGCCAAAACCTTGATCACACTGGATCAAGGCCGCGACCCGCAACGTTTCCTCGACATGGCGCGGCAGGTAAAGGCGTCCACTGTGTCCAGCCACTCGTTCAACGAAGACGCGTTTGCCGGGGTGATGCAGGCCGTGGATGGCATGGATTGGTCCGGCTATGGCGGGCGCATTATTCTGCTGGTCACCGACGCCGGTGCGCTGCGCAAGAACGACCCGTTCGCCACCACCCAGATGAACGAGGCCGAAGTGCGCCAGGCGGCGCTGGGCAAGCAGATCAAGATCTACGCCCTGCACCTGCGCACCGACGCTGGCAAGAAAACCCATGCCGGTGCCGAAAGCCAATACCGCGTGCTCACCGCTGACGCCAACCCGCAGATCGGCGACCTCTACACGCCGGTGCCGGGTGGCGATGTGCGCAAGCTGGGTGAGCGTGTCGATGAGATCGGCAACGTGTTCGCCAACCTCGTGCACCAAGTGCGCAGCAACACCCCGCAACCGGTGCCGCTGCTGAGCGCCGCGCCGACCTTGGCCGACAAGTCCGCCGCCGTCGGCTACGCCATGCACATGGACTTCCTCGGCCGCAAAACCGCGAGCCAGGCGCCGCAACTGGTCAGCGCCTGGACCGCCGACCGCGACCTGACCAACCCGGCGCTGCCGGCGTTCCAGGTGTGCGTGATGCTGACCAAATTGCAGCTCAACGATCTGCAGCAGTCGCTGAAACTGATCGTGGATGCAGCGCGCAAAACTCAGACCTCGCCCAAGGGTTTCTTCCAGGAAATCGCCAGCGCCTCGGCCTACATGAGCCGCGACCCACAGGCCCTGCGCAAGGGCGGCAACTTGGCCGACGGCGGCATCCTCGGCGAATACCTGGAAGGCCTGCCGTACCGCAGCAAGTCGCTGAACATGACACAGGATTTGTGGTTGTCGTTGAGCGTGGCCGAGCAGGAAGACTTTATCGACGAGCTGGATTCGAAAATCCGTCTCTACGAAACCTTCCACAATGACGTGGCCAACTGGGTCCGTTTCGGCGATGCCGAGCCGGGCGATGCGTTGTACCGCGTGCCATTGTCGACGCTGCCGTAATGCTGAACCTGCGCGCAGTGCACAAAAGCCGCGGCGTCGGCAGCCAGCGCTACAGCCTGGTGATTCCGGCGCTGGCGCTGCGCGCGGGCGAGCAGTTGGCGATTGTCGGGCCGAGCGGCTGTGGCAAAAGCACCTTGCTCGATGTGCTGGCGCTGGTGTTGGCGCCGGATCAGGTTGGCCAGTTTGAATTTGATCAGACCGATATCGGCGCTCTGTGGCGTGCTGACCAGCAATCTGCCTTGGCCCAGCTGCGCAGCAAGCACCTGGGCTATGTGCTGCAAACCGGTGGGTTGCTGGGGTTTCTCGATGTGCGCAGCAATATTGCCTTGTCCCGGCAACTGCTGGGCCTGAAGGACGACGGCAGCGTCGCGCGTCTGGCCGAGCAGTTGGAGATTAGCGACCAGTTGGCGAAGAAACCGGCCGCGCTGTCGGTGGGCCAACGCCAGCGCGTGAGCTGCGCCCGTGCCCTGGCGCATGCGCCGCAACTGGTGCTGGCGGATGAACCGACCGCGTCGCTTGACCCGCTTAACGCTGAGCGCGTGATGCAGGCGCTGCTGGCTCAGGCCCGCGAACACCACGCGGCCTGCGTGATCGCCACCCATGACGAACCGTTGGCCCGTGCCAGTGGCTTGCAGGTGCGGCGCATCAGTTGTCGTCGTGATACTGACGGCGGCATCACGGCGACCCTTGGGGAGGCGTGCTGATGCGCTTCGGCTTGGTGGCGTCTCTGGCCTGGCAGGATTACCGCAACGACGCCTGGCTGTCGGCCTGTTCGGTGTTGGCGCTGGTGGCAGTCGTCGCGCCGTTGTTGGTGTTATTCGGGCTGAAATTTGGACTGGTTAGCAGTTTGACCGAACGCTTGGAGGCCGACCCCGCCACCCGTGAAATTATTCCGTTGGGTGGTGGTCGATTCAACGCAGCGTTTATCCAGCAGCTTGCCCAGCGTAGCGATGTGGCCTTTGCCGTGCCGCGTACACGGCAGATTGCGGCAACGGCGCAGGTGGGCACGCTGACCCTGGAAATGCTGCCGACGGCACCGGGCGATCCGTTGCTCGGTGGTTTGCCGCTGCCCACGGGGCTGGAGCAGATCGTGCTGAGCCACACCGCCGCGGAAAAACTCGCGGCGCGGCCGGGGGATTGGTTGGAAACCAGCTTTGCGCGGCAAGTGGCCGGGCGCGTCGAAGCCCAGCGCACGCGGCTGCAGGTGCTGGCGGTATTGCCATTGGACGCGTTTGCGCGTGACGGTTTGTTTGCCGATTTGGCCCTGTTGGAAGCGGCGGAAGATTACCGCGATGGCCGGGCAGTGCTGGCTTTGGGCTGGGAGGGTGATGCAGCCGGTGTGAGCGAGCAGCGGGTTTATCCGGCGTTTCGCTTGTACGCCCGCAACCTCACCGATGTTGAGCCGCTGCGGGTGTTTTTTGCCGGGCAGAACCTGTTGGTGTCGACCCAGGCGCATACCATCGCCCAGGTGCAGTCGTTGAGCCGCAACCTGTCGATCGTATTCTGGATCATTGCCGGGCTGGCCTTGGCCGGTGCGTTTGCGGCGATCTTCGCCGGCGCACTGGCGGCCGTGGCGCGCAAGCATCGGGAATTGTCGGTATTGCGCCTGTTGGGGTTTTCCACCGCCGGGCTATTGCTGTTTGTGGTACTGCAGGCGCTGTACAGCGCAGGCTTAGCCGCCGTGCTCAGTGCCGGGCTGTATGGCGTGGCCGAGGCAGGTTTGAATAAATTATTTGTGCAGGTGCCGGGCGAATACGCCAGTCACCTGCTGGCGCGTCACTACGGCCTGGCCCTGGTTGCAATCCTCGGCGTCAGCGCCGTGGCGGCGGCCTGTGGTGGTTGGCGGGTGGCGCGTATCCAGGCTTCTGAAGGAATCAGAGATGTATAAGTTATTGGGCGCCTGTGTGGCGCTGAGCTTGGCCTCGCTGGCGTGGGCTGATGAGGCGAGTGACAAACTCGACAACCCCAAACCGTTGCCCGACGACGTGAGCCTGCCGCTGCCGTGTGAAGGCAATATGGTGTTCCGCTACGCCTACGTGCTGGCCCAGGGCACCTTGGATGACCGCGAGATCAGCCTCGGTTATCCCTTTGCCGAAGGTGAGGCGGGTTATCAGCAGTCGTTTATTTCCGGCTACCGCCGCGACTTTATCAACGGCCAATTCACCCTCAAGGACTTGCCCAAAGACTGGAACAAAGTCATCGCGCCGTTGATGCCGAAGACCGACGCCAAAACCCCGCTCAAACCTATGCTGTACTTCATTGGTAAGTACGAAGTGACCGCGCGCCAATACGCCCAGGTGATGTCCCAGGCGCAGTCGCTGGCCAGCGGCGAACCCGCGCCTGCCTGCGATGCGCCTACCGGCATGGCCGCGCGGTTGCCCAAAGTGAAACTGTCGCGCTTTGAGGCTGAGCGTTTCTCGGCGGTGTACAGCGCCTGGCTGATGAAATATCACCGTGAGCTGCTGCCGGTCAGTGGTCGTGGTTCTTCGGCTGAAGACGGTGGCCTCGGTTTTGTGCGCTTGCCCACCGAAGTGGAATGGGAGTTTGCCGCACGCGGTGGCCAGGCGGTTAGCCGTCAGGACTTGGAAGGCCGGCTGTTTCCACGCCGTGTCGAAGGCAGCGAAAGCGACGGCCCGCTGGGTGATTACGCGGTGTTCAACCAAGTCGCCGGCGGCACCGGCCAGGCTGCACGCTTGATGCCCATCGGCACCAAACTGCCCAACCCGATTGGCCTGTTCGATGTGATCGGCAACGCGGCGGAAATGGTCCAGGAATCCTTCCAACTGGTGCACGCCGGGCGCCGCCAGGGCACGTACGGCGGCTTTGTGGTCAAGGGCGGCAACTACCTTGAAGGCGAGGGCACGCTGTTTACTGGCATGCGCCGCGAGTACCCATTGTTTGCCGCCGACGGAACCGAGCAAAGCAACGAGACCACCGGGTTTCGCGTGGCGATTGGCGCACTGTCGGCGCCGCGCTCGCGCTACAAGGAGCTGTTCGCCCAGTGGCAGAAAGAAGGGCGCCTGGCCGCGCTGACGGATGCCATCGACGACGCTCAGGACCCGACCAAACGCCTGGACAGCATCATCGCTGCCAGTGTCGACCCCAAGCTGCAAGCCGAGCTTGGGCTGGTCAACGAAGAGCTCAAGCGCAACGTCTCGCTGATCGCCCAACAACGCGAAGAAGCGGCGGGCAACTTGATTCAGTCGGCGGCGTTGGTGGCCGAGACCATCAGCAACTACAACATTCGCCTGGCCAACTTGCAGAAGAGTCGCCAGCAGGCCCTGGACAACAAGGACGCGGCCAGCGCGCAGCTGTTTGACATGGCCATCACCAATGGCCGCAGCGCCCTCGACGGCGCGGTGGCGATCTACATCGACAACTTGGCCACCGGCACGCGCTACACCGATGCGGTGATCCAGGCGCAGTTTCAACGAATCAAGGAAGAGTTGGATCGCAAGCCAGTGCTCGGTAAGAGCCTGGTGACGCGCGCGACACTGTTCGTTCGCCATGTCGGCAACTACCGCAAACAACAGCGGGCCGACCCGGCAACGATCTTGAAGGAATTGCTCGCAGCGAGCGGTCAGCGGTCTTGATCGCTGGTTGTATGGCGAGCTTGGAAGGGACTCAGGCGGCGGTGGGCCGTGCTGGGCAAGTCAAACTTAAAAGAGAACACACCTATGCTTTTTTCCCGTAAGGCGGTTTCCAAGCGTCACCTGCTGCTGATCGCGGCCGGTTTCAGCACCGTGTTAACTGGCTGCGCCACGTCGCCGTCCTCCAAGGTCGCGTCGAGCACCAAGGTCGAGTACTACCCGAACTGCTACGAGCCGGTGCAGCACCTGCGCGCGACGGATTCGGACATGACCAAATCGGTCGTCACCGGCGCGGCCCTCGGCGCGGCCGGCGGCGCACTGCTGGGCGCGCTGACTGGCGACTCCGAAAAGCGCGGCCGTAACGCTGCCATCGGTGCCGCGGGCGGCGCCTTGGCTGGCGGTGCGGCGGGTTACTACACCGAGCGTCAGAAGCAGATCAGCGATGACAACCAGCGCATTGCGTCTTACTCCGCGGACTTCAACAAGAGCGCTTCCGACATCGACCGCAGCACCGCGTACGCCAAGGCGTCCCAGCAGTGCTACCAGAGCGCGTTCACCAAGCTGGTTGCCGACCGCAAAGCCAAAGCCGTCAACGACACTGAAGGCCGCAAGCGCCTGGCGGAAATCGTAGCGGGCTTGAAGGAATCCAATGACCTGATCGTTGCGGTCAACGGCAAAGCCAGCGAAGACCTGAACAACTACACCCAGGCTTACGAGAAAGACCTGCAACAAGTGGGTGTGCAGCGCAACGACGTGGTGACGGTAGCGACCGCCGACACGACGCCGCCGGTGGTGCCGGCCAAAGGCAAAAAACCCGTAAAACCAGCGAAGAAGGCATCGCTGCCAACCGTGCCGAAAGAAGCGGTGACTACCGAGAAGAGCATTCGGACGGTCCAGGCCAAGCAAGCTGAAAGCAAGCAGGTCGCCAGCGCGGGTAAAGCGCAGATCGAAGGCACCTGCCGCGATCCAAACCTGGCCGACTGGGCGCCGGTACCTTGCCCTAACGTTTAAGCAAGATGCTGCTATAAGCGTTAAACGCCAGCCGATCTCCCGCTAAAGCGCGAGATCGGTGGCGTTCTATAGGCAAATTGTTACACTGCTGCGGCCACTTAATAATGATACCGAGGCCGCGTGCATGAAATTTCGTCTTCTGCTGTGGGTGCTTGGCCTGATGATGGGCAAAGCCAGCCGCACCAACCCTGCTTTCCAGCAACAGCTGGGTGACAAAGACCTGGCGTTCCAGTTGCAAACCCTCGACGGCAAAGTTGCCCGTCACTTCATCGTCAAAGACCAGCGCATCACCAGCCGCTCAGGTGTTCACCCGGAGCCTGCGTTTGCTATCGCCTTCAAAGATGCCGCCTACGGCTTCGCCACGATGCAGGCGAAGAACAAGCAATTGGCGTTCATGACGGGGATTCAAGACAAGTCGATCCAGATCAAGGGCAACCCGGCGCTGGTGATCTGGTTCCAGGGGCTGACCAAATATTTGAAACCGAAGAAAAAGAAGAAGGCCTGAAGGGTTTCTTCAGTTGTACCGAGTTGAATTCATCGCGGGCAAGCCAGCTCCCACCGTTGACTGCATTCCACCGTTGGAACTCGGTCAAAGGTGGGCGCTGGCTGGCCTGCGATAGCGGTGTAACAGGCGACCGATTTACCCTTAGTTGAACTGCGATGCCAATTCGCGCAACAGCACCTCGGCATCCAACACCTTGGCGACCACTTCCTCAGCCTTCTCACGGCTCAACCCCAGACGCTCCAGCAGCGCATCGGGAATCGGCTCATCCGGCCCCGAGCCAATGCCACGGCTGCGTAGCAAGCGCACCGACAAGCACACCAGGTTCGGATATTCAGCATATTGCCCGTCATAGGTCGGGTCGTGCTGGAAGCGTAGGGCGGTGGACAGTTCGTCCGGCATGTCCCAGTAGCGCATCAGCCAGGCGCCGATCTGCTCGCGGCTGATGCCCAGCAAGTGTTGCTCGACATAGCTGTGGCACAGGTGCGGGTTGACCTCCAGGTGACGGCAGATCAGCGAGAAGTGCGGCGGGAATACGTGGGCCAGCAGCAGGTAACCGAAGTTGTGCAGCAAGCCGGCCAGGTACGTCAGGCCGGCTTCCGGGCGCTGGGCGCGCGGCATGGCGCGGGTCAGGCCTTCGATCACCGCGGCGGTGTAGATCGACTGGTGCCAATACGGCGTGGCTTGGTGCGGGTGGTCTTTGGGCAGGCTCAGGGTTTTACCTAAGGCCAGGCCCAGCGCCAGGTTGATCACCAGATCAAAGCCCAGCACGCGCACGATGGCGTCTTCCACTGAGCGAATCTTGCCCGGTGAGGCGTAGTACGGCGACGCAGCCCAGCTCACCACTTGGGCGGCCAGGGCCGGGTCGGTTTCCACCACTCCGGTGATGTCATCGATGGTGGCGTTGGGATCGACGCGCAGCTTGATGATCTTCTGCGCTGTGTCGGCCAGCGGGGGAATCTCGATGGTGGCTTCCAGGCGCTGCTGGATGCGGCGGGCAGTGAATGCCTGCATCGCTTGGGTGATTTCCTCGCGGTCATCATTGGGGCGGTCGAGGTTGGGGCGGATGTTGCTCAACGGCTCGCCGAACTGCGCGGCGCTGGCCTTGGTGAGCATGGTCTTGAAGTCGCCGCTGGCGATTTCCAGCAGCAACCCGGCTTCGCCCGAATGCACCAGCAGGCTCGGCTCGCTGAGCAGGCTGCCTTCGTACAGGCAAGGCGAGCTGGTCAGCGCCGGCAGGCCCGGCAGCAGGTTCAGGTCATGCTTGGCCAGCATGCGCTCGACGCGGTCCGGCGACACGGCCGTGAGGCGGCGACCGGTGAGTTCGGCGAGACGGTTGAGGTCGAGCAACTGGCTCTGCGGGAACAGCACCATGAGTGCGCCAACGGCATCTTCCAACAGCACTGCCTGGATCTTTCGAGCGGGATTCAGGCCGGCGTGTTCCGTCACTTCCGTGTAGGGGATGGCGAGCTTTGCGAGCAGAGCCCGAATGACCGGCGGGGTGGTCAGTGGGGCTGTGGCGAGGGCTACTTCTGACATGGCCTGATCCAATTTCGTACAGTCACCGAAGTATAACCAGCTTGTTACATGTGTTGGTCGGATAAGTGAGGCAGGCGTCACACTTGGCCGTATTGCTGCCCATGCCGTAGCCAACGATCGAGCAACGGGCTGACGTGATCCGGCCAGCGCTCAAGCAGCGCCTGCGCCGCATCACGCACGGCGGGCAGCAGGTCGGCGTCACGCATCAGGTCGGCGACCTTGAATTGCAGCAGGCCGGTCTGGCGGGTGCCGAGCATTTCGCCAGGGCCGCGCAGTTCGAGGTCTTTTTCGGCGATGATAAAACCGTCGTTGGTTTCGCGCATGATGCCCAGTCGCTGACGACCGATCTGCGACAGCGGCGGATGGTAGAGCAGTACGCAATGGCTGGCGGCGCTGCCCCGGCCGACGCGGCCGCGCAATTGGTGCAGTTGCGCGAGGCCCAGACGCTCGGGGTTTTCGATGATCATCAGGCTCGCGTTGGGCACGTCCACGCCCACTTCGATCACTGTGGTGGCGACCAGCAGTTGCAGGTTACCGGCTTTGAATTCGGCCATCACTGCGGCTTTTTCCGCCGGCTTCATGCGGCCGTGGATCAGCCCGACCTTGAGTTCGCCCAAGGCACTGGTGAGGTCTTCAAACGTGGTTTCGGCAGCTTGGCAGGTTAGCTCTTCGGACTCTTCAATCAGCGTGCACACCCAGTACGCCTGACGGCCTTCGGCGCAGGCACCGCGCACGCGCTCGATCACTTCCACGCGGCGGGTGTCGGTGACCAGCACGGTGTTGACCGGCGTACGGCCGGGCGGCAGCTCATCGAGGATCGAGGTGTCGAGGTCGGCGTAGGCGCTCATGGCCAGGGTGCGAGGGATCGGCGTGGCGGTCATGATCAACTGGTGGGGGTTCATGCGCCCACCCACACCTTTCTGGCGCAAGGCCAGGCGCTGTTGCACGCCGAAGCGGTGCTGTTCGTCGATGATCACCAGCGCGAGGTTCTTGAACTGCACTTCGTCTTGGAACAGCGCGTGGGTGCCCACCACCATCGGTGCGCCATTGGCGATCTGTTCCAGCGCTGCTGCACGGACCTTGCCCTTGAGCTTGCCGGCCAGCCACGCCACTTCCAGGCCCAGCGGTTCAAGCCAGCGCTTGAAGGTGATGAAGTGCTGCTCGGCGAGAATTTCGGTAGGCGCCATCAGCGCCACTTGGTAACCGGCTTCCAGCGCCTGCAAGGCGGCGAGGGCGGCGACCACGGTTTTGCCGGCGCCCACGTCACCCTGGATCAGGCGCAGCATCGGTTCTTTCTGGCTGAGGTCGTAGGCGATTTCATTGCCGACCCGCTGCTGGGCACCGGTCGGCGCAAAGCCCAGGTTGGCCAGGTATCGCGCTGGCAGGCGCGTGGCCTTGGGCATCGCCGGCGCGCACAGGGAACGCATGCTTTCGCGCAGGCGCTGCTGAGACAGTTGATGAGTCAGCAGTTCTTCGAAGGCCAGGCGATGCTGAGCCCAGTGATGACCCAAGGCCAGTTCGTCGACATCGGCGTCGGCGGGTGGGTTATGCAGGTAGCGGATTGCATCGTCCAGGGGCGCCAGTTGGTAGTCGCGGGCCAGTTCCACTGGCAGCCAGTCGGGCAGGCTTTTCGGGCCGAGCATCGTCAGGGTCTGCATGCACAGCTGGCGCAGGCGCTGCTGGGTCAGGCCTTCGGTCAGTGGGTAAATGGGCGTGAGCGTGGTGTCCACCGGCGGCGGCTCGTCGCCGGTGATGGCGCGGTACTCCGGGTGGTAGATTTCCAGGCCCGACGCGCCAGGTCGCGCTTCACCGTAGCAACGCACGCGGGTGCCACGCTTTAGGCCTTCCTTTTGCGCATTGCTGAAATGGTAAAAGCGCAGGCTCAGGCCACCGGTGCCGTCTTGCAGGCGCACCACCAAACTGCGGCGTTTGCCCATCACCACATCGGCGCCACTGACGGTGCCTTCGACCACCGCGTCCTGCCCAGGGCGCAGATGGCCGATGGGCACTACGCGCGTGCGGTCCTGATAGCGCAGGGGCAGGTGGAACAGCACGTCCTGGAGGTTCTCCAGGCCGACCTTGGCCAGCTTCTCGGCCATGGCTTCACCGACACCCTTGAGTGCGGTCACCGACACCTGCGACAACTCGGTCATACGTTTACTTAGCTCGCAGCGGGCGGCTTGGCCACCGAGCACAGGCGGATCGAGTCACCGAGGATCTCAATGGCTTTCGGGCGTGGAAAGCTGGCGCGCCAGGCAATCGCCACGGTACGGAACGGCACCGGGGGCGTGAGTGGGCGCACTTCGATCACGCCGGGGGCGTAGTGGTGGCTGTCCACTGCCGACAGCGGCAGGATCGAAATACCCAGGCCGGACGCGACCATGTGGCGAATGGTTTCCAGGGAGCTGGATTCCACCGTGGTGTGTTTGGCGCCGTCGTTGCCCTTGGTCAGGGTCGGGCAGGCTTCCAATACCTGGTCACGGAAGCAGTGACCTTCGCCGAGCAGCAGCAGGCTCTTGTCGTTGAGCAGGCCGGCGTCGATGGTGTCTTTTTGCGTCCACGGGTGGGAAGCCGGCATCAACACGTAAAACGGCTCGTCGTAGAGCGGCAGGGTCAGCACGTCTGCCTCGTTGAAGGGCAGGGCGATGATGATTGCGTCCAACTCACCGTTGCGCAGTTTGTCGCGCAGTACGTGGGTGAAGTTTTCTTCGATATACAGCGGCATCTGCGGCGCGACGCGGTGCAGTTGCGGGATCAGGTGCGGGAACAAGTACGGGCCGACGGTGTAGATGGCGCCGACTTTCAACGGTGCGGTCAGCTGGTTCTTGCCGGCCTGGGCCAGCTCGCGAATGCTTTGGGCTTGTTCCAGGACCTTCTGGGCCTGGGCAACGATGCCTTCGCCTACTGGCGTGAGGCGCACGGCGCTCTTGCTGCGCTCGAAAATCAGCACACCGAGTTCGTCTTCAAGCTTTTTCACACCCACCGACAGCGTCGGCTGGCTGACATGGCAACGCTCGGCCGCGTGGCCGAAGTGCTGCTCTTGGGCGAGGGTCACGATGTAGCGTAATTCTGTAAGAGTCATAGCGGGCGTCCATGAGGTTGCGAGCCAAGCATACCGGCTGCAATCGATAGACGCACGTTATCAGAACTTTGGTGGGGATTGAGCGGGGAGTGTGGGAGATTTTGCAGAAGGTGGTGAGGGTTGCCCCTCACCATTCTCATTTTTAGCGGCGGCGCTTCTCGATGTTGTAAACAAACGGCGCGACGATTTCGACGCTGCCGCCTTTCAACATGTCGGCCGGTGGCTTGGGCAATGGCTGGGCACGACGGATCATGTCCAGGGTTGCGCGGTCCAGGTCGGCGTTGCCGGAGCGGCCCACCAGCTCGTAGGACAGCACGTTGCCTTCTGCATCGACCACAAAGCGCAGGCGGTTCAGGCCTTCCTTGCCCCGCTGTTGGGCGCCTGGCGGGTACTTCTTGTACTTCGCCAAGTGCGCCAGCAGGGTGCCTTCCCAGGAAGCTTTGGCCGCGACCTGCGCTGGCGATGGGCCGGGCACGGGTTGGGCGGATTTTTCCGCGGGCACGTTGGTCGGTGGGGTTTCGCTCGGTGGGTCCTCGGAAGGTTTTTCCTTGGGCGGCTCGGGCTTCTTCTCCACAGGCTTGGGCGGCTGCGGTTTGGGTTTGGGCTTGACCGGCTTGGGCACCTGGATCGTTGGTTTAGGCGCCTCGGCCATTTTCGGCAAAGGCAGCTCTTCCACCGGCGCGGGCGGCTGTGGCGGTGTGACCACCTTTGGCGGCGCTGGCGGCGGCGGTGCTGGCATCGGCGCCAGGTCGATGACCATGGCCGCTGGAGGCAACGTCACCTGATGCGGCGCGGACCATTGAAGCGCGATGATGATCGCGACGGCATGCACGCCCAGCACGACGGCGAGGCTGGTGCCATAACGCGTCAGTTTGTGGCGCGTCGTGATCATTTCTTGGCTGCCGTCTCAAGTCCGACCAGGCCGACCTTGAGGTAGCCGGCTGCCCGCAGGGCATCCATCACGCTCATCAGGTCGCCGTAGTCCACGCCCTTGTCGGCCTGGAAGAAGATAGTCGTGTCTTTCTTGCCTTGGGTCTTGGCGTCGAGCACCAGGCCCAGGGTTTCAGCTTTGACTTCTTCTTCGCCCAGGAACAGGCGTTGGTCCGCCTTGACGCTGAGGAAGATCGGTTTCTCCGGCCGCGGCGCAGGCTTGGCGCTGGACGCGGGCAGGTCGACTTTGATGTCCACGGTCGCCAGGGGCGCCGCCACCATGAAGATGATCAGCAGCACCAGCATCACGTCGATAAACGGCGTGACGTTGATTTCGTGGTTCTCGACGAGGTCGTCGTCGCTTTGATTCAAATGCAGGCCCATGGCCGATTACCCCACTTTCACCATGTGCGGTTGCGAGCTGCGCTCGGTAGGCAGGTGATCGAGGTCGCGGCTGACCAGCAGCAGGACTTCTGCCGACGCGTCCGATACCTGGGCTTTATAGCCGGCAATCGAACGGGCGAAGACGTTGTAGATCACCACCGCAGGAATCGCGGCAACCAGGCCCAGGGCGGTTGCCAGCAGGGCTTCGGCGATGCCTGGGGCAACGACGGCGAGGTTAGTGGTCTGGGTTTTGGCGATGCCGATAAAGCTGTTCATGATGCCCCACACGGTGCCGAACAGGCCGACGAACGGCGCGGTGGAACCGATGGTGGCCAGCACGCCGGTGCCGCTGCTCATGTTACGACCGCAGGCTGCAACCAGGCGCTCCAGGCGGAAGCTGACGCGTTCCTTGATGCCTTCTTTTTCGCGGGTGTTGGCCGACAGACGCATTTCTTCAAGCGCGTCGTGTACCAGCAGGTTGGCCAGGGTGCCCTTCTTGGTCGCGGTGTCGCTGGCTTCCTTGAGGGTGGTGGCTTTTTTCAGGTGGACGATTTCAGTGCGCAGGCGACGTTTGGCGCCCAGCAGCTCGAAGCCTTTGCCGATCCAGATGGTCCAGGTAATGATCGAGGCGATAGCCAGGCCGATCATCACGGCTTTCACCACCACGTCGGCATTCTGATACATGCCCCATGGCGACAGGTCGTGTGCCATGCCCAGGCTGTTGTCTTCTTCCAGCACTACGCCGGATTCGTCAGCGGGTGCAGGATCAGCAGCCTGAGCCGGGTCGGTAGCAACCGGTGTGGCAGCAGGAGCCGCCGGGGTTGCAGCGTTCTGCTCGGCAGCAGCCGGAGCGGCTGGGGCGGTAGCGTCAGCGAATGCGGCGGTCGGTGCCAGCATTACGCTGAACAGCAGCGCAGCAATCGCACGCCAGGCGCGGGATGGGCTGTGAAGCTTGGTTGGCGAAGCGGGTTTTGTATGACGTGTCATGCTGGCCGGACCTAAGAGAAAAAATGAGTGATCGTCCTGCCAGACCCTGTTGGGTCGAGGACAAATGGGAGGTTATTATTGCAAGTAATTCTTGTTAACAAAAGTAATACAGTTACTTTATTTGTCCTTTTCCTGGCCGCAGGTCATCTGCGAAGGCTAATCTAGACCTTTGAGAACGGAGTTTTATGATGTCTGCGCCTTCTGTTGTAATTGCCGGTTGCGGCGATGTGGGTAGTCGGCTGGCTAGCCAATTACTGGCCTCGGAATGGGAGGTTCACGGGTTGCGGCGGGACATTTCGCGCCTGCCCGACGGCGTGATCGGCATCGCTGGCGACCTGTTCAAAAAGGATTGCCCTGACACCTGGCCGATTGGCGGGGTGGATTACCTGGTGTATTGCGCCGCCGCCACCGACCACGATGAGGCCGGCTATCGCGCGGCTTACGTGCAAGGGTTGCAGCATGTGTTGGAGTGGTTGAACGATTACGGTCAGGAACCCAAACATTTGCTGTTTGTGTCCAGCAGCAGTGTGTATGGCCAGCAGCATGGTGAGTGGGTCGATGAAACGTCCGACACCCAGGCGAAAGGCTATTCCGGCCAGGTGATGCTGGAAGCTGAGCAAGTGGCCCTCAACAGCGGCATTCCGGCGAGCATCGTGCGGTTGACCGGAATCTACGGCCCCGGCCGCGAATGGCTGTTGACCCAAGTGCGCCAAGGCTATCGCGTGGCGGTTGATCCACCTTTATACGGCAACCGGATTCACGCGGATGACGCAGCGGGCTTGCTGGCCTTTTTGCTGCGGCATGTGGAGCAGGGCGGTTCGCTGGATAAGGTCTACATCGGCGTGGACGATGCGCCTGCGCCATTGGCGGAGGTGGTGGGCTGGTTGCGCGACTACCTGGGCGTGACTGAGTGGGCTGACGACGCCAGCGTGCGTCGGGCGGGCAGTAAACAATGCAGCAATGCCCGAGCCAAAGCGTTGGGCTGGGTACCGACGTATCCGACCTATCGCGAAGGGTATGCGGCGATATTGAAAGGCTGAAACGCAGTTAAAAAATGTGGGAGCTGGCTTGCCTGCGATGACGGTGTCACATCCAACACGGTGTGACCGATACACCACTATCGCAGGCAAGCCAGCTCCCACATTCAGATCTGCGTCATGCGGTTATTTCTTTTCAAGCAACCACTGGCGTGGCCCCGGCGTAAACGAAGGCACTTCATCCGTTTGCGCGGTGTTCACCGCCTGGAAAATCTCCAGTTGCTTGCCTTTGCGGGCGAAGATCCACGGGTTGCCCTGACCGTTCAGTTGCAGCCAGATGCTGTCATAGCCGCCGCTCATGGAGGCGCAGTCACCCGCCAGGCACAGCGAGTACCGATCGACACTTGGCAAGCCGGCGACCTTGCCGTCAGCCTGGAACTGTACCGTGGCGCCGTCGCCGGTGCCGTCGGTGATCTTCCAGTCGCCGCCCAAGTAGGCTGCATACAGTGCGCGTTCGAAGTTCGCACCCAGCGGCGCGCCTTCGGGGGCTGGGTCTTTGGCGCGGGCAAACAGTTGCTCAGGCTCATTGTCGTTGGCCACTTGCAGCAGTTGCTTGCCTTTACGCTTGAGTTCAGTGGCGGAGCTGCCGTAGAAATCGACGCTCCAGGCGCCGGGCTTCTCACTCAGCAGCTTGCCTTCGGCGACTTCAAAACCGTTGTAGTAGCGCGCCTGCAAAGCCTTGGTGTTGACCTCCCACTCGAGGTTCGGGCCAAAGGTTTGCAACGCTTCACGCAAAGGGCCGCCCTTGGCTGCCGCGTTGATGGCGGCCTGGTTGATCCAGGTGCCGCTCACATCCAGGTCGGCGGGGTTGCTGGCGCAGCCGCCGAGCAACAGGGCGAGCGTTGATAAGGCTACAAGCGCTTTGCGCATTACGAAATCCTTCTGAAACGAAGTCGGCGCAGCCTGTGAAAGCTGCGCCGGGTGTTTTACTCGATGACCAGAATCGCGTCCATCTCAACCTGTGCGCCCTTTGGCAGGGCGGCAACGCCGATGGCGGCGCGGGCTGGGTACGGCTGTTCGAAGTACTTGCCCATGATCTCGTTGACCTTGGCGAAGTGGCTCAGGTCGGTGAGGAAGATGTTCAGCTTGACGATGTCCTTGAACGAACCGCCGGCAGCTTCGGCAACCGACTTGAGGTTCTCGAAGACCTGTACGGTCTGTGCTTCAAAACCTTCAACCAGTTCCATGGTCTTTGGGTCCAGTGGAATCTGGCCGGACATGTAGACGGTGTTGCCCGCCTTAATCGCCTGGGAGTAAGTGCCGATGGCGGCCGGGGCCTTGTCGCTGGTGATAACAGTCTTGGTCATGTGTGACTCCTTGTAAGAGATGATGACTATTTGAAGCGCTACGCACGCATGCGGGTGATGCGAATCACCCCGGTCAGGGCGCGCAGCTTCTTGATCACGCGGGCCAGGTGCACGCGGTCGTGCACGCTGACGACCAGTTGGACTACGCTGATGCGGCCATCGCGCTCATCCATGCTGATTTTCTCGATATTGCCGTCGGCCGCGTTGACGCTGCTGGCCAGCAGGGCGATCAGGCCGCGCTGGTGCTCCAGCTCAACGCGCAGCTCGACGTTGAATTCGCCAGTCACATCCTTGGCCCAGGAGAGCTGGATGCATTTCTCTGGGTTGTGGCGGATTTCGGTGATATTGCGGCAGTTGTCCAAGTGCACGACCATGCCTTTGCCTGCGGACAGGTGGCCGACAATCGGGTCGCCCGGGATCGGCGTGCAACATTTGGCGTAGCTGAGCACCAGGCCTTCGGTGCCGCGAATTGCCAGCGGGCCTTCGGGGCTTGGCAGCTGTTCGCCTTCGCCAAGCAGGCGGCGGGCGACCACATAGGCCATGCGGTTGCCCAGGCCGATATCTTCCAGCAGGTCTTCGATGGTTTCCTGGCGATACTCGTGGAGCATCGCTTGCACACGCTCGGCCGGGATCTTATCCAGGGCGCTATCGAAGCCGTTGAGCACCTTGTTCAGCAGGCGTTCGCCGAGGCTGATGGATTCGGAGCGGCGTTGCAGCTTCAGGGCATGGCGGATGTGTGTGCGCGCTTTGCCGGTAACCACGAAGTTGAGCCAGGCCGGGTTCGGGCGCGCGCCAGGTGCACTGACGATCTCGACCGTGGAGCCGCTTTGCAGCGGCTCGGACAGCGGCGCGAGACGACGGTTGATCCGACAGGCGATGCAGCTGTTGCCGACGTCGGTGTGCACGGCGTAGGCAAAGTCGACCGCCGTGGAGCCTTTGGGCAGCTCCATGATCCGGCCTTTGGGCGTGAACACGTAGACCTCGTCCGGGAACAGGTCGATCTTCACGCTTTCGATAAATTCCAGGGAGTTGCCGGCACGTTGCTGCATTTCCAGCACGCCTTTGACCCACTGGCGGGCGCGGGCATGGGTACCTTTTGGCTGCTCGTCGCCGCTGGATTTGTACAGCCAATGGGCAGCGATGCCGTTGTTGGCCATCTCTTCCATTTCCCGCGTGCGGATCTGGATCTCGATTGGCACCCCATGCATACCGAACAGCGTGGTATGCAGCGACTGATAGCCGTTGGCCTTGGGAATCGCGATGTAGTCCTTGAAGCGGCCCGGCAGGGGTTTGTACAAATTATGTACAGCGCCCAGCACGCGGTAGCAGGTATCGACCTTGTCGACGATGATCCTGAACGCGTACACGTCCATGATCTCGTTGAAGGCCCGGCGCTTGCCGCGCATCTTCTTGTAGATGCCGTAGATGTGTTTCTGCCGGCCGCTGACCTCGCCTTCGATCTCGTCGATCGCCAGGCAATGGCTCAGGGACTCTTCGATCTTGTTGACGATTTCCTTGCGGTTGCCCCGGGCGCGTTTGACCGCCTGGTAGATGCGCGCCGAGCGCATCGGGTGCATGGCTTTAAAGCCGAGGTCTTCGAATTCGATACGAATGGCATGCATGCCCAGCCGGTTGGCGATGGGCGCGTAGATTTCCAGGGTTTCCTTGGCGATGCGCCGGCGTTTTTCGCCGGACAGCACTTCCAGCGTGCGCATGTTGTGCAGCCGGTCGGCCAGCTTGACCAGGATCACCCGAATGTCTCGGGCCATGGCCATGGCCATCTTCTGGAAGTTTTCCGCCTGGGCTTCGGCCTTGGTCTCGAAGTTCATCTGGGTCAGTTTGCTGACCCCGTCGACCAGTTCGGCCACGGTTTCGCCAAACTGCGCGCTGAGCGCTTCCTTGGCGATGCCGGTGTCTTCGATCACGTCATGCAGCATCGCGGCCATCAAACTCTGATGGTCCATGTGCATGTCGGCAAGAATATTTGCCACCGCAAGAGGATGCGTGACATACGCCTCGCCACTGCGCCGGCGTTGGCCGTCGTGGGCTTGTTCGGCGTAGAAATACGCTCGGCGGACCAGGTTGACCTGGTCTGGGCCGAGGTAGGTCGATAAGCGATCGGCGAGGGCGTCTATGCTCGGCAAAGGATTAACTCCTGCCGTTGGCTGTGACCCCGCGCCGTGCTACGTCGACCAGGCATAGGCTTAGACGGCCTCGTTGGACTCGTCCTCGAACGCTGCAAACAGCGGTTCGTCTTCAACGATCTCGGCGTTGGCGATGAACTCGTAGCTCATCAGGCCTTCAGCGATTTCACGCAGGGCTACAACGGTAGGCTTGTCGTTTTCCCACTGGACCAGTGGCTCTTTGCCGCCAGTGGCCAGTTGACGGGCACGCTTGGTAGAGAGCATGACCAGCTCAAAGCGGTTATCCACGTGTTCTAGGCAGTCTTCAACGGTTACGCGGGCCATGGTATTCCTCGGAGCGAATGCAAGATGCGCGCTGCCCGGTTGGGCGAGCGGACTAAACAGTTTAAAAAATCACCAGCGTTTAGGGAAGCGCTGATTTTTCCCGTGCCCTCGAAAAACCGCTACAAGTGCCAATGTAAAGCCCTTGCAGCGGTTTTGGGAAGAGCCAATCAGCCGAGCAGTTCGGCGAGTAATTTGCCGAAACGCTGCTGTTGGCGCTTTTGCTGGAGCTGATTGGTGCGGAAAATCGCCTTCAAATCGTCCAAAGCGTGGGCAAAATCGTCATTGATGATCAGGTAGTCGTAGTCGACGTAGTGGCTCATTTCGCTGACGGCTTCACGCATGCGGCCTTCGATGATCTCGTCGCTGTCCTGGCCACGGTTGGTCAGGCGCTGGTGCAAGGCTTCGAGCGACGGCGGCAGGATGAAGATCGAGCGGGCTTTGGGCATCAGCTGACGCACTTGCTCGGCGCCCTGCCAGTCGATTTCCAGGATCAGGTCGTGGCCTTCGTCCAGGGTCTGCTGCAGATGGCTTTGCGAAGTGCCGTAGAGGTTGCCGAAGACTTCGGCGCGCTCGAGGAAGTCGCCGTGCTCGATCATCTTCACGAACTCGGTACGCTCGACGAAGTGATAGTGCACGCCGTTCACCTCACCCGGGCGCATGGCGCGGGTGGTGTGTGAGACCGAGATGCGGATCTGCTCGTCAGCGTCGGTCAGGGCCTTGACCAGGCTGCTCTTGCCCGCGCCCGAAGGGGCGGAAATGATGTAAAGGGTGCCGGTGCTGTGGGTCATGGAAGTTGCCTTACTCAATATTCTGTACTTGTTCGCGCATCTGCTCGATCAACACTTTGAGGTTGACCGCAGCTGTCGTGCTGCGCGGATCAAACGCCTTGGAGCCCAGTGTATTGGCTTCGCGGTTGAGTTCCTGCATCAGGAAGTCCAGGCGCCGACCGGCGGCACCGGCGGACTTGAGCACGCGGCGCACTTCGAGGATGTGGGTGCTCAGGCGGTCGAGCTCTTCGGCCACGTCACTCTTCTGCGCCAGCAGGACCATTTCCTGCTCCAGGCGCGTCGGGTCGAGGTCGGCCTTCATGTCGGTGAAGCGGTCCAGGACCTTCTGGCGCTGGGTAGCGAGCATCTGCGGCACCAGCTCGCGTAGGGTGACCACGTCATCTTCAATCGAGGTCAGGCGCTCGTTGATCAGGCGCGCCAGTTCGGCGCCTTCACGTTCGCGGCCGGCCTTGAGCTCCTTCAAACCCTGGGTGAACAGGGCGAGGGCTTCGGCGTTGAGGGCTTGCGGGTCGGTGGCGTCGGCTACCAGTACGCCGGGCCAGGCCAGCACTTCCAGCGGGTTCAGCGCGGCGGGCTGCTTGATCAGGCTGGCGATGGTTTCGGCGGCGGCGACCAATTGCGCAGCGCGGTCGCGGTCGACCTGCAGCGGTTTGCCGGTGGTTTCTTCGGTAAAGCGCAGGGTGCATTCCAGCTTGCCACGGGAGATACCCTGGCGCAGCGCTTCACGTACCGCACCTTCGAGGTCACGGAAAGATTCCGGCAGGCGCAGGTGCGGCTCCAGGTAACGGCTGTTGACCGAGCGCAGTTCCCAGCTCAGGGTGCCTTGGACGCCGGCTTTTTCGACGCGGGCGAAGGCGGTCATGCTGTGCACCATGGAGGTACCTCGCGATGCAGTCCCGAAAATACGGGCTGGTGGGTAAATTGAAGCCGACAGGCTGCGAAGGCGCAGGATTGTAGCGCAGTGAGGCGGACGCGCCCAAACAATGGGCGCCAGGCCAGCCATTCGTAACCGGATTTTTTAGAAGTGCCCCGAAACGGTTCGCGGCTCTATAATGCTCAGCAGTTTTTCGTCCTCCGTACAGGTATCCCCTATGAAACGTCCAAGTGGTCGCGCTGCCGATCAGCTCCGCTCGATCCGCATCACCCGCAACTACACCAAACACGCCGAGGGATCTGTACTGGTCGAGTTTGGCGATACCAAGGTGATCTGCACCGTCAGCGTCGAAAACGGCGTGCCGCGTTTCCTCAAGGGCCAGGGCCAGGGTTGGTTGACCGCCGAGTACGGCATGCTGCCACGCGCCACCGGCGAACGTAACCAGCGTGAAGCCAGCCGCGGCAAGCAAGGCGGCCGCACCCTGGAAATCCAGCGTCTGATCGGTCGCTCCCTGCGCGCAGCCCTGGACATGTCCAAGCTGGGCGACGTGACCCTGTACGTCGATTGCGACGTTATCCAGGCTGACGGCGGCACCCGCACTGCCTCCATCACCGGCGCCATGGTGGCCCTGGCTGACGCACTGAAGGTGATCAAGAAGCGTGGCGGCCTGAAAGCCGGCGACCCGCTCAAGCAGATGATCGCCGCCGTGTCGGTTGGCATGTACCAAGGCGAGCCTGTGCTGGACCTGGACTACCTGGAAGACTCGGCCGCCGAGACCGACCTGAACGTGGTGATGACCAGCACCGGTGGTTTCATCGAAGTGCAGGGCACCGCCGAAGGCGCGCCATTCCAGCCGGCCGACCTGAATGCCATGCTGGCCCTGGCCCAGAAAGGTATGACCGAAATCTTCGAACTGCAGAACGCCGCGCTGGCTGACTGAGCCGGCCTCAAGGAGAAACGCCATGAATGACAGTCAACTTCCCGTGCCCACGCCTTCCTACGAAGTGCGTCAGGGAGCAATGTTGTGTCACCTCGCGGCGTTTCTGGGGTTTGTGTTCCCCTTCGGCAGTGTCGTAGGGCCGCTGATCCTGTGGCAGATGAAGAAAGAAGTGGACCCGTTCATTGATGATCAGGGCAAGGAAGCCTTGAACTTCCAGATCACCGTAGCCATTGCCTGGCTGGTTTGCATCGTGTTGGCCTTCGCGGTTATCGGCTTTTTCCTGATGACTGCCTTGGCGATTGCGACCGTGGTGCTGACCATCATCGGTTCGATCAAGGCCAACAAGGGGATCGCCTATCGCTATCCCTTTACCTGGCGGCTGGTCAAATAATGAGCACCCACAAAAAAACCGACAGCGATGTCGGTTTTTTTGTGCCTGGAAAAAGACCTTAGATGGTCAGTGTCCAGTCGTAGTCCACGATCAGCGGCGCATGCTGCGAGAATCGTGGCTGACGCGGCAGGCGTGCGCTGCGAACAAAGCGGCGCAGGCCAGGTGTCAGCAACTGATAGTCAAAGCGCCAGCCGAGGTTGAGCATCTCGGCCTGCTCGTTATCCGGCCACCAGCTGTACTGGTCGCCTTCGCGGCTGACTTCGCGCAGGGCATCGACATAACCCATGTTGCCGACAATCTCGTCCATCCAGGCACGTTCCGGCGCCAGGAAGCCCGGGGATTGCTGGCTGTCGCGCCAGTTCTTGATATCCAGCTTTTGTTGCGCCACGTACAGCGAGCCACAGTAAATGTACTCGCGACGTTTGCGTCGCTGTTTATCCAGATAACGGGCGAAATCGTCCATTAGCTTGAACTTCTGGTTCAAGTCTTCATCGCCGTTCTGCCCCGAAGGGAGCAGCAAGGTCGCGATGCTGACCTTGTCGAAATCGGCTTGCAGGTAGCGCCCGTAGCGGTCGGCTGTCTCGAAGCCGAGGCCGCTGATGACCGCCTTGGGTTGCAACCGCGAGTACAAAGCCACGCCACCTTGGGTGGGCACTTCGGCATCGCAGGCATAAAGGAAGTAGCCATCCAGTTGGAAGGCTGGGTCGTCCAGTTCAAAGGCGGAGGCGCGGGTGTCCTGCAGGCAGATGACGTCGGCATTCTGTGCTTGCAGCCAACTGAGCAAACCACGCTCGACTGCAGCCTGAATACCATTGACGTTCACACTGATGATCCGCATAAATGGCCCCAAAAATCGCGTGCGTGTATGATACACGCCGTCTACCTAATTAGCTAAATCCGTGGTATCTGAGGCTTTTTTCATGCAGGCGTATCAACGCGATTTCATTCGTTTTGCCATCGATCGCGGCGTTTTACGCTTCGGTGAGTTCACTTTGAAGTCCGGGCGCACCAGCCCTTACTTCTTCAATGCAGGCTTGTTCAACTCGGGTTCGGCCCTGGCTCAGCTGGGTCGTTTCTACGCGGCAGCCATCGTTGAAAGCGGTATTTCCTTCGACGTACTGTTCGGCCCAGCCTACAAGGGCATCCCTCTGGCGGCCGCGACTGCCGTGGCGTTGGCGGAACATCATGGGCTGGATTTGCCGTGGTGCTTCAACCGCAAAGAGGCCAAGGCTCATGGCGAAGGCGGCAGCCTGGTCGGGGCTCCACTCAAAGGCGACGTGCTGATCATCGACGACGTGATCACGGCCGGCACCGCCATCCGTGAAGTGATGCAGATCATCGCTTCCCAGGACGGTGCCAAGGCTGCCGGTGTGTTGATCGCACTGAACCGCCAGGAGCGCGGCAATGGCGAATTGTCGGCGATCCAGGAAGTGGAGCGTGATTTTGGCATTCCGGTAGTGAGCATTGTGTCGTTGAACCAGGTGCTGCAGTTCCTGGAAGACGATCCGCAGCTCAAGCAGCATTTGCCGGCGGTCAAGGCGTACCGCGAGCAGTTCGGCGTCTGACACCGAAACCCATCCGGCACGCGGACCCGTGTGGGAGCTAGCTTGCCTGCGATAGCATCACCTTGGTACAACTGATTTACCGAGGTGCAGGCATCGCAGGCAAGCCCGCCCCCACATTTGGATCGAGTGCAAACAAAAAAGGCCCCGCTCAATTTGATTGAGCGGGGCCTTTTTGTTTTCTGCCGATTAAGGACGCTTGCGGTTGCTGATCAGCGTGCCCACACCGGTATCGGTGAAGATTTCCAGCAGGATTGCATTTGGCACGCGGCCATCCAGAATCAGCGAGCTACCCACGCCGCCTTGCACTGCTTCCAGTGCGCAACGGATCTTCGGCAGCATGCCGCCGTAGATGGTGCCGTCGGCGATCAACTCGTCCACTTGCTGGGTAGTCAGGCCGGTCAGCACCTTGCCTTCCTTGTCCATCAAGCCGGCGATGTTGGTCAGCAGCATCAGCTTTTCAGCTTTCAGCGCCTCAGCCACCTTACCGGCTACCAGATCGGCGTTGATGTTGTAAGACTCACCATTGGCACCCACGCCGATTGGCGCGATCACCGGGATGAAGTCGCCTTTGACCAGCAGGTTCAGCAGGTCGGTGTTGATGCCGATCACTTCGCCTACCTGGCCGATGTCGATGATTTCCGGCTGGGTCATCTCCGGCGTCTGACGGGTAACGGTCAGTTTTTTTGCGCGGATCAACTCCGCGTCCTTGCCGGTCAGGCCGATGGCGCTGCCGCCATGACGGTTGATCAGGTTGACGATGTCTTTGTTGACCTGGCCGCCGAGGACCATCTCCACCACGTCCATGGTCTGCGCGTCAGTGACGCGCATGCCATCGATGAAGTGACTCTCGATCGACAAGCGCTTGAGCAGGTCGCCGATTTGCGGGCCACCACCGTGCACCACCACCGGGTTGATCCCGACGGCTTTCATCAACACGATGTCGCGGGCAAAGCCGGTTTTCAGCTCGTCGCTTTCCATGGCATTGCCGCCGTACTTGATCACCAGCGTCTTGCCGACGTAGCGTCGAATGTAAGGCAACGCTTCGGACAGGACCTTGGCAGTATTGGCAGCGGCTTCGCGTTCGAGGGTCATTCAGGGCTCCGGTAAAAAATCAGAACGGTAATTGGAGATCAGGGGCAACACGTTTCAACTGGGCGTGGAACACGTCCTTGATGCGCTGCAACTCAGCCTCGGTATCCGCCTCGAAACGCAGGACCAGCACCGGTGTGGTGTTGGACGCGCGAACCAGGCCCCAGCCTTTGGCGTAATCGACTCGCACACCATCAATGGTGGTCAGGTTGGCGCCTTCACCCCATTGCGCATCGTGCAGTGCGTCAATGATGCTGAATTTGCTCTCCTCGGTCACATGGATATTGATCTCTGGCGTAGAAATATCATTCGGAAATGTCTGAAACAGCTCCTGCGCCGTAGATTTTTCCTTGCTGAGGATCTCCAGCAGACGGGCGGCGCTGTAAATGCCGTCGTCAAACCCGAACCAGCGCTCTTTGAAGAACACGTGGCCGCTCATTTCACCGGCCAACAGCGCGCCGGTTTCCTTCATTTTCTTTTTGATCAACGAGTGGCCAGTCTTCCACATGAGTGGGCGACCGCCGTATTCCTTGATCAGCGGGGTGAGGCGGCGGGTGCATTTCACGTCGAAGATGATTTCGGCGTTGGGGTTGCGGGCCACCACGTCGCGGGCAAACAGCATCAGCAGGCGGTCGGCGAACACGTTCTCGCCGGTGTTGGTCACCACGCCGACTCGGTCGCCATCACCGTCGAAGGCCAGGCCTACATCGGCGCCGGTTTCCTTGACCTTGGCGATCAGGTCCACCAGGTTTTCAGGCTTGCCCGGGTCCGGGTGGTGGTTAGGGAAGTTGCCGTCGACGTCGCAGAACAACGGGACCACTTCGCAGTTCAGGGCTTCGAGCAGTTGCGGGGCGATCACGCCGGCCGCGCCATTGCCGCAGTCCACTACCACTTTCAGGCGACGCGCGAGTTTGACGTCGCCGGTGATTTCGTCGGAGTAGCGCTGAAGAATGTCGACCTTGGTGATACTGCCGGTGCCGCTGGTCAGATCGTTGGTCTTCAGGCGGTCGTGCAACGCCTGGATTTGCTCGTTGGCGAGGGTGTCACCGGCGATGACGATCTTGAAACCGTTGTAGTCCGACGGGTTATGGCTGCCGGTGAGCATGACACCGGACTTGCCGGCCAGTACGTTAGCTGCGTAGTACAGCGCAGGCGTCGGCACCAGGCCGACGTCGCTGACGTGGCAGCCGCTGTCGGCCAGGCCCTGGATCAGTTGTTCTACCAGCTCCGGGCCGGACAAGCGGCCATCACGGCCAACCGAGACGTTAGGCTCGCCCTGGGCCAGGCTCTGGGAGCCGATGGCGCGGCCGATCCAGTAAGCGGTTTCGGCGGTCAGGGTCTTGGGCACCACGCCACGAATGTCGTAGGCGCGAAAGATGCTGTCGGGGAATGTCGGGGCTACTCGGGCTGCGGTACTCATCGCGAGGTGAAACTCCATCTGAAGGGGGCAAAGCTGGCCTGAATGTGGCTGACCGGCGGGCTCAAACTGAAGGGTATGACGACTTTTTTGGCAGAGAGTTCGTGGTGCAAAAATGCCATCGGCGCTCGCGCTTCATGCTTTATTCCACGTAATGCATTGATTCTAATGGGGAAATATTGCTCATTAGGTCCGCGCATTCTTCGTCCTGAAAAGCCTTGCGGTGGCGTCGGGCCGGACAAGGGTGCCCGGCCTGTTTCAGCTTAGTCAGTGACTGCCGGAATGCCCAAAACCGCCTGCGCCGCGCTGGGTCTCGTCGAACTCCTGAACCAGCTCGAAGTGCGCCTGCACCACCGGCACCAGTACCAGTTGGGCGATGCGTTCGCCGACAGCAATGTTGAAGGCGGTTTGGCCACGGTTCCAGCACGATACCATCAGCTCGCCCTGGTAATCGGAGTCGATCAGGCCAACGAGGTTGCCCAGCACGATACCGTGTTTGTGGCCCAGACCGGAGCGCGGCAGGATCAGTGCCGCCAAGCCCGGGTCGCCCACATAGATCGACAGGCCGGTGGGAATCAGAATGGTCTGGCCCGGCTCGAGGACCGTGTCTTCCTTGAGCATGGCGCGCAGGTCCAGCCCGGCGGAGCCTGGGGTGGCGTAGGCCGGCAGTGGGAATTCGTTGCCGATGCGGGGGTCGAGAATCTTGGCTTGCAAAGCGTGCATGTAAATTAAACCTGGTTCAGCCGTTGGGCGATAAATGAGATCAGTTGGCGGGCAATCTTGCCCTTGCTGGTCTGGGCGAAAACGGTGGCGTGCAACTCGCGGTCGATCACGCTGATGGCATTTTCCTCACTGTTGAAGCCGATGCTCGGGTTGGCGACATCATTGGCAACGATCAGGTCGAGGTTTTTATCTTTCAATTTGCGTGCGGCGTAGTCCAGCAGATGTTCGGTTTCGGCGGCAAAGCCGACGCTGAACGGGCGGTCTGGGCGCGTGGCGATAGTTGCCAAAATGTCCGGGTTGCGCACCATTTGCAGGAGCAGGCCGTCGCCACTTGTAGGGTCTTTCTTAAGCTTTTGCGGGGCGACGACTTCCGGGCGGTAGTCCGCGACCGCTGCCGACGCGATAAACAGATCGCAGGGAATCGCTGCCTCACAGGCCGCCAGCATGTCTCGGGCGCTGACTACGTCGATGCGCGTGACCCGATCAGGCGTCGGCAAATGCACCGGACCGGTGATCAAGGTGACGCGCGCGCCTGCCTCGACCGCCGCTTCCGCCAAGGCAAAGCCCATTTTTCCTGAGCTATGGTTGGTGATGTAGCGCACCGGGTCGATGTTTTCCTGGGTCGGGCCGGCAGTGATCAGCACGTGCTTGCCGGTCAGGGCCAGGTGCTGGAAGCACTCGGCGGCGCACAGCGCCAGGTCGGTGGCTTCGAGCATGCGGCCCATGCCGACATCGCCGCAGGCCTGGCTGCCGGACGCGGGGCCGAACACTTTGAGGCCTCGGCTTTGCAGGAGTTGGGTGTTCGCCTGGGTGGCCGGGTCGCGCCACATGGCCTGGTTCATGGCCGGGGCAATGGCGACGGTGGCGTCGGTTGCCAGAACCAAAGTGGTCAGCAGGTCATCGGCGATGCCTTGGGCGAGGCGGGCGATCAGGTCGGCGGTTGCCGGGGCGATGAGTACCAGGTCGGCCCATTTGGCCAGCTCGATATGGCCCATCGCGGCTTCTGCCGCCGGGTCCAGCAGGTCGAGGTGAACCGGGTGGCCGGACAGGGCTTGCATGGTCAGCGGGGTGATGAATTCACTGCCACCGCGGGTCATGACCACGCGCACTTCGGCGCCTTGGTCCAGGAGCCTGCGAACCAGCTCTGCGCTCTTGTAGGCGGCAATGCCGCCGCCGACGCCGAGAACGATGCGTTTCCGATACAGACGCTGCATTGGTTTGCCTTTCCAGTTCAGTGATGCCTGCGATGCCCCCTCCCCAGGGGAAATCGCACGCAAAAAAGAGGGCTTAAGATAACACAGCGTCCGCGAGGCAACAGCGGCGCACACGCACACGGAGGTGGGATGAGTATTCGCGATTGGCCTGTGGCGGAACGTCCACGGGAGAAACTTTTGGAATGGGGCGCGGCAAGCCTGTCGGATGCCGAGCTGTTGGCGATCTTCCTGCGTACCGGGGTTTCCGGCAAAAGCGCGGTCGACTTGGCACGCCATTTGTTGGCGCAATTCGGTGGCCTTCGCCCATTGTTGGAGGCCAGCCAGACGCTGTTCAGCAGACATTTGGGGCTGGGGCCGGCGAAATTTGCTCAGTTGCAGGCCGTGCTGGAAATGTCCCGGCGCCATATGGCCGAAAGCCTGCGCAAGGAGTCGGTGCTGGAAAGCCCCTTGGCCGTGCGCGATTACCTCAAGGCGTTGTTGCGTCATGAGCCCCACGAGATCTTCGGCTGCCTGTTTCTCGACTCAAAGCACCGGGTGCTGGGCTTCGAGGCGTTGTTCCAGGGCACCATTGATGCTGCCGTGGTTTATCCCCGGCAAGTGGTCAAGCGCGCACTTGAGTACAACGCGGCAGCATTGATCCTGTGCCACAACCATCCTTCGGGGAGCGTCGAGCCGAGTGCGGCTGATCGAAAATTGACCAAGTTGCTGCAAAAGGCCTTGGAAGTCGTGGATGTGCGGGTGCTGGATCACATCATCGTGGGCGATGGCGACCCGCTGTCGATGGCGGAATACGGGTGGCTGTAGCCCCGCCCCCCATTGGGGCGGGGCGGGTGCTTAAGGCTTGATGCTGACCTTGGAGTAATCCTGGCGCCCGAACGGGCTTACCTGATACCCCTCGACATTCTTGCGGGCCAGGGCGAACGCGGTCGGGTGCGCCAGCGGCAGCCACAAGGCCTGCTGCTGGATCTGCGCCTGAGCCTGTTGGTACAGCTTGCTACGCACGCCTTGCTCGCTGGTGGTCTTGCCGGCGCTGATCAGTTTGTCCAGCGCGGGGTCGCAGTAGCGCGCGAAGTTGGTACCGGATTTTACTGCCGCGCAGGAGAACTGTGGGGTGAGGAAGTTATCCGGGTCGCCGTTGTCGCCGGCCCAGCCCATGAACAGCAGGTCATGTTCACCGGCCTTGGCGCGGCGAATCAGTTCGCCCCACTCGATCACGCGAATCTCGGCCTGGATGCCGATCTTGGCCAGGTCTGCCTGCAACAGCTGTGCACCGAGGTTGGGGTTGGGGTTCAGCAGGCTGCCGGTTGGGCGGGTCCAGAGGGTGGTTTTGAAGCCGTCCTTGAGCCCGGCGCGGTCTAGCAGCGTCTTGGCCTTGGCGATGTCGTGTGGATAACCCGGCAAGTCCTTGGCGTAGCTCCAGGTATTGGGTGGGTAAATGCCATTGGCCGCTTCGGCGGTGCCTTCAAACACGGCTTTGAGGTAGCTGTTCTTGTCGAATGCCAGGTTGATTGCCTGGCGCACTTCGGGCTTGTCCAGTGGTGGGTGCTGGCTGTTGATGGCCACGAAGGCAGTCATGAAGGCGGCGGTTTTTTCCACCTTCAATGCCGGGTCTTTCTCGGCTTCGCCTACGTCTAAAGGCTTAGGCGATAGGGCGATCTGGCATTCGTCACGGTGCAGTTTCTGCAGCCGCACGTTGGCATCCGGGGTAATGGCAAAGATTAAGTTATCCACAGCCGGTTTGCCGGCGAAGTACTCCGGGTTGGCTTTGTAGCGAACCACCGCATCTTTCTGAAAGCGTACGAACACAAATGGACCGGTGCCGATCGGCTGGCTATTGAGCTTTTCAGGCCTGCCGGCCTTGAGCAGCTTGTCGGCGTATTCGGCCGGGTAGATCGAAGCAAAGCCCATGCTCAGGGCGGCGAGGAAGGTCGAATCGGCGTGATCGAGAGTGAAGCGCACGGTCAGCGGGTCGAGGGCGTCGATTTTCTTGACCAGTGTCGGCAATTGCAGCGACTGCGCATGCGGGAAACCGCTCTGGGCGATCTTGTGCCACGGGTTGGCCGGGTCGAGCATGCGTTCAAAGCTGAAACGCACGTCTTCGGCGGTCAGGCTGCGGCTTGGGGTGAAGTATTCGGTGCGGTGGAATTTCACGCCTGGGTGCAGCTTGAACGTGTATGTCAGGCCATCCGGCGAGACTTCCCAGCTGTCCGCGAGGCTCGGCACCAGCTTGCCGTGGGTGGCGTCGTAGTCCACCAGGCGGTTCATCAGTACGTCGGCCGAGGCATTGGTGGTGGTCAGCGAGTTGTATTGCACCACATCGAACCCTTCGGGGCTGGCCTCGGTGCAAACGCTCAAACTGGTAGCCGCCAGGGCCGTCGGCGCGATAAATAGAGGGGCTAGCAATAGCGGTAGGGCTGCGAGGCGCATATTTGGTTTCCTTTGCAGATCGAAGGCCCATCTGCGAGTGCAGTCTGGAAAAAGCCTACCGTAGTGGTCTGATTGATAAATGACTAGCCCATTTTTGCCTGTGCTTTTGGCCCAAATGCTGTTTTGATGGCGCCTCAGCGCGTTTCGCCGTGCACTTCACCGTGCGTGCGGGCGCTGTAAATCATTCTGTGCGACGAGCGGTCGGCTTTCACTGCGGCCCCTCCTGGCAACGGTTCAGGCGTCTGTCGCCGAGATTTACGCCGGTAAAAACACACGGGCTGTTGTTGCATTGGGGTCTTTCTGGTATAAAGCAGCGCTCTTTTCTAGGGGCCCGGTTCCTTCACTGTAGGTGTAGCCGGTAAGACCCTTAAAGAAACGCGGCGCCTGGCGCCAAATGACTGAGAGATTAAGCGGCCAACCCATGCCGGGTTGGGCATGTGGTTTTAGAGGGCTGAGGCATGTCGAGAGTCTGTCAAGTTACCGGTAAGGGTCCGGTGACTGGGAATAACATTTCCCACGCAAATAACAAAACCCGTCGTCGTTTCCTGCCGAACCTGCAGCATCACCGCTTCTGGGTTGAAGAAGAGAAACGTTTTGTTCGCCTGCGTGTATCTGCCAAAGGCATGCGTATCATCGACAAGCGTGGCATCACTGTCGTGCTGGCCGAAATCCGCGCCGCTGGCAAGATCTAAGGAGCTCTATCATGCGTGAATTGATTCGAATGATCTCTAGCGCCGGTACTGGTCACTTCTACACTACCGACAAGAACAAGCGTACTACCCCGGACAAGCTCGAAAAGAAAATGTTCGACCCGCGCGTTCGCAAGCACGTGATCTACAAAGAAGGCAAAATCAAGTAATTGATTTTCTTCCTTGTGAAAAAAAGCCCGCATCTCACGATGCGGGCTTTTTTTTGCCTGCGCGTTCCCACGCACTGCGTGGGAACGCCGCCTGTGACGCTCCGCGTCAGGCTTTCTGTTCGAACACCACGTAGATCTTGCGGCACGGCTCCAGCACTTCCCAGGTGCCGCTGAACCCGGCGGGGATCACGAAGCGGTCGCCTGCACGCAAGGTCTTGGCGTTGCCATCGGCATCGCGCAGTACCGATACGCCCTGCACGATCTCGCAGTACTCATGCTCGGTGTAATTGACCTTCCACTGCCCGACTTCGCCTTCCCAAACCCCGGCACTCATCTGGCCGCACGGGCTGTTGTAGTGGTTGTATAGCGTTTGCTCGGGGTCGCCCTTGAGGATTTTTTCGGCGGCAGGCCGGTAGCGTTCGGGGGCGGTGTTGGCTTGGTTGAAGTCGACGATGTCCTGGATGCTCATGTGCGTGTCCCGTCTGGCCTGCGGTTGGAGAGCCCAAAGTCTATGTTTATTAAAATGAACATCGCAAGGGTGTTTACCGCCGTTGTGTCAAATATATTGAAACACCCCCAGCCGCTGGTTTAGGGTGGCAGCTGCCTTGAGCCGAACAGCAGGCTGGCCGGGCAAGAATTCTTTGAGGCTGCCGGGGGACATCACCTGGCCCTTGTATTCAATAAGAGGAGGACACTCGCATGACCACCCTGACCCGTGCCGACTGGGAACAACGCGCCAAGGATCTGAAGATCGAAGGCCGCGCCTATATCAATGGCGAATACACCGCCGCCGTTTCCGGTGACACGTTCGAATGCATCAGCCCGGTCGATGGCCGCCTACTGGCCACCGTTGCCAGTTGCGACGCCGCCGACGCCCAGCGCGCTGTAGAAAATGCCCGCGCCACCTTCAATTCCGGTGTCTGGTCGCGCCTGGCGCCGGCCAAACGCAAGGCCGCCATGATCCGTTTCGCCGCGTTGCTCAAGGCCAATGCCGAAGAGCTGGCGCTGCTTGAAACCCTGGACATGGGCAAGCCGATCAGTGATTCGCTCGGTATCGACGTCCCAGGTGCAGCCAATGCCCTGAGCTGGAGCGGCGAGGCGATCGACAAGATCTACGACGAAGTTGCCGCCACCCCGCATGATCAACTCGGCCTGGTAACCCGCGAGCCAGTCGGCGTGGTTGGCGCCATCGTGCCGTGGAACTTCCCGCTGATGATGGCCTGCTGGAAACTCGGCCCAGCGCTGTCGACCGGTAACTCGGTCATCCTCAAGCCGTCCGAAAAGTCCCCGCTGACCGCCATCCGCATCGCGGCCCTGGCCGTTGAGGCCGGTATTCCAAAAGGCGTATTCAACGTGCTGCCGGGCTACGGCCACACTGTGGGTAACGCACTGGCGCTGCACATGGACGTCGACACGCTGGTGTTCACCGGCTCCACCAAGATTGCCAAGCAACTGTTGATCCGCTCCGGCGAGTCGAACATGAAGCGCGTGTGGCTGGAAGCCGGCGGCAAGAGCCCGAACATCGTGTTTGCCGATGCGCCAGACCTGCAAGCGGCTGCCGAATCCGCCGCGGGCGCCATCGCCTTCAACCAGGGCGAAGTCTGCACCGCCGGTTCGCGACTGCTCGTCGAGCGTTCAATCAAGGATAAATTCCTGCCGCTGGTGATCGAGGCCCTCAAGGGCTGGAAGCCAGGCAACCCGCTGGACCCGGCAACAACCGTCGGCGCGCTGGTGGACACCCAGCAGATGAACACCGTGCTGTCGTACATCGAAGCCGGCCACGCCGACGGCGCCAAGCTGGTCGCGGGCGGCAAGCGCACCCTGGAAGAAACCGGTGGCACGTACGTTGAGCCGACGATTTTCGACGGCGTGACCAATGCCATGAGGATCGCCCAGGAAGAGATCTTCGGCCCTGTGCTGTCGGTCATCACCTTCGACAGCGCCGAAGAAGCCATCGCCATTGCCAACGACACCCAATACGGCCTGGCCGCGGCGGTGTGGACGGCGGATATCTCCAAGGCACACCTGACCGCTAAGGCCTTGCGCGCTGGCAGCGTATGGGTCAACCAGTACGATGGCGGCGACATGACCGCGCCGTTTGGTGGCTTCAAGCAGTCGGGCAATGGTCGCGACAAGTCGCTGCACGCGTTTGACAAGTACACCGAGCTGAAGGCGACCTGGATCAAGCTCTAAGCAATACTGCTGATCCCCTGTAGGAGCAAGCTGGTGTGGGAGCTGGCTTGCCTGCGGTAGCAGCACCAAGGTGTGACTGACACACCGAGGCGTCTGCATCGCGGGCAAGCCCGGCTCCCACATAAGTTCGCTCCTACAGTTCGTTTGAAACCCAGAAATTATCCACAGGAGCGTGGAAATGCGTTGGGCGACTTATTTCGCCGTCCTGGCCTCGGTACTCAGCGTTGGCCTGGCCCTGGGCGTCAGCATGCCGCTGGTGTCCCTGCGCCTGGAAAGCTGGGGCTACGGCAGTTTCGCCATTGGGGTGATGGCAGCCATGCCGGCCTTCGGCGTGCTACTGGGCGCGAAGGTCTCCAGCCGCATGGCTTCATGGCTGGGCACCGCCAACCTGATGCGCTTGTGTCTGTGGGCCGGTGCAGTGTCCATCGGCCTGCTGGCAATCCTGCCCAGCTACCCGGTCTGGCTGGTGCTGCGGCTGATGATCGGGGTGATCCTGACCATCGTGTTTATCCTCGGTGAAAGCTGGATCAACCAGTTGGTGGTGGAGCAGTGGCGTGGCCGCTTGGTCGCGCTGTATGGCTGCACGTATGCCTTGAGCCAATTGTCGGGGCCATTGCTGCTGGGCGTGCTCGGCACCGATCATGATTACGGCTTCTGGGTGGGCGTGGGCCTGTTGATGGTCGCGCCGCTGCTGTTGCTCGGGCGTTCCGGTGCGCCGACGGCCGAATCCTTCAGCGTCACCTTCGGCGATCTGTGGCGTTTTTGCCGGGGCCTGCCGGCGATTGCCTGGGCGGTGGCGTTGTTCGCTGCATTCGAGGCGATGATTCTGACGCTGCTGCCGGTGTATTGCCTGCAGCAAGGTTTCACGGCCGAGATTGCTTTGGCCATGGTCAGTACGGTGGTGGTCGGCGATGCGTTGCTGCAATTGCCCATTGGCGCATTGGCCGACTATCTGCCGCGACGAACGCTGTTCTTGAGCTGTGCGCTGCTGTTGCTGGCCTCCAGCCTGGCGGTTCCGCTGTTACTGCACACGCCGCTGATCTGGCCGGTGTGGGTGGTCTTCGGCGCCAGTGCCGGTGGGTTGTTCACCTTGTCGCTGATCCTGATCGGCGAGCGTTACCGCGACGATGCGCTGGTGCGCGCCAATGCCCACGTGGCGCAGTTGTGGGGCATCGGTTGCCTGATCGGGCCGCTGGTGGCCGGTGCGGGCAGCCAGTGGATCAGCGGGCATGCATTGCCGTGGCTGATGGCAGCCGGGGCGTTGGGGCTGGTGGTGTTGTTGTTGCGCCAGGGCGCGTTTGGCGTCGCGCAACCGGCCTGACCTGAAATGCAATCAACCGTGGGAGCTGGCTTGCCTGCGATAGCGGTGTGTCAGCTGCCAATACAGTACCTGACACTCCGCCATCGCGGGCAAGCCCGGCGCCCACAGGGATCTACTCTGTCCTTAAAGCATTCGTTCCAGGCCGACTGACGTGGCGAACCAGGCATTGAACCGGCGCCACCAACTGCCGGGTTCATCGGTCAGTGTGTGCAATTGGCCGTTATCTTCGGTCACCCACACCACTTGCCCGTCCTGCAGTTTCGCCTGGTAGCTCAAGGCCGGTGCCATGCCTTGCAACGCCAGGTTGCGAACGTGCTCCGCCAGTTCGGGGCTGTCCACCAGCACGCCGACTTCGGTGTTCCACAGCACTGAACGTGGGTCGAAGTTGAATGAGCCGATAAACGACTTCTCCCGATCAAAGATCATCGCCTTGCTGTGCAGGCTGGAGTCCGAGCCGTGGAAGGCGCCTCGGCGAAACAAGTGCGGGCCGCTGCCGGCGCTGGGGTCGCCGGGTTGGCGGCGCAGCTCATAAAGTTTTACGCCGTGCTCCAGCAGCGCCTTGCGATACGGCGCATAGCCGCCGTGCACGGCCGGTACGTCGGTGGCCTCCAGTGAGTTGGTCAGCAGGCTCACCGACACCCCCGCATCGGCGCGGCCGGTCAGGTACACCAGCCCAGGCTGGCCGGGCACGAAGTACGCCGAAATCATGATCAGCTCATGGTTGACGCCTTCCAGCTCCGGCGCCAGTTGGGTGGTGAGCAGCAAGCGCGGGTCGGGGTCGGCCTTGGCCAGCACCTTGCTCGGCGCGTCCCACAACGCCTGGTTCCAGGCCCAGATCAGCTCGCGGCGCCAGATGTCCATGCGCGGCTGGGTCTGGTAGGTGCGCAAGCGGTTATACAGGGTGTGATTCTGCTGGCGTGATTCGGCCAGCGAGTCGTGCAGGCGCACACGTGCGGCGGCCAGGTCGCGTTTGGACGGGGCGTTGGAGACGAAGTCATCAATCGGCTTGCTCAGCGCGCTGTTCCAGTACTGATCAAAACTGTGGCCGAGCTGCTCAGCCACCGGGCCGACGCTGAGCATGTCGATATCGGTGAAGTTCAGGTTGGGCTCGGCGTCGAAATACTCGTCGCCCAGGTTGCGCCCGCCGACAATCGCCACGCTGTTGTCCGCCAGCCACAGCTTGTTGTGCATGCGCCGGTGTTGCAGCGACAGGTTGAACAATCGGCCCATGGCCCGCGTCACGCCGGTGCTGCGGCCCAGGTGCAGCGGGTTGAACAGGCGGATTTCAATCTGTGGGTGGGCGGCGAGGGTGGCGATGATCTGGTCGAGGCCATCGCTGGTGGTGTCGTCCAGCAGGATGCGCACGCGCACGCCACGGTCGGCGGCCTTGAGCAGTTCATCCACCAGCATGCGCGTGCTGATGCCGTCGTGGACGATGTAGTACTGCAGGTCGAGGCTGCTTTGGGCGTTACGGATCAGTTCGGCGCGGGCCATGAAGGCTTCACTGCTGTTGGGCAGCAGGCGAAAGCCTGAGCGGCCCTGATACGGCGCCGCCTGCGCCTGGATCGAGCGGCCGAACGACGATTGGGCGGCGGGCAGGGCGTCGCTGGGCACGCGCGGCGTATCGACCGTAGCGCAGCCGCCCAGGGCCAGGGCGCCCAGCAGGAAAAACGGTAAAAGCCGTCGAGTCATCAAGGGCGCTGCTTCCAGGTCAGGGCGGTTGGGCATATGACGGCCAATTCCGGCGAAAGGTCAGTCTGACGCCTCGGCAAGCATCTTGATCGCGGCGGCGCCGACCTTGCGCACCGCTTCTTCGATCTGCGCGGTTGGCTTGGCAGCGTAGTTCATGCGCAGGCAGTTACGGTACTTGCCGGAAGCGGAAAAAATGCTGCCCACCGCCACCTGTACGCCTTGTTCCACTAGCACGCGGTTGAGCTTGAGGGTGTCGAAGCCTTCTGGCAGCTCTATCCACAGCATGAAGCTGCCCTGGGGCCGACTGGCGCGTGTGCCTGCCGGGAAATAGCGGCTGACCCAGTCGAGCATCAGGTCGCGATTGCGCTGGTATTGGGTGCGCATCCGCCGCAAATGTGGCTCGAAGTGGCCGTTTTTGAGGAATTCGGCGATGGCGATCTGTGGTTGGGTCGCAGTGGAACCGGTGCTGATGTATTTCATGTGCAGCACCCGCTCCAGGTATCGCCCGGGCGCAACCCAGCCGATACGCAAGCCAGGCGCCAGGGTTTTCGAGAACGAGCTGCACAGCAGCACGCGGCCGTCCTCGTCGAAGGATTTGATCGTGCGTGGGCGTGGGTAGCTGTAGGCCAACTCGCCATACACATCGTCTTCGATGATCGCCACGTCAAAGCGCTGGGCCAGGGTCAGCAACGCGCGTTTGCGCGCCTCCGGCATGATGTATCCCAAGGGGTTATTGCAGTTGGGCGTCAGCTGGATGACCTTGATCGGCCACTGTTCCAGGGCAAGCTCCAGTGCTTCGAGGCTGATGCCGGTGACCGGGTCCGTCGGGATTTCCAAGGCTTTCATGCCCAGGCCCTTGAGGGTCTGCATGGCGCCATGGAAGCTCGGCGAGTCCACGGCAACGATATCGCCCGGCTCGCAAATGGCGTGGATGCTGGCGGACAGCGCCTCATGGCAACCCGTGGTGATCACGATGTCTTCGGCCGTCAGTTGGCAGCCGGAATCCAATGACAGTCGCGCAATCTGTTCGCGTAATTCCATACAGCCGAGGATGTTGTCGTAATACAGCCCCGGCAGATCCTGGCGGCGACTCACCCGTGCAAGGCTGCGCAGCAAGGGTTTCAGGGTCGGCGACAATACATCCGGCATGCCCCGGCCCATCTGTATGACGTCTTTGCGGGGCACCGCGCGAATCAGTTCCAGCACCTGATCCCACTGGGAAATCTCCACCGGGCGCTGGGCCGGGCGGCCTACCTCGGGCAGCGCCGGCAGCTCGCGCCCAACGGGTACAAAGTAGCCGGACTTGGGCTTGGGCATTGCCAGGCCGTTGTCTTCCAGCAAGCGATAGGCTTGTTGCACGGTGCTCAGGCTGACCCCGTGTTCCACGCTCAAGGCTCGTACAGAGGGCAAACGATCGCCGGGGCGGTAGAAGCCCTGTTCGATGCGAGTGCCCAGCAATTCGGCGAGGTTGACGTAAAGGGTCATGGCGGTCACTCCCGAGGGACCAGTACAGATACCGGGAAAATACAGGATTCAGGCACCCTTGGGCAGCATCTGTATGGATTTAATAAAGATGGGTTGAATCTGTAATGGTTTGGCGTGCGCGCTCACTCTAGTCACTCATGGCAACAAGCAAATGAGGGGCAGCAAAATGAGCGGCATAAGCGATGTGCGTCTGATGCTACACAGTCAGGAGTTGCAGGCAGGGCAGGAGCGGGGGACGGCGCCGCGCGATATCAGCCGATGGAGCCTGTTCTGGCACCGCCGCCACACGCGCAAAGCCTTGCTGCATTTGACCCGCGAGCAACTGCGCGACGTTGGGCTGACCGCCGAACAAGCGCGCCAGGAAGGCCTGAAACCGTTCTGGCGCGATTGATCAGATCAGCTCTTTGAACCGGTGCCAGAGCATCCCCAGCGCCAGCAGCGGCGAACGCAAATGTTTACCGCCGGGGAAGGTGATGTGCGGCACCTGGGCGAACAAATCGAAACGGCCCTGCTGCTGGCCGCTGATCGCCTCGGCCAGCAGCTTGCCGGCCAGGTGCGTGGCGTTGAGGCCGTGGCCGGCGTAGGCCTGGGCGTAATACACGTTAGGCTGGTCGGCCAGCCGGCCAATCTGCGGCAGGCGGTTGGCGCCGATGCCGATCATGCCGCCCCACTGGTAGTCGATCTTCACGTCGGCCAGTTGTGGAAACACCTTGAGCATCTTCGGGCGCATATAGGCGCCGATGTCCTGAGGGTCGCGTCCGGAATAGTGGCAGGCACCGCCAAACAACAGACGGCGGTCGGCGGATAACCGGAAGTAATCCACCGTCACCCGCTGATCACACACAGCCATGTTCTGCGGCAACAGGTTGGCGGCTTGTGCTTCGCTCAACGGCTCGGTGGCGATGATGTAACTGCCGGCGGGCAGCACTTTGCCGCTCAGGTGTGGGTTCAGGCCATTGAGGTAAGCGTTACAGGCCAGCACCAGGGTCTTGGCGCGCACATTGCCAAGGGCGGTGTGCACGTTGACCTCGGGGCCGTAGTCGATGCGCGTCACTTCGGACTGCTCGAACAGCTTCACGCCCAACTGCTGCGCGGCGGCGGCTTCACCGAGGGCCAGGTTCAGCGGGTGCAGGTGGCCGGAGCCCATGTCGATCATGCCGCCCACGTAGCGGTCAGAGCCGACCACGCTGCTCATCTCGCTGGCTTGCAGCAGGCGCACTTCATGGCGATAGCCGAGGCTGCGCAATTCTTCGGCGTCCTCGGCCAGGTCGTGCAGATGCTGAGGTTTGTTCGCCAGGTCGCAATAGCCCCACGTCAGGTCGCAGGGGATCTGATAGCGCTCGACGCGTTCGCGCACGATCTCCACGGCTTCCAGGCCCATCAGCTTCATCTGGCGTACGCCGTCGCTGCCGATCACATTGGCGAACTGGTCCAGGCCATGGCCGACGCCACGAATCAGCTGGCCGCCATTACGGCCACTGGCGCCCCAGCCGATTTTGCGCGCCTCCAGCAACACCACGCTAAAACCGCGCTCGGCCAGCTCCAGCGCCGTGTTAAGCCCGGAATAACCACCGCCAATCACGCACACATCGACGCTGACTTCGCCCGCCAACGCCGGGCAGTCGGGTTGTGGGACGCTGCTGGCGGCGTAGTAGGAAGCGGTGTGCCGGGCGCTGGCGGTCATGGGGAGCATCCCTGTTTGGAAAATTTGACGCAGGATACAGCGGTCGGACGAAGCTGTCTGCGCAGGGCGTTTTGCGTCAGAATCAACGCCTATTCGCCGTTCGGTACGTGTTTCGATGAGTTGCAACAGCCAGAAAATCAGCGCGCTGCGCCGACAGATTCCTTCGTTCGAGTGCGTCCCCGGCTGCCACGACTGCTGTGGGCCGGTGACCACATCGCCCGAAGAAATGTCGCGACTGCCACGTAAGACCGCTGCTGAGCAGGACGCGGCCATGGACGAGCTGAACTGCGTACACCTCGGGCCAAATGGCTGCACGGTGTATGACGAGCGGCCGTTGATCTGTCGGTTGTTTGGTACCACCAAGACCTTGCCGTGCCCCAATGGGCGGGGGCCGGTGGAGCTGATTCATCCGCGAGTAGAAAAGCAGATCCATGAATACATGGCGAGCACCCGGCAGGTGCTGGTCTAGCGGATGTACTCGGGCAAAAGGTGGGCGCAGGCAAGCCAGCTCCCACCTTTGATCGCGGCGTATCCGTTAATCCGGGATCGGCAGGTTCAGGCTCTCTTTCACCTCTTCCATCACGATATAACTCTTGGATTCCCGCACATGGGGCAACTTGAGCAAGATATCGCCCAGCAATTTGCGGTACGAGGCCATCTCGGAAATCCGCGCTTTCACCAAGTAGTCGAAGTCGCCTGACACCAGGTGGCACTCCAGCACATGCGGCAGTTTCAACACCGCACGGCGGAACTCTTCAAAAGTGTCGCCGGACTTGTAATCGAGGCTGATCTCGACAAATACCAGCAAACTCCCCTTCAAATGCTGCGGGTTGAGCCGCGCGTTGTAGCCCATGATGATCCCTTCGCGCTCCAGGCGACGCACACGCTCGGTGCACGGCGTGGTCGACAGCCCGACTTTTTCACCCAGCTCCGTGAACGAAATACGCCCGTCGGTTTGCAGGATGCGCAGGATATTGCGGTCGATCTTGTCCAGCTCCCGCTTGGTCTGGGTGTTGGTACGCATAGGGGATACGCCTCTGTGAAAAGGGTTTTTGCCGAGAATTGTCGCCAAATATAGGCATTTATATAGTGAAATGCACTGGTCATTGTTTTTTACACTGCGCTCATCATTGCTCGAATAACACACGTCAGCGGCTAAGCCCGTGATGAGGATATAAAAATGCGCGTTCTGGTCTTGGGTAGCGGCGTCATTGGGGTGACCAGTGCCTACTATTTGGCGCGGGCCGGCTTCGAAGTCGTTGTGGTCGACCGTCAGCCTGCTGCTGCCATGGAAACCAGTTTCGCCAACGCCGGCCAAGTGTCTCCAGGGTATGCCTCGCCATGGGCCGCGCCGGGCGTGCCGCTCAAGGCGATCAAGTGGTTGCTGCAACGCCACGCCCCGCTGGCGATCAAGGCCACCACCGATATCGATCAATACCTGTGGATGGCGCAGATGCTGCGCAACTGCACGGCCAGCCGCTATGCGGTGAACAAGGAACGCATGGTCCGCCTGTCCGAGTACAGCCGCGACTGCCTCGACGAGCTGCGCGCTGAAACCGGCATTGCCTACGAAGGCCGCAGCCTCGGTACGACTCAACTGTTCCGCACCCAGGCCCAACTGGATGGCGCGGCCAAAGACATCGCCGTGCTGAAAGAATCCGGCGTGCCGTTCGAGTTGCTCGACCGGGCCGGTATCGCCCGCGTTGAGCCAGCATTGGCCAGTGTCACCGACATCCTCGCTGGCGCCCTGCGCCTGCCGAATGACCAGACGGGCGACTGCCAGATGTTCACCACGCGCCTGGTGGAGATGTGCAAACAGCTGGGCGTGGAATTTCGCTTCGATCAGGACATCCAGCGCCTCGACTACGCAGGCGACCGTATCAACGGCGTGTGGGTCGACGGCAAGCTGGAAACCGCCGACCGCTACGTGCTGGCTCTGGGCAGCTACTCGCCGAAACTGCTCAAGCCGCTGGGGATCAAGGCGCCGGTGTACCCGCTCAAGGGTTACTCGCTGACCGTGCCGATCACCAACCCGGCGATGGCGCCGACTTCGACCATTCTCGACGAGACCTACAAGGTCGCGATCACCCGTTTCGACAACCGCATCCGCGTCGGCGGCATGGCTGAAATAGCCGGTTTTGACCTGTCGCTTAACCCGCGTCGACGCGAAACCCTGGAGATGATCGTCAACGACCTTTATCCTCAGGGCGGCGATTTGACCGAAGCCACGTTCTGGACCGGCCTGCGCCCGACCACACCCGACGGCACGCCGATTGTCGGTGCCACGCCCTTCAAGAACCTGTTCCTGAATACCGGCCACGGCACGCTCGGCTGGACCATGGCCTGTGGCTCTGGTCGTTTGTTGGCCGACCTGATGGCTTCGAGGACGCCACAGATCAGCGCCGAAGGCCTCGATATTTCCCGTTACGGCAACCACCAGGAGTCCGCAAAACATGTCCATCCAGCGCCAGCTCACCAATGAGCGCATGAGCCAGATCGTTGTTCACAGCGGTACCGTGTATCTGGCAGGGCAAGTCGGCGACGACATGAGTGCCGGGATTGAACAGCAGACCCGTGAAACCCTGGCCAATATCGAGCGTCTGCTGGACTTGGCCGGCACCGACAAAACCAAGTTGCTGTCGGTGACGATCTACCTGAAAGACATCGACGCCGACTTCGCCGGTATGAACGCGGTGTGGGACAAGTGGCTGCCTAAAGGCGTCGCCCCGGCCCGTGCCACGGTCGAAGCCAAGCTGTGCGAACCGGAAATTCTGGTAGAGCTGTCCGTCGTGGCCGCGCTGCCTTAAACCCAGATCCCTCTCCCGGCGCCGACGTTGTTGGTCGGTGCCGGTTTTTCTTCACTCTGCCGCCTAGAAGCCTGCCGCCATGCGTCCTGCCCGTGCCCTGATCGACCTCCAAGCCCTGCGCCACAACTACCAATTGGCCCGTGAAGTCACGGGGGCCAAGGCCCTCGCCGTGGTCAAGGCCGATGCCTATGGCCATGGCGCCGTGCGCGTGGCCCAGGCGCTCGAAGCCGAAGCCGACGGGTTTGCCGTGGCGTGCATCGAAGAGGCGTTGGAACTGCGGGCCGCCGGGATTCGCGCGCCGGTACTGCTGCTGGAAGGTTTCTTCGAAGCCGACGAGCTGCCTCTGATCATCGAGCATGATGTGTGGTGCGTGGTGCATTCGCTGTGGCAGTTGGACGCGATCGAGCAAGCCCGGCTGAGCAAGCCGCTGACTATCTGGCTCAAGCTGGATTCGGGCATGCACCGTGTTGGCCTGCACCCCAAGGATTACCACGAGGCTTATCAGCGCCTGCTGGCCAGCGGTAAAGTGGCAAAAATCGTATTGATGAGCCACTTCGCCCGCGCCGACGAGCTCGACTGTGTACGTAGCAATGAACAAGTCGAAGTATTTGAGGCGGCGCGCCAAGGCTTGTCGGCGGAAGTCAGCCTGCGCAACTCGCCGTCGGTGATGGGTTGGCCGAGCATGTCCAGCGACTGGGTGCGCCCGGGCATCATGCTCTACGGCGCCACGCCGTTTGGTGAAGACCAGGCCATCGCCGCGCGTTTGCAGCCGGTGATGACCCTGGAGTCCAAAGTCATCTGCGTGCGGGAACTGCCGGCCGGTGAGCCGGTGGGCTACGGCGCCAAGTTCATCACGCCAAAGCCGATGCGCATTGGCGTGGTTGCCATGGGCTATGCCGACGGTTACCCACGCCACGCGCCGACCGGCACGCCGGTGCTGGTGGCGGGGCAGCGCAGCCAATTGCTGGGCCGCGTGTCCATGGACATGCTGTGTGTCGACCTGACCGACGTGCCCCAGGCCGGGCTTGGCTCCACGGTAGAGCTGTGGGGCAAAAATATCCTCGCCAGTGACGTCGCGGCTGCCGCCGAGACCATTCCCTACCAGATCTTCTGCAACCTGCGCCGCGTGCCAAGGCTCTATTCCGGGGTTTGAACGCCGCCGACGAGTGGGGCCGGCCAGGATTTAGGTCCAAGTGTTGTAAATACTGAACGCTGTCGCCATGATAACGCTCAATTACAACAACGCCTGAATCCTAGGAGGCTCCCGCATTGGACGTCGGCGAACGACTGCAATCCATCCGTAAACTGAAGGGTCTTTCCCAGCGCGAGCTCGCCAAGCGCGCGGGTGTCACCAACAGCACCATTTCGATGATCGAAAAAAACAGTGTCAGCCCCTCGATCAGCTCCTTGCGCAAGGTGCTGGGCGGCATCCCCATGTCCATGGTCGAGTTCTTTTCCGAGGAGATCCTCCAGGAAAAACCGACCCAAATCGTCTATAAAGCCAATGAGCTGATCGACATCTCTGACGGCGCCGTCACCATGAAACTGGTCGGTCGCGCGCACCCGAGCCGGGCGATTGCGTTTCTCAATGAGATTTACCCGCCGGGCGCCGACACCGGCGAAGAAATGCTCACCCACGAAGGTGAAGAAACCGGGATTCTGGTGGAAGGTCGCCTTGAATTAGTGGTCGGTATTGAAACTTTTGTGCTCGAAGCCGGCGATAGCTACTACTTTGAAAGCACCAAGCCGCATCGTTTTCGCAACCCGTTCGATGTGCCGGCGCGACTAATCAGCGCAGCCACACCCGCGAACTTTTAACAAAAGAGGCGTCCTGCCAGCGTTGCAGAGGCATCCGAGCAGTATTCCGTATGACTGAATCTCCCTTTAGTTAATAGGGTTGTTTCAGCCGGACGGGCTAACCGTTATACTTTCGCCGCCTGCGAAACCGTGGCCGCAGGCGTGAATAGCCACCATTGAGGGTGAACGCGTGAACCTAATTATGAAAATGCTGGCTGCACCAGCAACCGTACTGGCCCTATGGGCTGTCAGCGCCCAAGCTGCGACCAATGATGAAATTGCCAAGCGCCTGGAGCCTGTCGGCCAAGTCTGTGTTCAGGGCCAGGAATGCAAAGGCATGGAAGTGGCGGTGGCAGTCGGTGGCGGCGGCGGTGCAAAAACGCCGGATGACGTAGTCGCCAAGCACTGCAACGCATGCCACGGCACCGGCCTGCTGAATGCTCCGAAGATCGGTGATACCGCTGCCTGGAAGGAGCGGTTAGGTCATTTGGATACTGTATTGGCGGAGCTCAAAATTGAGGATCCGCAGAAAGGGACCAAGGGGTTGGCCCAGGTCGCCAAGCATGGCTTGAACGCTATGCCTCCGATGGGGACTTGTGCTGACTGCAGCCTTGAGGACCTTGAGGGTGCGATCAAGAAGATGTCAGGGCTGTAAATTGCCGATCTTCGCCAAAAAGCCGCTGACCAGCGGCTTTTTTGTGCTTGGGATTTGTACTTAGAGGCTGTTCATTGCAGCAAAGACCCGGCAAGCTCGGTCCAACCCCTAATCATGGAATGTTCAGGAGGGTCGGATGGTGCAGTTGTGTTCAATCGAGCAAGCAGTTGACGACGTACTGGCGCGTTTGCCCGCGCATATCCACATGGGCATGCCCCTTGGCTTGGGCAAGCCCAACCTGTTCGTCAACGCGCTGTACCGGCGCATCGCTACGTTGCCGGAGCGGGCGCTGACGATCTACACCGCGCTGGCCTTGGGCCGCCCAACCATGGGCGATGGTTTGCAAAAACGCTTTCTCGAACCCTTTATCGAGCGGGTGTTCGGTGATTACCCTGAACTGGATTTTCTCGCTGACCTGCACAAGGACAGCCTGCCGAACAACATCCGCGTGCAGCAGTTCTTCATGCAGCCCGGCAGCCTGCTTCACAGCGCATCGGCGCAGCAGGATTACGTCAGCAGCAATTACAGCCATGCCGCCCGCGACATCAACGCCGCTGGCCTCAATCTGGTGGCGCAGCTGGTGGCCAGCAGCACTGAGCATCCTGATCGCCTGAGCCTGAGCTGCAATCCCGATATCACCCTCGACCTGCTGCCCATGATCGAGAAGCGCCGCCAAGCTGGCGAAACCATCCTGATCGTTGGCCAAGTTCACAGCGATTTACCCTACATGCCCGGCGATGCCGAACTGGGCATGGATGCGTTCGACTACCTGATCGACGAAAAGGACAGCACCACGTTGTTCTCCACACCGAACATGCCCGTGGGTTTTCAGGACCACTTTATCGGTCTGCATGCCAGTACCTTGGTGCGCGATGGCGGCACCTTGCAGATCGGCATCGGCTCCATGGGCGATGCGCTGACCGCCGCCTTGCTGGCGCGTCAGGCCGATAACGACGCCTATCGGCTGCTGTTGACCGACCTCGATGTGTACCAATGGGCGCCGCTGATCAGCCATGAAGGCGGCGTCGCGCCGTTCGCCCATGGCTTGTACGGTTGCAGCGAAATGTTCGTCAACGGCCTGCTGGTACTGGCCGATGCCGGGATTATCCGTCGCAAGGTCTACCCGGATGTGGCGACTCAGGAGCAAGCCAACGCCGGCACCCTGGACGATGCGGCGCAGCCCGACGGCGTCTCGATTCACGGTGGCTTCTTCCTCGGGCCGCGCAGTTTTTACCAGCGCTTGCAGGAAATGACTCACGCCAAGCGCCTGGAATTCAACATGACCCGCATCAGCTACATCAACGAGCTCTACGGTCAGGAAGAGCTCAAGCGCCTGCAGCGCCTGGACGCGCGGTTTATCAACAGCGCGATCGTGGTGACGCTGCTCGGTGCAGGTGTGGCGGATCAGCTGGAAGGTGGCCGTGTGCTCAGCGGCGTCGGTGGGCAGTACAACTTTGTTGCCCAGGGCCATGCCCTGGAAGGCGCGCGTTCGATCCTGATCCTGCGCAGTTGGCGCGAGTCGGCGGGGGAGGTCAGTTCCACTATTGTCTGGGAATACGGCCACTGCACCATTCCTCGTCACCTGCGCGATATCGTCATCACCGAGTACGGGATTGCCGATTTGCGTGGGCAGACGGATGCCAAAGTGATTGAGGCGCTGCTGAATATCACCGACTCCAGGTTCCAGGGCGATTTGATCGAACAGGCGCAGAAGGCCGGCAAGTTGCCCAAGGATTTCCAGCTGGACCCGCGCTTTGCTGACAACACGCCGCAGCGGCTCCAGGATATTCAGGCGCGGCATCGCCGTTTGTTTCCGGAGTATCCGTTGGGCACCGATTTCACGGATGAGGAAAAGGATCTGTTGCGGGCGCTGAACTGGCTCAAGAGCAAATTTAAGCTGACGGAGATTCTGGAGCTGGGCAAGGCGGCGCTGGACGCACCGGAGCCGCAGGTGTTTCCCAAGCATCTGGAGCGGATGCGGTTGGATAAGCCGGACGGGCTGAAAGAGGATCTTTACCAGCGTTTGCTGCTCGCCGGCCTGCAGGCCACCGCGCACTGACAGGCACCACAAATCAAATGTGGGAGCTGGCTTGCCTGCGATAGCGAGGTGTCAGGCGACAGAGATGTCGACTGTCGGGCCCTCATCGCAGGCAAGCCAGCTCCCACATTTTGACTTGTGCCCACCCCAATTATTTGGGGTGTTATCGATTACTCGATAAAGGTCACAACGCCGCCAGCCAGCGACTTCACCCGTGCCAGCGACTCAACCCGATAACCCTGCGCATCCAGCTCCGCACGGCCACCCTGGAACGACTTCTCGATCACAATCCCCAAGCCCGCGACAGTCGCGCCGGCTTGCTTGATGATCGAGATCAGCGCCTGGGACGCCTTGCCGTTGGCCAGGAAGTCATCGATCACCAGCACGCGGTCGCTGCTGGTCAGGTGGCGCGGGGAGATCGCCACGGTGCTTTCGACCTTCTTGGTGAAGGAATACACGGTCGCCGACAGCAGGTTTTCCGTCAGCGTCAGGGATTGCTGCTTGCGGGCAAAAATCACCGGTACGCCAAGGTTCAGGCCAGTCATGATCGCCGGCGCGATGCCCGAGGCTTCGATGGTGACGATCTTGGTGATGCCCGAGTCCTTGAACCGCTCGGCGAATTCGTCGCCGATCAGTTTCATCAGCGCCGGGTCGATCTGGTGGTTCAAAAAGGCGTCGACCTTGAGTACCTGATCGGAAAGCACGATGCCTTCTTCGCGAATTTTCTTGTGCAGTGCTTCCACGGAAAGCTTCCTCTAATGGCGCGGTGTGCGCCGAAAGTAGATTAAAAAGTAGTCGATTCTAGCGCTTTAACATCGCGCGTATATCCGCCAAGGCGGTGTTGCCGCGAACGGCCTTCACCTCGGTCGGGGTGTCGTCATTGCCTTCCCAGGCCAGGTCGTCCGGCGGTAGCTCGTCAAGGAACCGGCTGGGGGCACAATCGATGATTTCGCCGTATTGCTTGCGCTTGGCGGCAAAGGTGAAGGCCAGCGTCTGACGTGCGCGGGTAATGCCCACGTAGGCCAGGCGCCGTTCTTCTTCGATGGTGTCGGCTTCGATGCTGGAACGGTGCGGGAGGATTTCCTCTTCCATGCCCATGATGAACACGTAGGGGAATTCCAAGCCCTTGGAGGCATGCAAGGTCATCATCTGCACGCCTTCGGCACCGTCTTCCTCTTCTTGCTGGCGCTCGAGCATGTCGCGCAGCACCAGCTTGCCGATGGCGTCTTCGACAGTCATCTCGCCTTCTTCGTCCTTCTCCAGCGTGTTTTTCAACGCTTCGATCAGGAACCAGACGTTGCCCATGCGGTAATCGGCGGCTTTGTCGCTGGAACTGTTGGTGCGCAGCCAGTTTTCATAGTCGATGTCCATGACCATGCTGCGCAGCGCGCTGATCGGGTCTTCGCCGGCGCACTGCTCGCGCACCTTGTCCATGAAGCGTTTGAAGCGCGACAGGCGGTCGGTGAAGCGCGTGTCCAGGTGTTCGCCCAGGCCGATTTCGTCGGTGGCGGCGTACATCGAGATCTTGCGTTCGGTGGCGTAGTTACCGAGCTTTTCCAGGGTGGTGGAGCCGATCTCCCGACGCGGCACGTTGATCACGCGCAGGAAGGCGTTGTCGTCGTCCGGGTTCACGATCAGACGGAAGTAGGCCATCAGGTCTTTTACTTCCTGGCGTCCGAAAAAGCTGTTGCCACCCGAAAGCCGATAGGGAATCTGGTGGTGCTGCAGCTTCAGCTCGATCAGCTTGGCCTGGTAGTTGCCGCGATACAGGATCGCAAAGTCGCTGTAGGGGCGATCGGTACGCAGGTGCAGCGTCAGCAATTCGACGGCTACGCGCTCGGCTTCGGCGTCTTCGTTGCGGCAGCGGATCACGCGAATCTCGTCGCCATGGCCCATCTCGCTCCACAGTTGTTTTTCAAACTCGTGGGGGTTGTTGGAGATGAGCACGTTGGCGCAACGCAGGATGCGGCTGGTGGAGCGGTAGTTCTGCTCCAGCATCACCACTTTCAGGGACGGGTAGTCGTCCTTGAGCAGCATCAGGTTTTCCGGGCGCGCGCCACGCCAAGCGTAGATCGACTGGTCGTCGTCGCCTACCACGGTGAACTGGTTGCGCTTGCCGATCAGCATTTTCACCAGCAGGTATTGGCTGGCGTTGGTGTCCTGGTACTCGTCCACCAGCAGGTAGCGGACTTTGTTCTGCCATTTTTCGAGGATGTCGGCGTGTTCCTCGAACAGTTTCACCGGCAGCAGGATCAGGTCGTCGAAGTCCACTGCGTTGAACGCCTTGAGCGTGCGCTGATAGTGGGTGTAGACAATGGCGGCGGTCTGTTCCTTGGGGTTGCGTGCGTTTTCCAGGGCCTGGGGCGGCAGGATCAGGTCGTTTTTCCAGGCGCCGATCATGTTCTTGATCTCATCTACGCCGTCGTCGCCTGCGTATTCCTTTTGCATGATGTCAGTCATCAGCGACTTCACATCGGTCTCATCGAAGATCGAGAAGCCCGGCTTGTAGCCCAGCCGCGCATGCTCCTTGCGGATGATGTTCAGGCCCAGGTTATGGAACGTGCACACCGTGAGGCCACGGCCTTCGCCGCCCTTGAGCAGCGTGCCGACACGCTCTTTCATTTCGCGCGCCGCCTTGTTGGTAAAGGTCATGGCGACGATGTACTGGGCGCGGATGCCGCAGTTCTGGATCAGGTGCGCGATCTTGCGGGTGATCACGCTGGTCTTGCCGGAGCCAGCACCGGCGAGCACCAATAGAGGGCCGCCGACGTAGTTCACGGCTTCTTGCTGCCGGGGATTGAGTCGGGACAT